>JBBSCP010000048.1:0-18041 GCA_038250135.1 Acetobacterales bacterium | reverse complement strand
CGGCCGCGAAATTCAAGCACCCCGCCTACCCGACCGCCGAGGCTGGCGGCTTCGTCTGGGCCTTTCTCGGCGACCGCGCGAGCATGCCCGAATTCGAGCCGCCGCCCTTCGCGCCCAACCCCACCACCAAGGTCGCCATCGGCAAGACCATGGTGCCCTGCAACTGGGCGCAGATCGTCGAGGGGCAGATCGACAGCGCCCATTCCTCCACGTTGCATTCGTCGGATATGGTGCCGGCGCGCGTTGGCCGCGCAGGTGCCAACGCGAAGAACTGGACACGGCCATCGACCGACAAGGCGCCGAAGCTCCAGGTGCAGCTCACCTCCTACGGTTTTCGTTACGCCGCCATCCGCCGGCCGATCACCCAGGCCGCGACGCATGACTACATCCGCATCACCACCTTCGTCGCACCGGTGACGTCGCTGATTCCGCCCAACGCCAGCTACAACGTCGCGCAGGTGACGGTGCCGATCGACGATCACCATTCCTGGTTCTACTTCCTCGCCTGGGGCGAGGGGGAGGAGGTGCCTTCGCCCGAAGATTGGCGGAAGTTCCTCGCGCTTCAGCCGGGCATCGATGTCGATGCGGATTGGCAAAAGAAGCGCGTGCGGGAGAACGACTACATGCAGGACCGCCTGCTGATGAAGCTCGGCAATTTCACCGGCATCAAGGGCATCCCGGCGCAGGACATGGCGATGTGGGAAAGCATGGGCCCGATCGCCGATCGCACCAGCGAACGGCTCGGCGCCAGCGACGTTGCCATCGTGCAATGGCGCCGTCTGATGATCGAGGCGGCGCGGCACCTTGCCGAGGGTGGCGCCGCGCTCGGCACCACCGAACCGCGTGTGGCCCTGCGTGACATCGCAAGCTTCGAGGGCGTGGTGGCGAAAACCACCGATTGGCGCACGCTCGGCACGACCGATTTGGAACGCGAACGCTTCGTCGCCCCGCCCGCGCAGCAGGCGGCCGAATAGCCCGTGGCGAGGCTCAGCCTGTCGGTCGCCATCGGCCCCTATGACCGCATGCGCCCGCTGGTCGATGGCGAGGTGCAGATCGACGCCGTCGATCCGCACTTCATGCTGCTGGAACCTGAGGAAATCTTCTTCCGCGCCATGCGGCAGGAAGCCTTCGACATCTGCGAGCTCTCGCTGTCTTCCTACAGCCTGCGCGTCGCACGCGGCGACTGCCCCTATGTCGCGGTGCCGGTGTTCCCCTCCCGTGCTTTCCGCCACACCTGCATCGTGATTCGCAACGATCGCGGAATCGCCAAGCCCGCCGATCTGCGCGGCAAGCGCATCGGCCTGCCGGAATGGCAGCTCACCGCGAATGTCTGGGCGCGCGCGATCCTCGCCGAGGAATACGGCGTCGAGGCGCGGGACATCACCTGGGTGCGCGGCGGCTACGAAACCCCTGGACGCATCGAGAAACTCGCGGTCGCGTTGCCACCGGGCGTGGTGATCGAGAACGCGCCGGAAGGGGCGACCATCTCCGGCATGCTCGCCGCCGGCGCGCTCGATGGCGTGATGGGCCCGCGCGCGCCCTCCTGCTTCGAGCGCGGCGACCCCGCCATCCGCTGGCTGTTCGAGGACCCGACCGCCGAGGCCATCGCCTGGTATGCGAAGACGCGCATCTTCCCGGTGATGCATGTGCTCGGCATCCGCAAATCCCTCGTCGAGGCGAATCCCTGGCTGCCGGTGGCGGTGATGAAGGCGTTTTCGGCCTCGAAAGCCGTAGCCCTGGCGCGGCTGACCGATACCTCGGCCACCAAGGTCACCCTGCCCTTTGTGGAGGAAAACCTCCGCCGCGCCC
This sequence comes from Acetobacterales bacterium, assembly GCA_038250135.1. Classification (GTDB taxonomy): domain Bacteria; phylum Pseudomonadota; class Alphaproteobacteria; order Acetobacterales; family Acetobacteraceae; genus Falsiroseomonas. The sequence goes on along the minus strand of JBBSCP010000048.1, from coordinate 16,232 downwards.
GGCAATTGATGGGGGATGATTTTTTCTCCTATGGCCTGGCCGACAACCGGCATGTCTTCGAGTGGTTCCTGCGGCACCACCATGCCCAGGGCCTATCCTCCCACCTGTTGACGCCCGAGGAGCTGTTCCACCCCAGCACCCTCGAAAGTCACAAGATTTAGGCCCTCAAGCGGCGGGCCGGCGCATCCGCGCCCTTGCCTGCGCTAGTTTGGTGGCGACGCCCGTTCGGGCGCTCAGCCTGCGCGAAAGGCGCAGGCTGCATGCGCCACCTTGCGCGCGCGCGGGGGCTCCGCTATGCGTCCGCACCTCGCCGGCACCCCTGGAGGCCGGCGTTTTTGCGTTGTCTCAACGCATTTCACAATGAAGGAGCCTGGCAATGGTCCAGACAGTTCGGATCGACGTCCTGGCGCGCGCAAATGCAGGTAAGGGGGCAGCGCGTGCGACCCGACGTGAGGGGCTTGTCCCCGGTGTCGTCTACGGCGCAAATCAGGAGGCCACGCTCGTGGCGCTGGACCCGCGCGACGTGATGAAGGAGCTCACCAAGGGTGGCTGGCAATCGCACCTCTATGAGGTCGCGGTGAAGGATGGCCCGACCGAGCGCACCATCATGCGCGAAGTGCAGTTCCACCCGGTGACGGATCGCCCCCTGCATGTCGATTTCCAGCGCGTCGCGCCCGGCGCGCGCATTCGCGTTCGCGTGCCCGTGGTGTTCCTGCACGAGGACATCTGCCCTGGCATCAAGGCTGGTGGCGTGCTGAACGCGGTGCGCCGCGACGTCGAGGTGATGGTCGAGATCGACCGCGTGCCCGAGAATTTCGAGATCGACCTGACCAACGCCAAGATCGGCGACGGCCTGCGCTGGTCCGCGATCAAGGACAATTTTGGCGCCCGCCCGGTGATCGCCGGCCGAGACTTCATGGTCGCCTCGATCGCCGCACCGACCACCGATGCGGAACTCACCCCGGTCGTCGTGGCGGCGCCAGAGCCGGTCAAGGGCAAGGGCAAGGCACCGGCGAAGCCGGCCGCGGCCGCGCCGGCAAAGCCGGGCGCAGCCGCCAAGCCGGCCGCCGCACCCGCGAAGAAAAAGTAACCCGCGCCGTCGGGGGGCGCTGTCGTGCTTCTCTGGGTCGGTCTCGGCAATCCGGGGCCGGAACACGCACGGCAGCGCCACAATATCGGCTTCATGGCGCTGGACGCGATCGCCAAGCGGCATGGTTTTTCCGCGTGGCGCAAGCGGTTCAAGGGCCAGGTGGCCGAAGGCGTGATCGGCGGCGTGAAGGTGCTGGCGCTGAAGCCCGAGACCTACATGAACGCCTCCGGCGACGCGGTGCAGCAGGCGGCGGGCTTCATCAAGGCGCCGCCCATCGCCATTTGGGCCTTCCACGACGAACTCGACCTCGCGCCTGGCAAGATCCGGGTGAAGAAGGGCGGCGGCGTGGCTGGCCATAACGGGCTGCGCGACATGCAGCGTGCGCTGGCCTCTGCGGAATTCTGGCGCGTGCGGCTGGGCATCGGGCATCCGGGCCACAAGGATGCGGTGACGGGCCATGTGCTCGGCAATTTTGCCAAGGTCGATACCTGGGTGACACCCCTGCTCGACGCGGTGGCCGAGGCGGCGCCCCTGCTCGCCGAGGGCCAGCACGAGGCCTTCATGACGCGGGTAGCCCTGTTGACCCCTTCGGAGTGACAGCAATGGAAGAAAGCATGTTCGAGGGCGGCTTCGGCAGCCCCGGGCCGGAAGATTTCGCCAATGGCGCCGCCGCACTCGCCGCCGGGCTGATCCGCGAGGCGCAGAGCCTGTCGCAGGCCGCGGCCTCGCTGCGCTCGGTCGCCATGTCCAACCCACCCGGCGTGGCGAGCGGCGAGCCGCTGTCTGATATCCGCCGCGCCCGCATGGTGCTCGCCACCGCCGGCGAGGCCGCGCTGCGCGCCGCGCTTGCGCTCGATGCCGCGGCGCTGCTCGGCGAGGTGCGCAGCACGGCAGACCATGCCGCGCGCATTGCCGAGGCTGCCAAGCGCGTCGGCATGCCGGCGGCGACGCTGGCGCCGGCGCTGCGCGCCGCGGCGCTCGATTTCCGGACCGATGACGCGGCGGCGCGCATCGCAGCCTCCACCCTCGCCGCTGATCTTTGCGCCTTGCTGACGCAGACACGAGAAAGCTGATCCCATGGGTTTCAATTGCGGCATCGTCGGCCTGCCGAACGTCGGCAAATCCACGCTGTTCAACGCGCTGACGGCGACCGCCGCCGCCCAGGCCGCCAACTACCCCTTCTGCACGATCGAGCCGAATGTCGGCCGCGTCGCCGTGCCCGACCCGCGCTTGGGCGCCCTCGCCAAGATCGGCAAGTCGCAGAAGATCATCCCCACCAGCCTGGAATTCGTGGACATCGCGGGCCTCGTGCGCGGTGCCTCGAAGGGCGAGGGCCTGGGCAACCAGTTCCTCGCGAACATCCGTGAGGTGGACGCCATCGTGCACGTGCTGCGCTGCTTCGAGGATGGCGACATCACCCATGTCGAGGGCAGCGTCGATCCCGTGCGCGATGCCGAGACGGTCGAGACCGAGCTGATGCTCGCCGATCTCGACAGCCTGGAGAAGCGCGCCATCAGCCTCGGCAAGAAGGCGCGCGGCGGGGACAAGGACGCGCAGGCCCAGATGGCGCTGATCGAGCCGCTGACGGCCGCGCTCACCGCCGGCATCCCCGCGCGCAAGGCGGTCCCCCGAGGCGAGGAGGAATCGGCCGCGCGGCTCCAGCTGATGACCACCAAGCCGGTGCTGTATGTGTGCAACGTCGAGGAGGCTTCGGCGGCGACGGGCAACGCGCATAGCGCGCGGGTGTTCGAGATGGCGAAGCAGGAAGGTGCCCGCGCCGTCATCGTCTCCGCCGCCATCGAGGCCGAGATCAGCCAGATGGCGGATGCCGATCGCGCCGAGTTCCTGGAATCGCTGGGCCTGAGCGACAGCGGCCTCGATCGCATCATCCGCGCGGGCTACCAGCTGCTCGGCCTGGTCACCTACTTCACCGTGGGGCCGAAGGAGACGCGCGCCTGGACCATCACGCGCGGCACCAAGGGCCCGGGCGCGGCGGGCGTCATCCATGGCGATTTCGAGCGCGGCTTCATTGCCGCCGAGACCACCGCATACGAGGATTACGTGGCGCTGGGCGGCGAGCAGGGTGCCAAGGAAGCCGGCAAGATGCGCGTCGAGGGCAAGGAATACGTCGTGAAGGACGGCGACGTATTGTTGTTCAGGTTTAATGTTTGAGCGCTACGCGAACTTCGCGAGCCTGACCGCGGTGTGCCCGCGCAGCACACGGGGGCTCGGCATCACCAGCAGGCAGTCATCGTGGGGCGTGCGCAGCTCCGCCTCGCCATCCAGCGCGATCAGCGTGTTGCGCCGGGGCACCACCTCGCCGCCGCGATAGCCGCGCAGGAAAGCGAAGGCGCTGGTTTGCGCCGTCACTGTGCGCGTGACGCGCGCGAGCCGCCCCGGCGGCCATTCGCCCGGCGTCGGCGGCGCGCCGACAAGGCCGAGGCAGCGCATCAACCGCTCGGCTGTTTGCGCCATCTGCGCCTGCGTCTCGGCCTCCCAATGCGGGCCGGCCTCGACCAGCAGGGCGCGCGGCCCTTCGGTGAAATGCGGGAGGTCGATCATGCGCAAGCCCCCCGCATGGCCGTCATCCGCCACCACCACCAGTGGTGCGCCCAGCGCCAAGCCCAGCGCGCGGGAGGCTTCGCCGGGCCCTGCGATGAACAACGGGTCGGAGGGCCAGAGCATCGAATGCAGGTCGAGCAGCACATCCGCCTGACGCACCACCGGCAGCAGGGCGCGCGCCCGGTCGAGCTCCAGGGAGCGGCGCGGGCTGGCCAGCGAGGCTGGCGCCCAGACGCGGTTCATGTCCTCCTCGACGAAGCGGCTCGCGGTGGGGTCCTCGGCGTCGAAACGGTCGAAGGCGGCGAGGTTGCCGAAGGCGAAGGTCAGCCGCCCCATCGCCGGGCGCAGCCCCGCTGCGAGGAAGCGGATCAGCAAGGCGCCGCCGGCCACTTCATTGCCATGCACCAGCGCGCTCAGCAGCAGATGCGGCCCCGGCACGCCGGAGTCGAAGCTCCATACGCCCTCGATCCCGGTATTGCCTGCGCGCCAGGGGCCGAGCTCGGGTTTGGGCACGCGCACCTGCAGGCTGGGCGTCTCGGAATCGGGCGGCAGCATGGCGAGATGGACGGTCATGCGGCCGGCTCGGCCAAAAAGATCCCTGCCGAGGGCAGGCGCCGGGACGGGTCGCGCCAAGGGGTCCCGGCCCCGCCCTCGGCGGCCGGCAGGCGCTCCACATCCTCGATCGGCGCGGGATTTTGGCGCGCGCCGGCGGTGTTGAAGGCCACCGGTCGCGCCCGAATCCCGGCCGAGTCATGGCCCGGTCTCATCAGGTCTGCTCCCCTTACGGCGCAGTTTAGCGGGTGGGCAGGCCACGGCAATCCAAGGGGGCAATCCAAGGGGGCAGTGCACGGAGGATTATCGCCCGGCGCGCGCCTCGGCCACCAGCCGTTCCAGGGCCGGCAGGTCCACGGCACCGGGCACGAGCGTCTGGCCGACCACCAGAGCCGGCGTGCCCTCGATGCCGAGCGTCTGCGCCAGGCGCAGATTGGCATCGATGCGGCGCTGGATGGCCGGGTCGTCCATGTCGCGGCGCAGCCTTGCCCAATCGAGGCCAGCGCGCTCGGCCTGCTGGCGCAGCACCGGCTCGGTCACCTCGCCGCGCAGCGTCATCAGCGCATCGTAGAGCGCCGCGTATTTGCCCTGGCGCTGCGCCGCGAGCAGGGCGCGAGACGCCATGACGCTGGGCGGGCCGAGGATCGGCAGATCCTTCATCACCACGCGCACATTGCGGTCGCGCGCCAGCAGCGCCTCCATCGCCGGGTGCATCTGCTTGCAAAAGCCGCAGCGCGCATCGAAGAATTCGACGATGGTGACGTCGCCGCGCGGATTGCCCTTCACCGGGTCGGCGGCGTCGCCGAACAGCGCCTCGCGCTGCTGCGCCAGGGCGGCGCGCTGGGCCGCGGTGCGGTCGCGCCGCTCGGCCTCCTCCATGCCGGCCAGGGCATCACGCAGGATTGAGGGGTCCTCGCGCAGCGCCTGGCGGAGGATTTGCAACACCTCGGCGCGCTGCTCGGCGGTCAGCCCCGCAGGTGCCTGGGCCAAGGCCCCGGTCGTCAGGCCCAGCGCGAGCAGCGCCCCCATGATCCAGCGCATCACCATATCCTGTCCTGATCTTCTCATCGGCCGCGCCGGGGCGGCAGGTTCTCAGGCGCGGCGGCGTTGCGCAGATCCTGCGCGCGCATCCGGTTCACCCCTGGCGGCAGCGCCGTCTCGGCCCGCGCCGCCAGCACGCTGGCCGAGCGCGGATCGCCGAGCAGCAGCGCTTCCTCCGCCAAGGCGAGGTCGGCGAGCGGCATCTCGTTCAGTCGGCCATGCGCGATGGCGCGCTGGCGCCAGACGAAGGGGCTTTCGCGCTCCGTCCGCAGCGCCGCATCCAGCTCCGCCAGCGCCTGGCGCAGCTGCGCGGGTTGGCCGAGCTCGATCAACACGCGGGCATGGCTGAGCCGGATCAAGCCTTCCTCCGGCGACAGCCGCGCGGCGGTGGCGTAGGGGCGCAGCGCCTCGGCAGGGCGGCCGCCCTCGAAAAGCATCTGGCCCTTCAGCTCGTGCAGCCAGGCGGTGTTGGGGGACGCCCGCAGCATCGGTTCCAGGATGGCCAGCGCCTCGGCGATGCGCCCGGAACGGAACTGCGCGATCGCGCGGGCATAGGTGGCGGGGTCGGAGGTGTCGCTCTCCGGGTAGCGGCGCAGCGTCAGGGCCGAGGCCTCGATGAAGCCGTGCAGCTTGGCGCGCACCATGGCGAAGCCGGCCTCGAGCGCGGCCGGCAGGGGTGCGTTGGTGTAACCGGAGCGCGCCAGATGCTCCCGCACGAAATCCAGCCGGTCTCGCGACAAGGGATGGGTGCGGAAATAAGGGTCCTGCCGGCCGACCGCGAGCAATTCCTGCTCCAGCAGCCGCTCCAGCAGTCGTTCCATGCCGCGCGAGGACCAGCCGAGCCGGTCGAGATAGCCCACCGCGGCCTGGTCCGCCGATTGCTCCTGCGCGCGGGTGAAGGCGTAGAACTCGCCCATCGCCATCACCTGCCCGCCCAGCATGCCGGCCGCGAGCGCGCCGGACTGGCCGCTGGCCGCGGCGGCAGCGCCGCCGAGCAGCGTCGCGGCAATGCTGCGCAGCATGGCGGCGCGCATCTCGTCGGGCATGCGCGCAAGGTGGCCGCCGGCGATGTGCCCGGTCTCATGCGCCAGGACGCCGGCGAGTTCGCCCGCCGTCGCGGAGTGCTGGATCAGCCCGGAATGGATGAACATGCGGTTGCCGGTGGTCACGAAGGCGTTTATGGCCCGGTTCTGGATAAGCGTGACGCGTACCAATGCGGGATCCACCCCGGCCGTCCGAAACAGGGGGTGGGAGAGACGGCGGATCAGATTTTCCGTCTCGGCATCCCGGATGGTGACGATGCGTTGTGGCGCGGCCTGCGCCGCGGCCAGGCCAGGGACCAGGGCGGCGAGGACGACCAGCATGACGAGCAGCGCGGACAGGAAAGCCCGGATGTCGGTTAAAGGACGACGCGGCATGCCGTGCACGCTAGACGATTTGCGCCCGATGGCGAAGCCTCTCCTTCCGAAGCCGCTCCTTCCATTGGGACTTCTCGCCCTGCTGCTGCCGGCCTGTAGCGGCCTCGACTCGGCCGCAGGCGGCGGCACCCTCCAGGCCGGGCAGGAAGGCTTCGTGCGCGGCTTCCTCGGTGGCGCCGTGGCGGAGGAACCGCGTGCCGCGCTGGTGGCCCGCAACATGCTCTCCGCCGGGGGCAGCGCCGCCGATGCGGCCGCCGCGGCGGGATTCACTCTCGCCGTCACCCTGCCCTCGCGCGCCGGGCTTGGCGGCGGCGGCGCCTGCCTGATCTTCAACCCGCGCCGCAACGCAACCGAGGCGCTGGTCTTTGCCCCCGGGGCGCGCGAGGCTACCCCGGGTGCGGACCGCCCGGCCGCCGTGCCGCTGATGGCGCGCGGGCTGTTCGCACTGCAGGCCCGCGCCGGGCGCCGGCCTTTCGAGGAAGTGATCGCGCCGGCCGAACAGGCGGCACGGCTCGGCGTGGAGGTCAGCCGCGCGCTCGCCACCGACATCGCCGCCGTCGCCGGCCCGCTGCTGGCCGACCCTGCCGCCGCCGCGATCTTCGCTGGCGCCAGCGGGCAGCCGCTCGGCATCGGGGCGCAAATGACCCAGGCGGAGCTCGGCGTCACGATCGGCACGCTGCGCACGGCCGGCGTGGGCGATCTGCACCAGGGCGGGCTGGCGCGCCGGCTGGAGGAGGCCTCGGTGCCGGCCGGCGGCGGGCTCTCCGTGGCCCTGCTGCGCGCTGCCGTGCCACAGGTGCTGGCGCCGTTGCAGGTGATGGCGGGTAATGACCAGCTGAGCTTCCTGCCACCCCCGGCCGATGGCGGCCTGGCGGCGATGGCGAGCCTCGCGGCACTGCAGGCCGGCGCCGCGCCGGCCGCGGCGATGGCGCGTGGCGTGGCTGTTTCCCGCGCCTGGCGGCAGGGTGGGGGCGAGCCGATGGCGCTGCTCTCGGCCGAGGCTCCGGCGGATGCCCCCTGGCCGATGCTGCCGGCCTCGACCAGCCTTGTCGTCATCGACCGGGAGGGGATGGCGGTGGCCTGCACCTTCACGATGAACAACCTGTTCGGCACCGGACGCGTGGCGCCCGGCACGGGGATGCTGCTGGCGGCCGCGCCGGGGCTCGGCCAGGTGCAGCCGCCGCTGCTTTCGGCCGCGATCGCGCACAATCCCAATTTGCGCGCCTTCCGTGCGGCGGTGGCCGGCAGCGGCCAGCATGGCGCGGCGATGGCCGTGGCCGCGCCGCTGCTGGCGCTGGCGAATGGCGCGGATGCGACGGCGGCGGCGGCGGCCGCACCGGAGCCCGGCCGCGCCGCCGTGATCTCCTGCCCGCGCTACCTGCCGGGCAATGCGGCAGGCTGCGATGCCGCGACCGATTCGCGCGGCGCGGGGCTCGCGGTCGGCGCCGCGGATCGCTGATGCTCAAGGTCGGACGCGGGGCCACGGCGCCGCCCTTCCTGGTGATGGACGTGATCGCCGCCGCCAATGCGCGCGCCGCGACCCTGCCGGCCGATGCACCCGGCATCTTGCGCATGGAGGTTGGCCAGCCCGGCACCGGCGCCCCGCGCGGCGCCGCCGAGGCCGCGATTCGGGCGCTCCGGGCGGGCACGCCGATGGGCTATACGGAGGCGTTCGGCCTGCCCTCGCTGCGCGCCCGCATCGCCGCGCATCACGCCGAAAAATATGGCGCGGCGGTGTCGCCGGGGCGGATCGCGGTGACCGTCGGGGCCTCTGGCGCCTTTCCGCTCGCCTTCCTCGCCGCCTTCGATGTCGGCGACCGCGTGGCGATGGCCGCGCCCTTCTACCCGCCCTACGCGAATATCCTGACGGCGCTCGGCATGGTGCCGCAGTTGTTGCCCTGCGATGCGTCCACGCGCTTCCAACCGACCTTGGCGATGCTCGAGAAGCTGGACCCGCTGCCCGCGGGCCTGATCGTCGCCAGCCCCTGCAACCCCGCCGGCACGATGCTGACGCCCCGGGCGCTGCGCGACATCGCGCGATGGTGCCACAGCAAGGGCGTGCGGCTCATCTCCGACGAAATCTATCACGGCCTCAGCTACGGCAGCGTGGCGGAGAGCAGCGCCGCCGCCTTCTCCGATAGCGCCATCGTGGTGAACAGCTTCTCGAAGTACTTCTCCATGACCGGCTGGCGCATCGGCTGGCTGGTCCTGCCCGACGATCTGATCCGCCCGGTGGAGTGCCTGGCGCAGAACCTGTTCATCAGCGCACCGCATGTGGCGCAGGTCGCTGCCGAGGCCGCTTTCGACTGCGCCCCCGAGCTTGAGGCCAACAAGGCCGGCTATGCCCGTGCCCGCGCCGCGCTGCTGGCGGGCCTGCCAGAGGCAGGCTTCGACCGTATCGCCGAGGCCGATGGCGCTTTCTATTTGTGGTGCGACATCGGCCATCTGACCAATGACAGCCTTGATTTCTGCGCGCGGATGCTGGAGGGCGCCAACATCGCCGCAACTCCCGGCGTCGATTTCGACCGCGATCGCGGCGCGCGCTTCCTGCGCTTCAGCTATTGCGGCCCGCCGGAACAGATGGTCCAGGCGCCGGCGCGGCTGCAGGCGTGGCTCGGGCGGTAGGGCAGAGCCAAGTCACAGCTGGAGGCGACAGCAATATCCGTTCTCCCGTCGCGGCCGCGCCACGACCGGCGCGAACGGATTTCGTGGCGAAGACTCGAAGGTTTCCAGGGCGTGTTGAGCCGGCGCCACTGCGCCGACGCCATCGGCATCGAGGAACAGGTTCCCTGCCGCCACGTCGTAGAGAATGCGTTGCGCCGCCGTGGTTGCCGCGGTGCCGATAGCGAAGGCGGCCGCAGCCGGCGGGCCCGCCGTGCCGGCGGCGCCGTAGATCGACACCGGCAGCCACACCGTGTCGTCGGCGGAGACATAGTCGAACACCACCTGCAGGCCCGATCCAGTGCCGGAGAGCGGCGCCTCGAAATGGAAGATGTCCTGCCCGGCCCCGCCACGGAAAACGTTCGTTTCAGTACCGCCGAACAGCCTATCAATGCCCGCGAAGCCGTAAAGCTGATCGTTGCCGCCACGGCCGCGCAGCACGTTGGCGCCGGCGTTGCCGAGGAGCTCGTTGCCGGTGTTGGAGCCGGAAAGATTAAGCGCCGTCGTCGTCGTCGGGTCGGCCACCGCCAGCCGCTCCAGCGCCACCGCCACCGGCATCACGCAGGAGACGATGGTGAGCGCCCGGTCGATCCCGCCATTGGCACTTTCGAAGATGCGTCCGATCCGATCCGGTTCGATATCGATATGTACGAATTTCTGCGCGGCGGTGTATTTCTCCATGCTGCCGGTGTGGCGGTTGACCCAGTGATTGCCGGTGCCCAGCATGACATAGGATTGCAGGAAGGTGGCGCTGTCCGTCAGCGGGGCGGCGGATGCCGTCACGCAGGCGATCGCCGGGTGCAAACCTTGACGCCCATGGCCCGGGGAACCGCATGCGGCATATCGCCGCCGCAAGGGTCATGCTGTAGGTTTTAATCAAACAAGGAGGAAACCCCCAATGACCCTGCACCGTCGCGCCGCGCTTGGCCTGATGCTCGCCGCCCCCGGTCTCGCGCAAGCGCAGACCGAGACTTGGCCCAGCCGCCCCATCACGCTTCTGACCGGCTTCGCGCCGGGCGGGTTGACCGATGTGATGACACGGCTCATCGCCCAGCGCATGTCCCGCGAACTCGGCCAGCCGATCGTGGTCGAGAATCGCGCTGGCGGCGCCACCGCCATCGCTTCCACCGCCGTGGCGCAGGCCAGGCCGGATGGCTACACGCTGCTGATGGGGGCATCCTCGCTGGCCATCAATCCGGCGCTGCAACCAAACCTGACCCCGCGCGAGCCGATGCGCGAGCTGGTGCCGATCGGGATGGGCTACCGCAGCGCCTTCGTGCTGCATGTGCACCCTGGCCTGCCGGCACGCAGCACGGCGGACTTCATCGCCTACGCCCGCGCCAACCCCGGGCTGATCAATTTCGGCAGCTCCGGCACCGGCGCGGTCAACCATCTGTGCCTGGAACTGTTCCGCGCGCAGGCCGGTATCGAGGTGGTACACGTCCCCTATCGCGGCGGCGCGCCGGCGCTGATCGATCTCCGCGCGGGACGCATCCAGGCCATGTTCGCTGCCGCGTTGGAGGCGATTCCGGTGATCCGGGAGGGCGCCACCTATCCGCTCGCGGTTTCCTCCGCCGCGCGGCTTCCGCTGCTGCCCGATGTGCCTGCGGTGGCCGAGACTTTGCCTGGTTTCGACGCGGTGTTCTGGCAGGGCATGTTCGCCCCCGTCGGCACGCCCGAGCCGGTGCTGGCGAGGCTGGGCGCCGCGCTCCGCGCCACGACCGAGGATGCGGATATCCGCACCCGCATGGCCGCGCAGGGCGTTACCGCCGAGACAGGCGACGCGGCGGCGCTGCGCCGCGTTCTGGCCGAGGATACGATGAAATGGGGCCGGTTGATCCGCGAGCAGAACATCCGGCCCGAGTAACGCCCGCTACTCCGCCGCCTGCGCGTAAGCCTCCAGCGGCGCGCAGGTGCAGACCAGGTTGCGGTCGCCATGCACGTTGTCCACGCGCTTCACCGGCGGCCAATATTTCTGGCGCGCCACGTAGGGCAGCGGGAAGGCCGCCTGTTCGCGCGTGTAGCCATGCGGCCACTCGCTCGCCATCACCTCGGCGGCGGTATGCGGCGCGTTCTTCAGCGGGTTGTCGCGCGGGTCTATCCGGCCCTGCTCGATGGCGCGGATTTCGGCGCGGATGCTGACCATGGCGTCGATGAAGCGGTCGATCTCGGCTTTCGTTTCGCTCTCGGTCGGCTCGACCATCAGCGTGCCGGTGACGGGCCAGGACATGGTCGGTGCGTGGAAGCCGTAATCCTGCAAGCGCTTCGCGATGTCCTCCACGCTTGCGCCGCCATTCTGTTGGAAGCCGCGGCAATCGAGGATGCACTCATGCGCGACCATGCCCTGCTTGCCGCGATACAGCACCGGGTAATGCTCGGCCAGGCGTGCGGCCATGTAGTTGGCGTTGAGGATCGCCACTTCGGTGGCGCGCTTGAGACCATCGGGCCCCATCATGCGGATATAGGCGTAGCTGATCGGCAGGATGGACGCGCTGCCGAAGGGCGCCGCGCTCACCGGCCCATGCGAGGTCGCGGCGGGACCGGCCTCGGCCAGCATCGGGTGACAGGGCAGGTAGGGCGCGAGGTGCGCTGCAACGCCGATCGGCCCCACGCCGGGCCCGCCGCCGCCATGCGGGATGCAGAAGGTCTTGTGCAAATTGAGGTGGCACACATCCGCGCCGATCGCGGCCGGTGAGGTGAGCCCGACCTGCGCGTTCATGTTGGCGCCATCCATATAGACCTGCCCGCCCTTCGTATGGATCAGCGCGCAGATTTCCTGGATCGCTTCTTCGAAGACGCCGTGCGTGGAGGGGTAGGTGACCATCAGCGCGGCGAGCTTTTCGGCGTGCTGCTCGACCTTGGCGCGCAGATCGTCGAGATCGACGTTGCCATCCCGGTCGCAGCCGACGACGACAACCTTCATGCCCGCCATCACCGCACTCGCCGGGTTGGTGCCATGCGCGGAGGACGGGATCAGACAGATGTCCCGGGCGATATCGCCGCGCGCGCGGTGGTAGCCGCGGATGGCGAGCAGCCCGGCATACTCGCCTGCGCTCCCGGCATTGGGCTGCAAGGAAACAGCGGCGAAGCCGGTGCAGGCACACAGCCAGGTTTCGAGCCGCCGGATCATCTCCAGGTAGCCCATCGCCTGATCGATCGGCGCGAAGGGATGGATCGCACCGAAGCCTGCGAAGGTGACGGGAATCATCTCCGCCGTCGCGTTCAGCTTCATCGTGCAGGAGCCCAGCGGGATCATGCTGCGGTTCAGCGCGATGTCCTTGTCTTCCAGCTTCTTCATGTAGCGCAGCATCGCGTGTTCCGCGTGATGCACGGCGAAGACCTCGGCCTTGAGGATGGCGCTCGCCCGCGCCAGCGAATTCGGGATGCCGCCCTCGGCCTCCAGCCGGTCGAGCGGCAGGGCCACGGTGCCGGCGGCCTCGGCGATGGCGGCGCAGAGCGCCAGAAGGTCCTCGCGCGTCACCGTCTCATCGAGCGCGATGCCGACGATGCCGTCCTCGCGCCGGGCCAGGTTGAAGCCGCGCTTGAGGCCGGCCCCGATCAGTGCCTCCTGCTTCGCACCCGCTTCGATCGCGATGGTGTCGAAGAAGTCGCGATGCGCCAGCGTGAAGCCGGCGCGTAGCGCGGCACCGGCGAGGAGCCGCGCCTGCAAGGCCACACGGCGCGCAATGCGGGCAAGTCCTTCGGGGCCGTGCCACACGGCGTACATGCTCGCCATCACGGCGAGCAGCACCTGCGCGGTGCAGATGTTCGACGTCGCCTTCTCGCGCCTTATGTGCTGTTCGCGCGTTTGCAGCGCGAGCCGCATGGCGGGCTGCCCGGCGGCATCGATGGATACGCCAACCAGGCGCCCCGGCATCAGCCGCTTATGCGCGTCCTTCACCGCCATGTAGGCGGCGTGCGGCCCGCCATAGCCCATCGGCACGCCGAAGCGCTGGGTCGAGCCGACCACGACATCCGCGCCCATCTCGCCCGGCGGCGTCAGCAGCACGAGCGAGAGCGGATCGGCGGCGACGATGGCGAGGCCACCCACGCCATGCACGGCCGCGATTTCGCGCGTCAGGTCGCGCACTTCGCCGGTCGTGCCCGGGTATTGCAGCAGCAGGGCAAATGGCTTCTTCGCTGTCGCCACCGCGATGATCTCGGAGGGCTGCGCGACGATCACCTCAAGCCCGAGCGGCTCGGCGCGGGCCACCACCACCGCGCGGGTCTGCGGGTGCAAATCCGACGCGATGAGCAGCGTGTCGGATTTACCGCGAGTCGCGGCATGCGCGAGCGTGACGGCTTCGGCCGCCGCGGTCGCCTCATCGAGCAGCGAGGCATTGGCCACGGGCAGGCCGGTGAGGTCCGTCACAACCGTCTGGAAATTCAGCAGGGCTTCGAGGCGCCCTTGGGCAAGCTCGGCCTGGTAGGGTGTATAGGCCGTGTACCAGCCTGGGTTCTCGAAGATATTTCGGAGAATCACCGGCGGCGTGAGCGTGCCGTGATAGCCCATGCCGATCAGCGACTTGATGTCCGCGCGGTTCTTGGCGGCGAGGCCGCGCAGCTCCGCGATCACCTCGGCCTCGGTCACGGCGGGGGGTAGCGGCAGGGCGGCGACGCTGCGGATGGCGGCGGGCACGGTGCGCGCGGTCAGCGCCTCCAGGCTCTCGGCGCCGACCACCTGAAGCATCGCGGCAATCTCGGAGTCCGAAGGCCCGATATGGCGGCGTGCGAATTCGCCCTTGTCTTCCAGTGCCGTCAGTTCACGCAGCGCGCTCATGCGAGAGTCTCCACAAAGGCGACATAGGCCGCTTCGTCCATCAGGGCCGCGACGGCCGCAGGATCGACGCCCTCCATCCTGAAGAACCAGCCCTCTGCGGTCGGCGCGCTGTTGATCAGCGCCGGATCATCGGCGAGCGAAGAGTTCACGGCGGCGATGCGGCCGGCGACCGGCGCATAGACGTCCGACGCCGCCTTCACGCTCTCGACGACGGCGCAGGCCTCGGCCTCCGCCACCTCGCGCCCGACTTCCGGCAGATCGACGAACACCACGTCGCCCAGCGCGTTCTGCGCGTGGTCGGTGATGCCGATGGTGGCGGTGCTGCCCTCGAGGCGCACCCACTCATGGTCCTTTGTGAAGCGCAGTTCGGCCATCGGGGGCACTCCTCAGCGGGCGTAGCGGTGGGGGATGAAGGGCAAAGGGACGACACGACCTGGCAGGGCCTTGCCGCGTACCATCAGGGACAGCGCAGAGCCGTCGGCGGCCTGAGACCGGGCGACATAGCCCATGGCGACGGGTGCCTGGGCCGAGGGGCCGAAGCCGCCCGAGGTGATCTCGCCAACCACGGTGCCATCCACCTCGATCGGTGTATGGCCGCGCGCCGGCTGGCGCCCCTCGGGCTGGATGCCGACGCGAAGGCGCTTCGGGCCATGGTCGAGCTCCTCGCGCACGCGCTCGGCGCCGCGAAAATTCCACTCGGTGCGGCGGCGCTTGCCGATGGTCCAGACCAGATTCGCCTCGACCGGGCTGGTGCTTTCGTCCAGGTCGTTGCCATACAGGCACAGCCCCGCCTCCAGCCGCAGCGAATCGCGCGCGCCGAGCCCCGCCGGCTGCACGCCCGGCAGCGCCAGCAACGCTTTCCCGAGATTCTCGGCCTGATCGGCGGGTACTGAAATCTCCACGCCATCCTCGCCCGTGTAGCCACTGCGCGAAACCAGGGTCGGCACGCCGGCAATGGTGAATTCACCCACGCCCATGAAGCTCAGCGCCGCGATGCCCGGTGCCAGCGTGGCGATGGCCGGCACGGCGCCCGGCCCCTGCAACGCAATCAGCGCGCGGTCCGGCAATGGCCGCAGCGTGACGCCGGTGGGCAGCACCGATTCGATGGCGGGGATATCCAGGTGCTTGCGCGACGCGTTGAGCACGAGGAACAGCCGGTCGCCCATGTTCGCGACCATGAAGTCGTCGAGGATGCCGCCCGAGTCGGTCATGATCAGGCCATAGCGTTGCCGGCCGGGCTTGAGGCCCTGCACGTCGGCCGGCGTCAGCGCCTCCAGCGCGCGCGCCGCACCTTCCCCGACCAGTTCGGCTTGGCCCATGTGGGAGACATCGAACAGCCCCGCGGCGGCGCGGGTGTGCAGGTGCTCCGCCATGATACCCGGCGCGTACTGCACCGGCATGGCATAGCCCGCGAAGGGCACCATGCGCGCGCCGAGGCTGCGGTGCAGCGACGCCAAGGGTGTTTCGAGCAATAGCTCGTCGCTGACAATCTCGGCCACGGTGCCCCCAAAGGCCCGCCCACGCCGAAATGGCGCGGGACGTCTCCGTGGCCCCCCTCTGTCCCGGAACCTGAGAGATTCAGCGGCCGAAACGTGGCGGAACGGTGTTCCGGACGCTGGCGCCTTTCTCCTTCGGTGCCGCGCCCCGTTCGGGGTGCGGGCTTTCCAGAGGTCCCTCTCCGCGCGGCCCTTTTGCCTGAGCGATTCCGGGGGCCGGTTGCGCCTTCGGCGGCGGGTTCGCCCCCGAGGAGGCCGCCCGCTCTCTCCCGCGCGGTGTCAGCGGGAACGATCGATATGCCGCAGCCGCGACCTCTGCGCAACCGCACGCCCGGCGCGAAATTGCCTCAGCGCGGCCCGCGCGCCCGATTCTGCGCCAATTGCTCGGGCGTGAGCTGGAAGCTGATGCGGATGGCGTAGTCCACCGCGCGCACGCCCTCGGCCAGCGGCAGGCTGACCCGCGCCGTGGCGCCGGGCCCGACGAGTCGCGGTACGTTGGTCGGGAAGGTCAGGCGCGTGGTGAAGGCTTGGCGGTCGATCAGCGTCGTGTCGCCGACATCGCTCAGCGCCACGAACCAGGGCAGTTCGGCCGCCCTTCCCTGGGCGGCGGGGCCGCGCTCGGCCTCGAATCG
>JBBSCP010000047.1:0-18075 GCA_038250135.1 Acetobacterales bacterium | reverse complement strand
CTGCCCTGGCAGGCGAGCCTTTGGCAGGCTTTTGCCCAGGGCGTGCTCGCCTCGGCCATCGCCACCACCTTGTATGCCCGTGCGGGCGAGCTGATGGGTGCCACGCGCACCGCCTGCCTGACGGCCATGGTGCCGGTGGCGGCGCTGGTGCTGGCAGCGCTGGTGCTGGCAGAGCCGATGGGGGTGGCGAAGCTTGCGGGTGTGGTCGTTGCGGTGGGCGGGATGCTGGGCGCGGTGCTGCTGACGGGGCGGCGGCGTTAAACAGAATCGAGGTCCAGGACGCTAAGCCTCCTGGTCGGGGAGGTCTGGAGGGGGCGACGCCCCCTCCAGCCCCGCCATCACCCGCCACTCGGCCTCGGTCAGCACCCGCAGCCCCAGCTCCGCCGCCTTCTTCGCCTTGCTGCCGGCATCCGTGCCGATCACCACGAAATCGGTCTTCTTCGACACGCTTTTCGTCACCTTCGCGCCGAGCCGTTCCGCCTGCGCTTCCGCCTCGTCGCGCGACATGGTCTCCAGCGTGCCGGTAAACACCATCACCTTGCCGACAAAGGCGCTGTCGGCCGCGGCGAGGATGGCGGCATCCTCGGGCGTCACCTCCCGCGCCAGGTCCGCCAGCGCGTCGCGGTTGTGCGGTTCTGCGAAGAACTCCGCGAGCTCGGTGGCGATGGCCGGGCCGATGCCCTGGATGCTGCCGAGCTCCTCCCGCGCTTCACTGCCGATGGTGGTGGCGGCGAGCATCTTGGCGCGCCACTCCTCGAACGAATGATAGTGCCGCGCCAGCAGCTTGGCGTTGGCCTCGCCGATGCGGCGGATGCCGAGCGCGAAGATGAAGCGCTCCAACGGCACGCGACGCCGTGCCTCGATGCCGGCCAGCAGGTTCGCGATCTTCTTTTCGCCCCAGCCCTCCCAAGCACGCAGCGCCGCGACGTGGCGGGCGAGGCGGAAGATGTCGGCTGGGCTTTTCACCAGCCCCTCGGTGAACAGCTTCTGCACGTTCTCCTCGCCCAGCCCCTCGATATCCATGGCGTTGCGGCGGGCGAAATGGATCAGGCGCTCCACGGTCTGCGCGGGGCAGATCAGCCCGCCGGTGCAGCGCTTCACCACCTCGCCATTGGCGCGCACGGCGTGGCTGCCGCAGGCGGGGCAGGTGTCGGGGAAGATGAAGGGCGCGGCCTCGGCCGGGCGCAATTCCGGCACGATGCCGACGATCTGCGGAATCACGTCGCCGGCGCGTTGCAGGATCACCGTGTCGCCGATCCGCACATCCTTGCGCGCGATCTCGTCCTCATTGTGCAGGCTGGCATGGGTCACCATCACGCCGCCCACGCCGACCGGCTGCATCACCGCGCGCGGGGTGAGGGCGCCGGTGCGGCCGACCTGAATCTCGATGTCGAGCAGCTTCGTGGTGGCGCGCTCGGCGGGGAATTTCCAAGCGATCGCCCAGCGCGGCGCGCGCCCCACGAAGCCCAACCGCCGCTGCCAGTCGAGCCGGTCGAGCTTGTAGACCACGCCGTCGATGTCGTAGCCGAGTGCGGCGCGCGCAGCCGTCATGCGGGTCTGGAATTCCAACGCGGCGGCCTCGTCGGCGAGGGTCTCGGAGACCGGGTTCACGCGAAAATCCCAGGCGCGCAGCCGTTCGAGCCAGCCGGCATGCGTCTCGGCCGGGGCTTCGCTCGCCTCACCCATCGCGTAGGCGAACAGCTTGAGCGGTCGCTGCGCGGTGATCTCCGGGTTGAGCTGGCGCAGCGAGCCGGCGGCGAAGTTGCGCGGATTGACCGGGATGGTGATGGCGGGGCCGACGCGCTCGCCCCGCGTGCGGCGTTCCTCGCGCTCCGCCGCGGCACGCTGCTGCTGCGCACGAAAGGCGAGAAAATCCTGCTTCTCGCAGAACACCTCGCCGCGGATTTCGACGCGCGCGGGGAAGGGCGCGCTCAGCGTCCGCGGCAGGTCGGCGAGGGTGAGCAGGTTGGCGGTGATGTCCTCGCCTTCCATGCCGTCGCCGCGCGTCGCGCCGTGCCGGAATCGGCCCCCCTCATAGGTGAGGTTGACGGAGAGCCCATCGATCTTCGGCTCGCCCACGAAGGCCAGCGTGTCGGCCGGGGCGAGCTTCAGGAAGCGGCGGATGGAGGCGCAGAAATCGAGGAAATCCTGATCGGCGAAGGCGTTGTCGAGCGAGAGCATCGGCACGCCATGCCGCAGCTTGGCGAAGCCCTCCGCCGTTTCGGCGCCGACACGCCGGCTCGGGCTGTCCTCGCGCACCAGGTTCGGGAAACGCGCCTCGATCGCACGATTGCGGCGGACCAACACATCGTAGTCCGCATCGCTGATCTCGGGCGCATCCTGCTGGTGATACAGCGCGTCGTGCTGTGCGATCTCGGCGGCGAGGGCGGCCAGTTCCGCGGCGGCCTCTGCCTCGTTCAGCGCCTCGGGGGCGCGGGCGCGCGACGTCACAGCAGCCCCCCCTCCAGCAGGCTGTCGGCCGCCGCGCGGGCCGCATCGGTCACGCGCTCCCCGGCCAGCATGCGCGCCAGCTCCTCGCGCCGGGCGGGGGCGTCGAGTGGCGTCACGCGCGTCTCGGCGCGGCCGGCCTTCACCTGTTTCGAGACCGAGAGATGCTTCGCCCCGCGCGCGGCGACCTGCGGCGAATGCGTCACCACCAGCACCTGCACCCGTTCCGCGACGCGCGCCAGACGTTCCCCCACCGCCGCCGCGGTAGCACCGCCGATGCCGCTATCGACCTCGTCGAAGACCAGCGTCGGTACCGGCGAGCCGCGCGCCAGCACCACCTTCAGCGCCAGCATCAGGCGTGAGAGCTCGCCACCCGAGGCGATCTTGTCGAGCGCACCTGGCGTCTGGCCAGGGTTGGTGGAAACGAGGAAGGTGACGCGGTCCACACCCTCCGGCCCCCAGGCGGCCTCGGCCCGGGCCGCGACCTCCACCACCAGCCTTGCGCGGTCGAGCTTCAGCGGCGGCAATTCACGCGCCACGGAGCGTTCCAGCTTCTCCGCGGCGGCGTGGCGCTGCTCGGTGAGCCGGGTGGCAGCGTCGAGATAGGCGGCGCGCGTTTCGGCGGCGCGGCGTTCGGCCGCCACCACCTGGCCGGTGCCGGCATCGAGCGCGGCGAGGCGGGCCTTCAGCGCTTCGAGGAAGGCGGGCAGTTCCACTACCGGCACAAGATGCTTGCGCGCGGCAGCGCGCAGCGCAAACAGGCGTTCTTCCACCTGCTCCAGCCGGCGCGGATCCGGCCCTCCTTCATGAGCGAGGCGTTCCAGCAGCGTCTCGGCCTCGGCCATGGCATCGAGCGCGCGGCCGAGCGCCTCGAGCGCCGGTTCGGCCTCGGCCTGGGGTGCCGGCAGGCGTTCCAGGGCGCGGCTCGCATGGCGTAGCGCGGTGCCGGGATTGGCGCTGCGGCGGTCACGCGGGTTGAGCGAGGCCAGCGCCTCGGCAATCGCCTCGTTGCGCCGCTCGCCTTGTTGCAGGCGCTGCCGCTCGGCGGCGAGGCCATCCTCCTCGCCGTCCACGGGGGCAAGATCATTCAACTCGCCGACGGCGTGGCGCAGGAATTCCTCGTCGCGCTGGGCGGCGGCGATCTCCTCGCGCGCCGTGGCCAGGGCGCGTGCCGCCTCGCGCCAGGCCCGAAACGCCTCGCCCACGCCCCCGCGCGGCTTGTCGAGCGCGCCGGCCGCATCGAGCAGCGCGGCATGGCCGGCCGGGTCGGCGAGGCCCACCTGGTCATGCTGGCCCTGCACCTCGACCAGCAGCGCGCCGAGCCGGCGCAGAAGCGCGAGCCCCACCGGCTGGTCGTTGACGAAGGCGCGGGAGCGGCCATCGGCCGTGACGACGCGGCGCAGCACCACCTCATCCTCAGCCTCGATGCCCTGTTCGGCGAGGATGGCGCGCGCGGGATGGGTATCGGGCGGCAGGAAGGCGGCGGCGACGCTCGCCTGCGGCTGGCCACTGCGCACCAGCCCGGACTCGGCCCGCGCGCCGAGTGCGAGGCCCAGGCTGTCGAGCAGGATGGATTTGCCTGCGCCAGTCTCGCCGGTGAGAACGGTGAGGCCAGGGCCGAAGCCGAGGTCCAGCCGCTCGATCAATACCACGTCACGGATCGCGAGCGAGGTCAGCACGGGGTGGTGCGGCCCCGGCCGGTCAGAACACCAGGCCGACGGTACGTTGAACCAAGCTGCGCCGTTGCGGTTCGAAGGGCTGCGCGCCGTCCACCAAAAGGGCGTAGCTGTCCTGGTACCAGGGACTGCCCGGGTAGTTGTGGCCGAGGACGGAGGCCGTGCGCCGCGCCTCATCCGTCAGGCCGAGCGTCAGGAAGATCTCCGTCAAGCGATGCAGCGCCTCGGGCACGTGGTTGGTGGTCTGGTAGTCCTCCAGCACGCGGCGGAAGCGGCCGATGGCGGCGGTGTAGAGCCGCCGGTTCTGGTAGAAGCGCCCGATCTGCATCTCATGCCCGGCGAGGTGGTCGCGCGCGAGGTCCATCTTCAGCCGCGCATCGCGCGCGTAGGGCGAGCCCGGGAAGCGGTTCACCACATCCTGCAGCGCCGCCATGGCTTGCTCGGTGGTGCGCTGGTCACGCTGCGTGTCATTGATCTGCTCATACATCGATAGGGCGCGCAGGTAGTAGGCATAGGCGATGTCGCGATGCGCGGGATGCAGCTGGATGAAGCGATCCAGCGCGCCGAGTGCTTCGGTGTAGCGGTTGCGCGAGTAGTCGGCGTAGGCCGACATCAGCTTCGCGTTGGCCGAGAAGCTGGAATAGGGGTGCTCACGTTCCACCGTGTCGAACAGCTGTCCGGCGCGGGTGAACTCTTCCTTGTTCAGCGCCTCCATCCCCGCGGCAAACAGGCCCTCGGCGGAGGTATCCTGCCCTGACGCATTCCGCGTGGCGCCGAGCGAGGTGCTCCGCCCATCCCAGGCGCTGGGGCCCGAGCAGGCTGCCAGCGGCAGCAGCAGGGCAAGGAGGGGCAGGGTCAATCGGGAAAGCCGGGGCCGGTCGCGCATGGGAGGCCTTATACCACGTCGTGCCATGGGCCGGGCAAGGCCGCGGCACCCAGTTACGCGAGCGTACAGGTCACGCCATCGCGGGGGCAGCGGCGGCGGGCAGGCGGATGGTGGCGCCATCGCGCTGTGCCTCACCCTCCACCAGGCGCCAGGCCCTGCGGTCGGCGAACAGCGCGCGCAGCAGGCGGTTGTTCAGCGCATGGCCTGAGCGATGGCCAACGAACTTGGCCGAAAGCGCGGCACCGGCCAAAGCGAGATCGCCCACCACGTCGAGCATCTTGTGCCGCACAAACTCGTCCGGCCGGCGCAGCCCGCCCGGGTTGATCACCATCGGGCCATCGACGACCACGGCATTCGCGAGGCTGCCGCCCTGCGCGAGACCGGCGGCGCGCAGCCGTGCGATCTCCTCGGCCAGGGCGAAGGTGCGGGCATCGGCGAGGCCGGCGCGGAAGCTCGCCGGCGTGATGCGCATGGCGAGCGACTGGCTGCCGATGGCGGTGGCGCCGAACTCGATGCCGAGGCTGACCTCCAAGCCGGGCAGCGCGGTGGGGTGCAGTTCGACGAAGGCTTCCTTGTCTTCGACACGGATAAGCTTCATCACCTCGATCACCGGGGCGGCGATGCTGTGGGTCGTGGTGCCGGCGCAATCGAGGAGGAAGACGAAGGGGGCGGCGGAACCATCGAGGATGGGCACCTCGGCGCCGTCGAGCTCGACGATCGCGTCGGTCACGCCGGTGCCGGCGAGTGCGGCCATCACATGCTCGACCGTGCCAATGCGCGCTTCGGGCGCGCCCTCGGCGACCAGCGCGGTGCAGAGGCGGGTATCGAGCACCCGGTCGAAGCGGGCGGGAATGTCGATGCCGAGGTCGGTACGGCGGAAGACGATGCCGGTGCCGATGGTGGCCGGGCGCAACGTCAGCGCCACGCGGCGCCCGCTGTGGAGACCCACGCCGACGCAGCCGATGGCGCTTTTCAGCGTCTTGCGCCTGGCCCGATCCATCGGAAGAAAACCGTCCATGCCTGTTCTCAGCCCCTGATCGTGTGTGAAACTCGTGGCCGCACTGCGGCACCGAGCCTCACGCACCCTCCGAAATAGGCCTGAAGCTTGGCCAAAACGGACGCTGAAAGCACTACGCCCGAAAGGTTCTTGCCACGCGAACCTCCGGGATGCCATTCAAGCCTTGTTTCGCGACATTACAGTGCAAGTATTTGAATCAGAATAATTGTTGCACTGCAAACAAGCCCTTTTTTTGCCTCAATTCGATTGACGGCGCAGGAAGGTGGGAATTTCGAGCCCCATCTCATCCTGCGGTTGCGGACGCTGAGCGGCCGGCAACGTGGTGGTCGGCTCGCTGCGCACCGGCGCGGCCTGCACAGGCGCCTCCGGTACATCCCGTCGCATCAGGCCGGTGGCCTGGCGGAACATGTTGCGGAAGCCGCCGCTGGGCTGCGGGGCCGCCGGCGTCGGCTGCCGGGTTGCGGCCGGCGCTCGCAGCGCGGGCTCGGGCGCGTGCATCACCTGCTCGACGACCGGTGGCATTTCCAACGGCGCATGCTGGGCGGGCAGCGCGGGCGCGCCAAAAGCCTGTGCTGGTCGCATCGCGACCGCTGGGCCGCCGCCTGCGGGAACATACTGCGCGCCGCCCGCGGCGACCCGCGGCGTGAAGCCCGCCGGGCCTCGCGGCGCCGGGGCCGAGGACGGGACGGCGGTGTTGGAGACCGCCTGCACCGGGCCGCCATTGGCCACCAGTCTCACCGGCTGCGTCTCCCGCGCTTCACGCGCATCGATACCCGTGGCGACGACCGAGACGCGAATGCGCCCGTTCATGTTCTCGTCGATCGAGGAGCCGAAGATGATGTTCGCTTCCTCGTCCACTTCCTTGCGGATGCGATTTGCGGCCTCGTCCACCTCGAACAGCGTCATGTCGTAGCCGCCGGTGATGTTGATCAGCACGCCACGTGCGCCGCGCATGGAGGTATCCTCCAGCAGCGGGTTGTTGATCGCGGCCTCGGAGGCCTTCACGGCGCGGTCCTCGCCCTCGGCCTCGCCGGTGCCCATCATCGCCTTGCCCATCTCCGCCATCACCGTGCGGATATCGGCGAAGTCGAGGTTCACGAGGCCGGGATTGACCATCAGATCCGTCACGCCGCGCACGCCCATGTAAAGCACGTTGTCGGCCATCTTGAAGGCATCGGCGAAGGTCGTCTTTTCATTCGCCAAACGGAACAGGTTCTGGTTCGGGATGACGATCAGCGTGTCGACGAACTGCTGCAATTCCTCGATTCCGGCATCGGCGCTCTTGCGGCGCTTCGGGCCTTCGAAGTCGAAGGGCTTGGTGACGACGCCGACGGTGAGGATGCCGCGCTCGCGCGCCATCCGGGCGATCACCGGCGCGGCCCCCGTGCCAGTGCCGCCGCCCATGCCGGCGGTGACGAAGATCATGTGGCAGCCATCGAGATGACGCGCCAGTTCCTCGGTCGCTTCCTCCGCGGCCGCACGGCCGATTTCGGGCTTGGCGCCGGCGCCGAGGCCCTGGGTCAAATGCGGGCCGAGCTGCACGCGGCGGTCGGCCTTGCTGTGCACGAGCGACTGCGCATCGGTGTTGGCCACCAGGAACTCGACCCCGTCGAGGCCCATGGAGACCATGTTGTTCACGGCATTGGTGCCGCCGCCGCCGACACCCACGACCGTGATGCGCGGGCTGAAATCCGTATGCTGGTGCGAGGGGATGGTCAGGTTCAGGGTCATCGTCGGGGGGCCTTTCCTGGAGGTTTCAGTGCGTCGCCTGGGCGGCGACGAGGGGGGAGGAAGAAAACGGCCGGGGTGCGGTCACAGCCGCACCTTCAGCCAGTCGAACAGGCGACGCAGCGCGCCCTGCGGGCGGTCGGCACCCGGGGCGATGTCGATCAGGGGCCGGCCTTCGCCGGCACCCCAGGCGAGCAACCCGATGGCGCCGGCGAAGGGCGGGCCACCGGCGGTCTCGGGCAGGCCGCGCACGCTGCGCGGACGGCCGATTCGCACCTGCCGGTCGAACACGCGGGCGGCGAGTTCGCGCGCGCCGATCATCTGGCTCGCGCCGCCGGTGAGCACCACGCGGGTGCCGGATTCGCGCGCCACGCCGGCCTGCTCCAGGCGTTCGCGCACCAGCTCGAAGGTTTCCTCGAGCCGCGGGCGGATGATGTTGACGATCATCGCGCGCGGCACGCGGGCGATGTGGTCCTCATCCTCGCCGACCAGCGGTACGGGCAGCATCTCGCGGTCGTCATCGGCCGAGGCCATGGCGCCGCCATGCAGCGTCTTGAGCCGCTCGGCATGGTTGATCGGCGTGGAGAGCACGCGCGCCAGATCGTTCGTCACCTGCCAGCCGCCCACCGGGATCTGTGCGGTATGGATCAGATGCCCCTCGCCGAACACGGCCATGGAGGTCGTGCCGCCGCCCATGTCGATGACGGTGGCGCCGATGCGCTTTTCATCCTCGACCAGCGTCGCGAGTGCGGCGGCATAGGGCGCCGAGACCAGCTCATCCACGTCGAGGTCGCAGCGCATCAGGCAGGCGCCGAGGTTGCGCAGCGCCGCTTGCGAGGCATCCACCAGATGCACGCGGGCACCCAATGTGTCGCACACCATGCCGCGCGGATCATCGACGCCGGGTGTGGCATCGACGGTGAAGGAGACCGGCGCGCCATGCACCGTCTCGCGCCCGTCATCGGTGCCGCGGCGGCGTGCCTCCATCAGGATGCCGCGCAGATCGGCATCCGTCACGGCGCGGCCGCCGATCGGCCATTGCAGGTTGAGCAGCCGCGATTCCGGCTGACCGCAGGAGAGGTTCACGATCAGGCCGGAGAGCTTGGTGTCGCTCATCTCCTCGGCCTGGCCGACGGCGGCGCGGATGGCGCGCTCGGCCTCCACGAGGTCGATGATCGAACCGCCCTTCACGCCGCGCCCACGCTGCCAGCCGAAGCCGAGCACGCGGGGTTCGCCATCGCCCTCGATGCGCGCGATCAGGCAGACCACCTTGGTGGTGCCGATGTCGAGCACGCCGAAGGGTCCGCTGCGCGCGCCGCGGCGGCGCCGTTCCGGCGGCGGGTCGATCAAGGCGG
This sequence comes from Acetobacterales bacterium, assembly GCA_038250135.1. Lineage (GTDB taxonomy): Bacteria > Pseudomonadota > Alphaproteobacteria > Acetobacterales > Acetobacteraceae > Falsiroseomonas. The sequence goes on along the minus strand of JBBSCP010000047.1, from coordinate 8,964 downwards.
GAAGGCGCGACAGGGCGTTCATCCGCGCGGGTTCCCCTGTGGGTTCCCGGCAGGCCGGCGCGCGGGCGTGGCCGTGGGTTCGGGCGCCGGCGGCTGGCGCAGCACCAGCCGGTCCGGCAGGCGCATGTCCACGGCGACGAGCGGCCGGTCGAGCAGCGCGTGCCGCGCCTGCAACTCCGCCAGCCGGTTCAGCGCCGGGGCTTCCTGGCCTTCCGGCAGCAGCACGTCGGTGCCGTTGTGCAGTCGCAGATTCCACCGCCGCTCACCCACCCGAACCAGCGCCTGGGTGCGCTCGAAAATGTTGCGGTGGGCGAGCAGCAGATCATGCAGCGCGGCGGCGTGTTTCTCGGCTCCCGTGCCAACGATCAGCGGCAGCGGGCCGAAGGCGTCGAGCGTTTCGGTGGCGACCACGCGGCCTTCGCGATCCACCACGGCGAAGCGGCCCTGATGCTGCCAGATCGCAAAAGGCGTGCGTTCCGTAAGCCGAATGAAAATCGTTCCCGGCAGGCGGCGTTCGACATGCGCCTGCTCCACCCAGGCGATGGTCTCGAGCCGCGCGCGCGCCTCCTCCGGCGAGAAGCCGAGCATCGGGTCGCCACGCTGCACGCCGATTGCGGCGCGCATCAGATCCTGCGGCGTGTTGCGGCGGCCCTCGACCACCACTTCACGCACTTCGAGGCCGAAGTGCGCACCGATTTCGGCGGCGCTCTCCACCAGGTTGCGCGCCCGCCCGGCGGGGTCCGCGGCGTAGAAACCCAGGGCAAGGGCGCCGAATGCGCCGCACGCGAGCAGGCCGAGCATCGCGGGCTTCACCAGCCCGCGACGGCGCTTGATCCACAGGCGCAACCCGCTCGGCCGATCCGGCTCACGCCGAGGGCGCGCGCCGGCGCTGCTCACGGGACTACGGGCCATGCCGCGCCTCCCGCACCATCCAGGCGCAAAGCTCGGGGAAGCCGATGCCCAGATGCGCGGCCTGCTCAGGCACCAGGGAGGTGCGCGTCATGCCCGGCTGGGTGTTGACCTCGAGCAGGAACAGCTGCCCGGGCTCGCCCGCCGTGTCGTCGTAGCGTAGATCAGCGCGCGAGACGCCGCGGCACCCCAGGGCGCGATGCGCGCTGAGCGCGATCGCCATCGCCTGTTCGCGCACCGCGGGGTGCACCGGCGCGGGCAGCGTGTGGCGGCTGCCGCCAGCGGCATATTTCGCGTCGTAGTCGTAGAAGATGTTGCCGGTGTCGATCTCGGTGACCTCCAGCGCGCGGTCGCCCATCACGGCGACGGTCAATTCGCGTCCGGGGATGAAGGCCTCCGTCATGATGCGGCGATCGAAGCGCCAGGCGCGCGCAATCTCGGCGCGGCGATTGTCGCCGGCCCGGAGAATTTCGACACCGACCGAGCTTCCCTCATTGACCGGCTTCACGACGTAGGGGCGCGGCAGCGGGTCCGCGGCTTCCAGCTCCTCGGGGCTGACCACGCGGCTCGCGGCGACAGGCAAGCCGGCCGCGGCGAAGGCGGCCTTGGCGGCCTCCTTGTCCATGGCGAGGGAGGAGGCGCGCACGCCCGAATGCGTGTAGGGCAGGCCCATCCAGTCGAGCACGCCCTGGATGCAACCATCCTCGCCGAAGCGGCCATGCAGCGCGTTGAACACCACATCGGGCGCGGCCACCTGCAAGGCCGCGATCACGGCGCCGAGGTCACGCGTCACCTCGATCGGCGTCACGGTGAAGCCGGCGGCGCGCAACGCCACCACGACCTGCGCCCCGGTGGCGATGCTGACCTCGCGCTCGGTGGAAACCCCGCCCTGCAGAACGGCGACATGCATCATGGGGCAACCTCCCCGATGCGCTTGATTTCCCATTCCAGAGCCACGCCGCTCTGCGCCAGCACGCGGGCGCGCACCTCCTCGCCGAGCCCTTCGAGTTCCGCTGCGGTGGCACCGCCCGTGTTGAGCAGGAAGTTCGCGTGCAGTTGCGAGAACTGCGCGGCGCCGCGCGCCAAGCCACGGCAGCCTGCGGCGTCGATCAATGCCCAGGCCTTGTGGCCCGGCGGGTTCTTGAAGGTGGAGCCACCGGTGCGCGCGCGCACGGGCTGCGTCGCCTCGCGCGCCGCCTTGATCTCGGCCATGCGCACGGCGATGGCAGTGGTATCCCCAGGCTGGGCGTGAAACCGCGCACGCACGACCACGCCCCGCGCAGGCAATTCGGCATGGCGATAGGCGAAGCGGCATGCCTCGGCCGACAGGCGCAGCAGCCCCGTGGGCGTTGCCACCTCGGCCCAGTCGAGGCAATCGCGCACCTCGCGCCCATAGGCGCCGGCATTCATCGCGACCGCCCCGCCGATGGCGCCCGGAATGCCCGAGAGGAATTCGAGCCCCGCGAGGCCTGCGCCCGCCGCGTATTCGGCCACCGTCGCATCGAGCGCGGCGGCGCCGGCGACGATGCCATCGCGCTCCACCACCACCTCGCCGAAGCAGCGCCCGGCGAGGCGCAGCACCACGCCGCGCACGCCGCCATCGCGGATGATGAGGTTCGACGCCGCGCCGATGATGGTGAGTGGCACGCTGCCCGGCAGGTCACGCAGCAGCAGGAGAAGGTCGTCCACATCCGCCGGCCGCACCAGAATCTCGGCCGGACCGCCGACGCGCAGCCAGGTGAAGGGCGCGAGCGGCGCGTCGCGTTGTACGCGCCCGCGCAGCGGCGGCAGCGTGGCGTGCGCTTCCATGCCCGGCCTCACTTGCTCGCCCCCAACGCGCCGGTCCCCAACGCGCCCACGGGCGGGCGCGGCCGCGTGCGCGATTGCAGCGCGAGGAGCTGCTCGGGCAGGGCATGCGCCCAGTTCGTGATGGTGCCGGCGCCGAGGCACACCACGTAGTCGCCGGATTTTGCGATGGCGTTCACCATCTCGGCGAGGCTGTCGGGCCCTGGCAGCGGCACCACCGAGCGATGGCCGCGCGCGCGCAGCCCCTCGACCAGCGCATCGCGATCATAGCCCGGCATCGGTGCCTCGCCGGCAGCGTAGACGTCAGCCACGATCACCGTGCCTGCGTCGTTCATGCACGTACAAAAATCCTCGAACAGCGAGGCGAGGCGCGAGTAGCGGTGCGGCTGCACCACGGCCACCACGTCGCGCGCGCCGGCCTGGCGCGTTGCCTTCAGCACAGCGGCGATTTCCACCGGGTGGTGGCCGTAATCGTCGATCACCGTGATGCCGCCGGCATCGCCAGTGCGGGTGAAACGCCGCTTGACGCCTTTGAACCCCATCAGCGCGGTGCGGATGGTGTTCTCGTCGATGTCCATCTCGATGCCGATGGCGATCGCCGCGAGCGCGTTCTGCACATTGTGCTGGCCAAGCATCGGCAGGCGCATCGGCTTGAGCGTGCGGCTGCGTCCCGTGGCGCGGTCGCGCACCGCGACTTCGAAGGTGGCACCCATGCGGTCCATGATCAGCTTCTCGGCGCGCACATCGGCCTGGGGCGAGAAGCCATAGGTGATGATGCGGCGGTCCGACAGGCGTGGGATCATCGCCTGCACCTCGTGATGGTCGGCGCAGAGCACGGCGAAGCCGTAGAAGGGAATGTTGCCGACGAATTGGGCGTAGCCCTCCTTCATCGCCTCGGCCGTGCCCCAATGATCCAGGTGCTCTGGGTCCATGTTGGTGACCACGGCGCAGACGGCGGGCAGCTTGAGGAAGCTGCCATCGCTCTCATCGGCTTCCACCACCATCCAGTCGCCAGCGCCGAGTCGCGCGTTGGTGCCGTAGGCGTTGATGATGCCGCCATTGATCACGGTGGGGTCGAGCTTCGCGGCTTCCAGCACGCAAGCGACGAGGCTGGTCGTGGTGGTCTTGCCATGCGTGCCGCCGATGGCGACGGCCCATTTCAGGCGCATCAGCTCGGCCAGCATTTCAGCGCGCCGCACCACGGGAATGAGCCGCGTGCGTGCTGCCTGCACCTCGGGATTGTCACGCTTCACGGCGGTCGAGGTCACCACCACCTGCGCCGCGCCGAGATTGGCGGCGTCGTGCCCGATCATCACCGGGATGCCCGCCGCGCGCAGCCGCGTCACGTTGCCGCCCTCGGCGATATCGCTGCCCTGCACGCTGTAGCCGAGATTGTGCAGCACCTCGGCGATGCCGGACATGCCGATGCCGCCGATGCCGACGAAATGGATGGGCCCGATCGAAAGTGGCAGCGCGCGCATCAGCGAAGCTCCTGCACGGGGGCGCGCGCGACGAGGGTTTGCACAAGGTCCGCGAGACGGCGCGCCGCATCGGGCCGCCCCAGCTGCGCCGCCGCCGCCGCCGCGCGTGCGAGCACCGGCGGATTGCCGAGGATGGTGGCCAGGTGCTTCGCCAGCGCCTCCGGCGTGAAGGCCGGCTGCGGCATCAGCCAGGCGGCGCCCGAGACGTCGGAGGCGCGGGCATTGCCGGTCTGGTGGTCGTCGATCGCGCTCGGCAAGGGCACCAGGATCGCCGGCCGTCCGGCGCAGCCGAGCTCCGCCACGGTCGAGGCGCCGGCGCGCGCGATCACCAGATGCGCCAAGGAAAGTCGCGTCGCCATGTCGCCGAAGAAGGGCGAGAGGTCGGCGGGCACGCCGGCCTCGCGGTAGGCGGTCTCGACGCGCGGCAGATCCTCGGCGCGCGTCTGCTGCGTCACCACCAGGCGCTGGCGCAGCGCTTCGGGCAGCAAGGCGACGGCCGGGGGCACCACATCGGCGAAGACCCGCGCGCCAAGGCTGCCGCCCAGCACCAGCAGCCGCACGACGCCCTCGGCGGTCGGCGCCACGTAGCCCTGGCCGGCGAGAGCAGCCAGCGCCGGGCGCACCGGATTGCCGACCAGCTCCACCTGCGCGCCGCTCGGCACGCGTGCCGTTTCGGGTACCGAAAGCGCCAGCAGATCGACACCGCGCGCCAGGAAGCGGTTGGCGCGGCCGAGCACCGCATTCTGCTCATGCAGCGCGGTGGCCGGGCACGTCGCCGCCGGCAGCAGGCGCGCGGCGAGGAGCGGCGGCACGGCGGGGTATCCGCCAAAGCCGATCACCGCCGAGGCATCGAGCCGCACCAGCAGCCGCCGCGCGGTCAGCGTGCCGGCGGCCAGCGCGAAGGCGCCGGCGATGGACCGCTTCAGGCCGCGCCCGGCCAGCCCCGCACCGCGCAGCACGAAGCGCTCGGCATTGGCGAAGGCGGGGCTCTCGTAAGCCGCGCTGCGCGCATCGGTCATCAGCGCGATGCGCTCGCCGCGCGCGATCAGCTCCGCCGCGAGTGCCTCGGCGGGGAAAAGATGCCCGCCGGTGCCGCCGGCGGCGATGACGATGGGGCGCACGGCCGGGCCTCTCATCGCGCTTCCTCGGCACGGGACAGACGCCGTCGCGTGAGCGACAGCAGCATCCCCATGCCGAGCGCGATGGCCAGCACCGAACTGCCGCCATAGCTGACGAGGGGCAGCGTCATGCCCTTGGTCGGAATGAGATGCAGCGTGGAGGCCATGTTGACGAAGGCCTGCAGCCCGAACTGCGTCAGCAGCCCGGCCGAGGCCAGCACGGTGAACAGATCGTTCTCGCCCGTCAGGCGCAGCAGCCCGCGCAGCACGATGAAGGCGAACAGCGCCAGGATCACCAGGCAGACGACGAGGCCAAACTCCTCGCCTGCCACGGCGAAGACGAAGTCGGAATGGGCATCGGGCAGCACGTTCTTGATGCGCCCCTCGCCGGGGCCGCGACCGAGCAGCCCGCCATGGCCGAAGGCCTCCAGCGCCACGTCGACCTGGAAGGTGTCGCCACCCGCCTCGGGGTACCAGAAGCGATGCACGCGCGAGCGCACATGCGGGAACAGGAAATAGGCCGCGACGGCGAGCGCCACGCCGAGCATGCCGATGATGCTGACCACGAACAGGTTCAGCCCGGCTACGAAGAACTGCGCGAAGAACACAGCCGCGACCACCAGCAGCATGCCGATATCGGGCTGGCCCTTGAGCAGCGCCGCGATCGCCCCGAACAGCACCACGGCGAGCAGCGTGGCGCCATGCCGGCGCGCCAGCTTGCCCTCCGCGATCAGCCAGGCGGCGACGATGGCGAAGCAGGGCTTGAGGAACTCCGAGGGCTGCAAGGAGCCGAGCCCCGGCAGCGTCAGCCAGCGCCGCGCGCCCTTGATTTCCGCACCCACCAGGATCGTCGCCGCCACCATGGCCAGCGCGGCCCCGAGGCCGAGCCAGGCCAGCAGCCGCACCTGCTTGGCGCTCAGCATCGACACCACGACCATCACCGTCGCGGCCAGCGCGAGGTAGGCGATCTGCTTGATGAAGAACATGTGGCGCGAGGCGGCGCCGATACGTTCCGCCACCGCCGGCGACGCGGCGAGCATCATGATGTAGCCGAAGCCGATCAGCGTCAGCAGCGCGCCGAGCGTCCAGCGATCGATGGTCCACCACCAGCGGCCCAGCGTGGAATTATCGGCGCGTGAGACCGCGATCATGCGGCCCTCCCAACGTCGGACAAGGCCTGTACCAGGGCGCGGAAGCGCTCGCCGCGCGCATCGAAACCGCTGAACTGGTCGAACGAGGCGCAGGCGGGCGAGAGCAGCACGACCGGCGCCTCGGCGCGGCGCGCGGCTTGCGCCACGGCGTTCTCCAGCGTGCCCACCACCTCATGCGGCACGCCCGCGGCGGCGAGGGTGGCGGCCAGGATCGGCGCGTCGCGCCCGATCAGCAGCGCGCGGGCGATGCGCGGGAAGTAGCGGGCGAGGCTCTCGATGCCGCCCTCCTTCGCCATCCCGCCAGCGATCCAGACTACGCGCGCATAGCTCGCCAGCGCGCGCGCCGTGCTGTCGGCGTTGGTGGCCTTGCTGTCGTTCACGAAGACGACGCCGGCGACCACGCCTACTCGCTCCTGCCGGTGCGGCAGCCCGGCGAAATCGGCAAGGCCCGCCGCCACGTCATCGCGGCTGAGCCCGCAGGCGAAGGCGATGGCCGTTGCGGCGGCGGCGTTCTGGGCATTGTGGCTGCCGGGCAACGCCGGGGCGGACTCGAGATCGGCGATGGCGCCGGCCTCGTCGCGCAGCGCCCGACCCTCGGCCCAGATGCCGCCCGGGGCACGCTTCAGGCCCGAAATCGGCACCAGCCGGGCGGCGATCCCGGCCGCCATGCCTGTGGACAAATCATCGTCCTGCCCGAGCACCGCGACGTCGCCAGAGACCTGCCGCGCGAAGATATTCGTCTTCGCAGCAGCATAGCCTGCCATGCTTCCATGACGGTCGAGGTGATCGGGGCTGAGGTTCAACATCACCCCTATGTTGAAGCCGACTGTCGCGATTCGCTCCAAGCTATAGGACGACATTTCGAGGGTGTAGGACCCTTCGACCCCCAACATGTTGAGTCCGAGGGCCGGCGGGCCGAGATTGCCTCCGACCTCCGAAACCCGTCCCGCGCGGCGCAGCAGATGGTGCGTGAGGGCCGTGGTGGTGGATTTGCCGTTGGTGCCGGTGACGCCGATGAAGCGCGCCGCGCTGCCGGCCGCGCGCACCGCGCGATAGAGGTATTCGACGTCGCAAAGGATCGGCACGCCGACCTCGATCGCCCGCGCCGCGATCGGGTGCGGCTGAGGATAGGTATGCGGGATGCCCGGCGAGAGCAGCAGCGCATCGAAGTGGAAACCGCCCTGCCGCAGGTCGCGCAGCACGAGCCCGGCCTGTTCGGCGGCGTCGCGCCGCGGCGCGCCGTCATCCCAACAGGTCACATCGGCGCCCCACGCGCGAAGGCGCAGCGCCGCGGGCAGTCCGGCACGACCAAGCCCCACTACGGCGATCCGTTCGCCAGCGAAGGGCGCGAAGTCGCTCACCGGATTTTCCGCGCGAAAGCGCTCATCGGATTTTCCGCGCGAAAGCGCTCATCGGATCTTCAACGTGCTGAGGCCGATCAGCGCCAGCACCATCGCAATGATCCAGAAGCGGATCACGATGGTGGGCTCGGCCCAGCCCTTCTTCTCGAAATGATGGTGCAGCGGCGCCATCAGGAACACGCGCTGCCCGGTGCGCTTGAACCAGACGACCTGGATGATGACGGAGAGCGTCTCCACCACGAACAGCCCGCCGACGATCGCCAGCACGATCTCATGCTTCGTCGCCACCGCCACCGCACCCAGCGCGCCGCCGAGCGCGAGTGAGCCGGTATCGCCCATGAACACCGCCGCCGGCGGCGCGTTGAACCATAGGAAGCCCAGGCTCGCGCCGATCAGCGCCGAGCAGAACACGGCAAGCTCACCCGCGCCGGGCACGGCGTGCAGTTGCAAATGGTCGGCGAAGATACGGTTGCCAACGAGGTAGGCGATCAGCGCAAACACGCCGGCCGCGATCATCACCGGCACGATGGCCAGGCCGTCGAGCCCGTCGGTCAGGTTCACCGCGTTGGAGGAACCCACCATGACCAGCATTGCCACCAGCGGGAACACGAAGCCGAAGGGGATGAGCACTTCCTTGAAAACCGGCACGGCGAGCTTGTCGTCCAGCGCGTCGGGCATCAGCCAGGTGATCCACAGCGCGGCGAGCAGCCCGATCACCGCCTGCGCGATCAGCTTCTGCCGGCTCGACACGCCCTTGGTGTTGCGCTTGGTGACCTTCAGCCAATCATCCGCGAAGCCAAGCGCGCCGAAGCCCAGAGTCACCAACAGTACGGCCCAGACATAGCCGTTGCGCAGATCCGCCCAGAGCAGGGTCGAGACACTCAGCGAGAGCAGGATCAGCACGCCGCCCATGGTTGGCGTGCCCTTCTTGGTCAGCAGGTGGCTGGCGGGGCCATCCTCGCGGATCGGCTGGCCGCCATTTTGCGTGGCGCGCAGGTAGCGGATCACCATCGGGCCGAGGAAAAGCGCGACGAACAGCGCCGTCATGCAGGCCGCGCCGGCACGGAAGGTCGTGTAGCGCACCAGGTTGAACAGGAAGAAACCCTCGGCCATGGGCGCGAGCAGGTTGAAGATCATG
>JBBSCP010000046.1:0-18332 GCA_038250135.1 Acetobacterales bacterium | reverse complement strand
TCACCGCGCCATAGGCGGCGCCAGAGACCTTCTCCCACTTCCCGGCCGGCTTCTTCACCTCGACGTTGACCACCGTCGTCTTGAACACAAGCCGCACGATCGCCTCCTTCGGCGTGCGCGGCTTGGTCAGGCTCGGCATGCCGGCGATCATCTGCCAGCCATTGGCGAGCGCCCAGCGAGTCAATTCGTCCTTGTCCATCGCCGGGTCTCCCTGCCATCAGCCCTTGGCGATCGCCACCTGGGCGCGCGCCGCGGTCAGCATCAACCCGCTGTCGTTCATGATGGTCGCGAGGTTGAAGCCGCGCTCGAACATCTGCTTCGAATAGGCGCCGGTCATGGTGTGGATGCCGACCTTCACCCCGGCCTTCTGCGCCGTGTTGCGGATGCGGTCGAGCACTGCGAGGAACTCGGGCTCCTGCCGGTCCTGCAACGGCGCCATGCCGAGGCTCAGCGAGAGGTCGGACGGGCCGATATAGATGCCATCCACGCCTGGCACGGCGACAATGGCTTCGAGGTTGTCGAGCGCCGTCTTGGTCTCGATCATCGGGATGACCAGCACGTCCTCATTCGCCGCCTTGGTGTCGGCGGCGGCGCCATAGATGCCACTGCGGATCGGCCCGAAGCTGCGCGTGCCATGTGGCGGGTAGCGGCAGAAGGCAACCAGGTCACGCGCCTCCTTCTCGGTGTTCACCATCGGGCAGATCACGCCCTTGGCCCCACCATCGAGGCACTTGCCGATGATCCCGGGCTCGTTCCACGGCACGCGCACCATCGGCGTCACGCCATGCGGCTGCATGCCCTGGAAGCAGGCGACCATCGACATGTAGTCCTGCACGCCGTGCTGGATATCGACCGTCAGGCTGTCCCAGCCCGCCTGGGCCATGACCTCGGCCGTGAAGCCGCTGGGGATGGCAAGCCACCCGTTGACCACAGGTTTGCCGGCCGCCCAGGCCGCCTTCACACCATTTGCCATGAATCTCGTTTCCTCAAGCTGTCGTGCGACGTCAGTTGTCGTATGACTGACGCTAGGCCGCGCCCGGCGGAGCGTCAACGCGGTGGGGTATGCTTGTCGCGCAGCCCCGCCCGAGTCAGGTTGGGCGCATGCCCCGCTTCCATGTCGCCAGCGAAACCGGCCGCCTCGCCGAGGTGCTGGTCTGCCCGCCCGACCATTACCGGTGGATTCCGACCAACGCTGTCGCGCGCCGCGCGCTGGCCAGCCAAGGGATGCCCACGCCCGCCGCGCTCGCCGCGCAGCATGGCGAGTTGGTGGCCGCCCTCGAACAGGCCGGCGTCACGGTGCACCGCCAGCCCCCCGCGCCACATCTGCCCTACATGGTCTATACGCGCGACCCGGCGGTGGTGACGCCCTGGGGCCCGCTGCTCGGCCAACTCGAACGCCCGCAGCGGCGCGGCGAAATTTCGCGGGCTATCGGCTGGCACGCGGCGCAGGGCAGCGAATTCTGGCGCCTGTCCGATGCCGGCACGGTGGAGGGTGGCGACGTCCACCTCATCCGCCCGGGCCTGGCCGTGATCGGCATGAGCGGCGGGCGCACCGATGCAGCGGGTGCCGAGCAGCTCGCGGGCTGGCTGCGCGCCGAAGGCTGGGAATGCCGGATCGAGCCCTTCGACGAGCATTTTCTCCACTTTGACCTGTTGTTCTGCATGGCGGCCCCTGGCCTGGCGGTGGCCTGCCTCGACGTGCTGGACCCCGACTTCATCGCCTGGCTGGCAGCGCATGGCATCAGATGCATCCCGGTGCCCTATCGGCAGGTCATGCAGCTTGGTTGCAACATCCTCGCCTTGGGGGATGATCGCGTGATCTCGGCCCGCGCCAGCGTGGATCTCAACGCCGCGCTGCGAGCCGAAGGGCTCGCGGTATTCGACCCCGAATTGTCGCTGTTCACCGCCGGCGGCGGTGGCCCGCATTGCCTGACATGTCCGCTGTTGCGGGAGGAGCCTACCCCATGAACACCATCGCCCCGCGCCCCGTCGATGCCGTGATCGCTGCCGCGCGCGACTTTCTCGGCGAGCGCATGACCACCAACGCCGCCGTGCGCGAACAGCACAGCCATGGCGAGGACAGTTCGCCGCCGACACTGCCCGATGCCGTGGCGTTCGTGGAGACCACGGAGGAAGTCAGCCGCCTCGCCGCGCTGTGCCACCTGCATGGCGTGCCCGTGGTGCCGTTCGGCGCCGGCACTTCGCTGGAGGGCCATGTGAATCCGGTGCGCGCCGGCATCAGCCTCGACCTGTCGCGCATGACGGCCATTCTCGAACTCAACGAGCAGGACATGGATATCCTGATCGAGCCAGGCGCGACGCGCCAGCAGTTGAACGAATACCTGCGCGACAAGGGGCTGTTCTTCCCGGTCGATCCGGGCAGCCATTGCACGTTGGGCGGCATGGTCGCCACACGCGCCTCCGGCACCAATGCGGTGCGCTACGGCACGATCCGCGAGAACACGCTCGGCCTCGAAGTGGTGCTCGCCGATGGGCGGGTCATCTCCACTGGCGGGCGCACGCGCAAGGCCTCGAACGGCTACGATCTCACCAGGCTGTTCATCGGTTCCGAGGGCACGCTCGGCATCGTCACGAAGATCCGGCTGCGGCTGCACGGCATCCCCGAGGCGATGAGCAGCGCGGTGGTGCAATTCCCCTCCCTCGTCGCGGCAGTGGAGAGCGTGATCCAGGTGATGCAGATCGGCGTGCCGGTGGCGCGCATCGAATTGCTGGACGAGGACATGATGGCGGCCTCCATCGCCTTCTCGAAGCTCGAAGGTTTTTCCGAGTTGACCACGCTTTTCCTGGAGTTTCACGGCACCGAGGCGGGGGTGAAGGAGCAGGCCGAGCTCGTCGAGGCGATCACCGCCGAACACGGCGCCGAAGGTTTTCGGTGGGCCACCGACCCGACCGAACGGGCCAAGCTGTGGAAGGCGCGGCACGATTCCTATTGGGCGGGCGTTGCCTGGAAGCCGGGCCACAAGGCGCTGACCACCGATGTCTGCGTGCCGATCTCGCGCCTCGCCGAGGCCATCGTCGGCGCCAAGGACGAGGCGCGCGCGCTGGGCCATACCACCTGCATCGTCGGCCATGTCGGCGACGGCAATTTCCACCAGATGGTGCTGTATGACCCGACCCATCCGGGGGCGCTGGAGCGCGCCTGGGACATGGACAAGCGCATCGTCACCCGCGGCCTCGCCCTCGGCGGCACCTGCTCTGGCGAGCATGGCATCGGTCTCGGCAAGCGGGAGTTCCTGGAGCAGGAACACGGCGCGGACGCGATGGACGTGATGCGCAGCCTGAAGGTGGCACTCGACCCCAAGGGCATCATGAACCCTGGGAAAATCTTCAGGAACTGATGATCATTTTTGTGCCCTCCTGCGCCGGGCGCGGCCATCCGGCCGCTTGGCCTCGCTGCATTGGCGGCGGGCCACATTCGTGGCCTCGGCGCGCCGTGCGCGGCGCCTGTTGATGACATCGGCCCCCGCCCGGGGCGTCACGGTGGCGATCCTCGTGCTGTGCCTTGGGCACATCTTCTCCAATGCCGTGCGCACCATCCCGGCGATCGCGGTGGATGTGCTGACGCGCGACCTCGGCATCACGGCCGAGACGCTGGCGCAGCTCACCGGCGTGTTTCCCTTCGCCTTTGCGGCGGTGATGATTCCCGTGGGCGTGGCGCTCGATCGTTACGGCGTGAAGCGTGTGGCGCTTGCTTTGCTGGTGATCGCCGGCTGCGGCGCGCTGCTCGCCGCCATGGCGAGGGATGCGTGGTCGATGCTGCTGGCGCAGGCGGTGCTCGGCATCGGCTGTTCGGGCATGCTGATGTGCCCCATCACCTTCGCCGCGCGGGGGCTTTCCACGGCACGATTCGCTGTTTGGTCCGGTGTGATCCAGGCGGTGGGCAATACCGGCATGCTGCTCTCCGCCAGCCCGCTCGCCGCCTTGATCGAGGCGGTCGATTGGCGCGCCGGCTACCTGTTCTGCGCCGCCATCGCGGTGCTGGCCATACCCGCCGTGGCGCTGATCGTGCCCAGCGACCGGCCGGTCGTGCCACCCACCCGCAGCCCGTTGCAGGATGCCCGCGCGCTGGTGCGCATGGCCTTCCTGCCCGCGATGCGCGGCGTGATGGTTTTCGCGCTGGCCTCCTTCGCCGCCGTGCTCGGCCTGCGCGGCCTTTGGGGCGGGCCTTGGCTGATGGAGGTGAAGGGGCTGGATCGCCTCGCCGCGGGCAATGTGCTGCTCGCCTTCACCCTGGCGCTGACCGCCGGCCCCGCGCTGGCCGGACTCATGCTGCGTCGCGTCGGCCATGCGCCGGTGCTGCTCGCCGGCAGCCATCTGCTGGCCGCGGCGCTGATCCTCGCCCTGCTGGCGGGTGGGCCTGCGGGGCCTTTGGGCATGCTGCCGATCTGGTGGGACACGCTGATGCTCGTGGCCTTCGGTCTCGCCATCTCCTTCCAGGTGCTGGGCTTTTCCATTGTCCGCGCCGCCGTGCCGCCGGAGCAGGCGGGGCGCGCGCTCTCGGCCATGAACGTCTCATTCTTTCTCGGCGCGGCGCTGCTGCAATCGGCATCGGGCATGATGGCCGGCTGGAGCGGCGTGGCGGCGGCGCTGGCCACCTTCGCCGTGGCGCTGGTGCTCTGCACGGCCGGCTTTCTGGCCCTGACGCGCGCGCGCTAAGCAGCTACATTGGACGCCCGGAGGATCCCCCATGCTGCGCAGTATCCTGGTCGCGCTTGACGACACGCCCGGCGCCCATGCCGCACGCGACATGGCCTTCGCCCTGGCGCGCCGGCATGGTGCGGCTTTGACCGCCGCCGTCGTACTCGACCACCCGCACACCAACAGCGAGCATGAGCCCGTGCCGATCGGCGGCGCCGCCTTCAAGGCGCGCCGCGACGCCGCGCTGAGTGCCCGTGCCGATACGGAAGCCGCCGCCGCCTTCACCGCCTGCGCCGCCGCTTCCGGCGAAACGCCCTACTTCGAGCTCCGCCTGCCCGATGCCCCCGAACCGGCCCTGCTGCGCGCCGGCGCGACGCATGATTTGGTCGTCATCGGCCGCGACAGCACGCTGGGGCTCGAAGCGCTGGATGACGGCGTGGCCCCGGTGATCGAGGCGCTGCTGCATGAGGGCGCACGGCCGCTGCTGGTGGTGCCGGAACAGGCGCTGGCCAAGGCCGACGGCCCGATCCTGGTCGGCTATGACGGCTCGATCCCCGTGATGGCCGCGCTGCAATTATTCGCCCTGATGGGCTTGGCCGAGGGCGCGCCGGTGCGTGTCGCCAGCGCCGCCGCGACGCGGGAGGAAGCCATCGCCCTGGCCGAGGAGGGCTGCGTCTATCTCCGTCACCACGGCATCGCCGCCACGCCGTTGGCGATGCTCGGCGATCGCCCGGCGGATCTGCTGCTGGCCCAGGCCGAGGCGCTCGGCGTGCGGATGATGGTGCTCGGTGCCTTCGAGGAAAGCGGCCTGCGCCGCCGTTTTCTCGGAAGTGCGACGCATGTGTTGCTGCGCGAGGCGCGGGTGCCGGTGTTCATCCACCGGTGATGATGCCGGCCTTTCGCATCGCGTCGATCTCGGCCGCCGAGTAGCCCAGTTCCGCCGCCAGCGCCGCGCCCTCGGCGCCCGGCGGGTGCAGGCCGCCCGCGCCGCCCGGGCGCGCGCCGTCGAGCGTGACCGGCAGCGCCGGCAGCTTGATCGGCCGACCATCGGGCAGCGTCATGGGCACGAGGCCCCCCGAGCCGTTCAGATGCACATCGTCGAACAGATCGGCCGGCTTGCCGATCGGCGCAAACGGCAAACCGAGCGCCTCGCACTTCGCCATCAGATCCGCCTTGGTATAGGCGCTTAGCGCGGCGACAATCCGCGGGATGGTGCGCGCCCGCTCGATCACGCGCTGCTGTTTGGTGGCGAGCGTCGGATCGGTGGCGAGGTCCTCCAGCCCGAAGGCGGCGCAGAAGGGCGGCCAGGAGGTGTCGGTGACGACGCCGACAAACACCTGCCCGCCATCGGCCGTCTCGAACACGTCATACACCGGCCAGGCCGGCAGGCGCGTGGACATGGGCGGGGGCGCGGTGCCGGTGATTGCGGTCTGCGCCATGTGCTGCGCCATCAGAAGTGCCACCGTTTCGAACAGCCCAGCCTGGATCTCGCCGCCCAGGCCGGTGCGCTCACGCTCCGCCAGGGCCGCCTGGATGCCGATGACGGCGGAGAGCCCGCCCATGATGTCGATCACGGAACTGCCCGCGCGCAGCGGCCGCCCTTCGAGGCCGGTCATGTAGGCGAGCCCGCCCATCATCTGCACCACCTCATCGAGCGCCGTGCGGTGCTCGTAGGGGCCGGGGAGAAAGCCCTTGCAGGAACAATAGACGAGGCGCGGATTGAGCTGCGACAATTGCGCATAGCCGAGGCCAAGCTTCGCCATCGCGCCGGGCCGGAAATTCTCGATCAGCACATCGGCCGTCGCCACCAGGCGATGTACCAGCGCGAGTCCCTCGGGCTGCTTCATATCGACGCAGAGGCTGCGCCGGCCGCGCCCGAAGGCTGCGTAGAATCCTGTGCCGGAGCCGGTGAGGTGGCGTGTGGAATCGCCTGCGGGGGCGGGTTCCACCTTCACCACCTCGGCGCCGAGATCGGCGAGCACCATGCCGGCCGTCGGCCCCATGACCATATGCGTGAATTCCACGATGCGCAGGCCGTTGAGAGGGGTGGCGCTGGTCATGCGAGGAGGTTCGCGCCGGCGGCTCGCCAACCGGAGGGTTTGCCCGCGCGTGCATAGGCGCCGTGCAGCGTTTCGTTCGGCAGCGCCTCGGCCAGGATGGCGCGCGCGGCGACCAGCGCGTCGAGATCGATGCCGGTGCGCAAGCCCAGCGACTCCAGCAGAAACACCAGATCCTCCGTGACGATGTTGCCCGAGGCCCCAGGCGCGAAGGGACAGCCGCCGAGTCCGCCCAGTGCGCCATCGAAGATGCGGATGCCCTCCTCCACGCCGACCGTCGCATTGGCCAGGCCGAGGCCCATCGTATCGTGCAGGTGCAGGCTGTCGCAAAGCCCGCCGAGCTCGGCCTGCACGGCGCGCAACACGCGGCGAAGTTGCGCGGGGTTGGCATAGCCCGAAGTATCCGACAGCCCCACGGAATCGCAGCCCATCTGCGCCAATTGCACCGCCATCGAGAGCACGTCGGCGAGCGGCACCTCGCCCTGCAAGGAACAGCCGAAGGCCGTGCTGATCGCGCCTTCCAGCTTCGGCCGCGTCTGCGCATCGCGGGAGCGCACGTATACCGCGACGGCGCGCGCCTCCTCGATCTGCTCGGCACGGGTGCGGCGAAGGTTGGATTGGCTGTGCGCCTCGCTGGCCGAGAGCGTCAGCGTGATCTTGTGCGCGCCCGCCGCGACGGCCGATTCGGCACCGCGCAGATTGGGCACCAGCACGGCCACGTTCAGCCCGTGCAGCGAGGCCGCAAAGCGGGTGACCTCGGCGGCGTCGGCCATCTGCGGCACGAGCCGTGCGGGGACGAAGGAGGCAACCTCGATCTCCGGCAGGCCGGCGGCGGCGAGTGCCGCGATCAGGCGCTTCTTCGTGGCGGTGGGCACCACGGTTTCCACCATCTGGAGGCCGTCGCGCGGACCCACCTCGCTGACGATCACGTCGCGCGCGCTCGAGAACCCGAACATCCTAGAGACCCCCACCCAGCCTTGGTTTCAGATCGGACGCCGTCTTGGCAACGGCCGCAAGATGCGCGGGCGCCGAGGGCCTCATGGCGGCGGAATCTCGGCGGCGAGCAGGCTGCCGGATTGGCTTTCGGTGATCACCAGCGTGCGGCCATCGGGCGCGAAGGCGCAGTTGGTCGGCATGCGGCCCAAACCGGTGCAATCCACGCGACGCGGAGCCACGCCATGCGGATTTGCAGCGGCCGGCGCCACGCGTCCGGCAGGCGGGAGAGCAGGGCGGGCGCAATCACTCGCGGGGCTTGGGTCCACATCCGTCAAGGCTTGCGGCGGCCTCGCGAAGGACGCAAGGTCCCTTTACAGAAGGTTGGCCCATGGGAAGAACGCTTTTCCAGAAGATCTGGGATGCCCACATCGTGCAGGCACGCGATGACGGGCTGTGTTTGCTCTATATCGACCGGCATTATTTCCATGAGGGCAGCTTCCACGCCTTCAACATGCTCAAGGCGCGCGGCCTTGCGGTGCGCCGGCCCGACCTGACCTTCGGCTTCGGCGACCACTACGCCCCCACCACGGCGCGCGACACCGCGACCATCGACGATCCCGAAATCCGAGGCATCATCGAGACCTTCGAAGGCAATGCCCGCGCGCACCACATCCGCGCCTTCGAGCTCGCCGACCCCGAGCAGGGCATCGTGCATGTCGCCGGCCCCGAGCAGGGGCTCACTCTTCCCGGCATGACCGTGGTGTGCGGCGACAGCCATACCTCGACTCACGGCGCGCTCGGCACGCTGGCCTTCGGCATCGGCGCGAGCGAGGTTGCGCATGTGCTGGCGACGCAGACCATCTGGCAATCCGCGCCACGCCAGATGCGTGTGAACTTCGAGGGCGTCCTGCCCGCGGGTTCGTCGAGCAAGGACATGGCGCTCGCCCTGATCGCGCACATCGGCACTGGCGGCGGGCTCGGCTCGGCCATCGAGTTCGCGGGCAGCGCCGTACGTGCGCTCCCGGTCGAGGCTCGGCTCACGCTGTGCAACATGGCGATCGAGGCCGGCGCGCGCACCGGCATGGTCGCCCCCGATGCGAAGACGCTCGCCTGGCTCGCCGGTCGCCGCTTCGCCACGCCCGTCGATATCGCCGATCTGCACAGCGACGCCGCGGCGCGCTTCGACAAGGCAGTGACGCTCGACGCCACCACAATTCCGCCCATGGTCACCTGGGGCACCAGCCCGGAGGAGGCCGTGCCGCTCGCGGGCCGCGTGCCGCGCGCCGAGGAAGCCCCAGACGAGGCCCGCCAGAAGGCCTGGGCACGCAGCCTTGATTATATGGGCCTCCAGGGCGGCGAGGCGCTGGGCGATGTGCGGCTGGACCGCGTGTTTCTCGGCTCCTGCACCAATGCAAGGCTCGATGACCTGCGCGCCGCGGCCGCCGTGCTGCGCGGCAGGCGCATCGCCGTGCCGATGCTGGTCTCGCCCGGCTCGACACCGGTGAAGCGCGCTGCCGAGGCCGAGGGGCTCGACCGGATCTTCATCGAGGCCGGCGCGCGCTGGGAGGAAAGCGCCTGCTCGCTCTGCGTCGCCATGAACGGCGAGAGCGTGGCCGAGGGCGCGCGCTGCGCCTCCACCTCCAACCGTAACTTCGCCGGGCGGCAGGGACGCGGGGCGCGCACGCATCTTGTCTCGCCGGCCTCGGCCGCGGCCTCGGCCCTTGCCGGGCGCTTGGTGAGTGCGGCGTGATCCGGCAGCCGCAGGGCGCAGGCACCCCAGGTGCCGAGCACCCGAAGGCGTCGCCGGTCACGCCCAACAAACAGGATTTCTGATGGAGGCCTTCACCACCCTCACCGCCATCGCAGCACCGTTCGACATGAACAATGTCGATACCGACCAGATCCTGCCCGCGCGATACCTCCGCCGGCCGCGCGATGAGCGCTACCCTACTTACGGCTTCCACGACCAGCGCTTCCACGCTGACGGCCGAAAGCGCGCCGATTTCATCCTCAACCAACCGCCCTTCGATACCGCCGGCATCCTCGTCGCCGCGCGTAATTTCGGCGTGGGCTCCTCGCGGGAGGCAGCGGTCTATGCGCTGCTGGCGATGGGCATCTGCTGCGTCGTGGCGGAGAGTTTCGGCGACATCTTCCAATCCAACGCGCTCAAGAACAGGCTGCTGCCGGTGGCTTTGCCCGAGGCCACCTGCGCGGCGCTGCGCGTGGCACTGGTGGCTACGCCAGGCACGCGCCTCACGGTGGACCTCACCGTGCAATGTCTCACCGCGCCGGATGGGCGCCAGCACGCCTTCACCGTGCCGCCCTTCGCCCGCGAATGCCTGCTCCGCGGACTCGACGAGATCGGCCTGACACTGACGCTGGCTGACTCCATCGTCGCTTTCGAGGCCCGGCACGCGTCGCGTAGCATCTAAACGTCGCGACGGGGACGTTCGTGGCACAATTTGTGGCGATGCCGAGGCTTCACGCCCGGTCAGCTTGACCTTGGCCATCGCGGCGCGTTTGTCTGCTGCCAAACATTGGATGCCCCACATGCGCTTCCCGTGGTCGCCGCTGCTACTGCTTGGCCTGCTGAGTCTGCCCGGCCTTGCCTTCGCCCAGCCCGGCGGCGGCGGCCCGCCGGCCGTTGGCGTGATGGAGGCGGCGAAGCGCCCGGTCACCGAAACCGCGAATTTCGTGGGTCGCATCGAGGCGCCTGACCGGGTGGAACTTCGCGCCCGCGTTACCGGCTTCCTCCAGGAGAGGCTGTTCCGCGAAGGCCAGGAAGTGCCCGCCGGCGCCGTGCTGTTCCGCATGGAGCGCCCGCCCTTCGAAGCCGAGGTCGCCCGCGCCCAGGCGCAGGTGGCCGCCGCCGAGGCTGAGCTCGCCAACGCCAATATCGGTCTCGCCCGCGCCCGCGAACTGGTGCGCGCCCAGGCCGGCACACAGGTGCGCGTGGATGACGCGACGGCGGCGCAGCGCAGCGCCCAGGCCAGCGTGCTCTCGGCGCAGGCGCAGCTTCGCGTGGCGCAGATCAGCCTCGGCTACACTGAAATCTCCGCCCCCTTTGCTGGCAAGATCGGCGCCGCCACCTTCTCGGTCGGCTCGGTGGTGGGGCCGACAAGCGCGGCGCTGGCGACCATCGTCAGCCAGGACCCGATGCGCATCTCCTTCCCCGTCAGCCTGCGCCGGGGCAGTGAGTTGCGGGAACGCTACGCGACACGCGGGGGGGCGGATGCGGTGCGCGTGCGCATCCGCCTCGGCGGCGGCGATGCCATCTACAGCCAGATCGGGCAGATCGACTTCATCGACCCGCAGGTAGACCGCGCCACGGACACGATCCTGGTCCGTGCCTCCATCCCCAACCCGCCGCTGCAAGGTGGGCAGAGCGGCGACCGCGCGCTGATCGATGGCATGTTCGTAGCCGTGCTGGTCGAGGGCGCGGAGCCGGTGCAGGCGGTGGTGATCCCGCGCTCGGCCGTATTGCAGGACCAGCAGGGCAATTTCGTCTTCGTGCTGGATGCCGAAAACCGCGCCCAGCGCCGGGTTGTCACGCTCGGCCGCAGCATCGCCGACCAGGTGGTGGTCGAGCGCGGGCTCGACGGCGGCGAACGCGTGGTAACCGAAGGCGTACAACGCGTGCGCCCCGGCCAGCCGGTGATGCCCGGCCCCGCCAGCGCACCGCTGCGCGCCCCTCCACCCGGCGGTGCTCCGGCTGGTGGGCGGGGCTGAGGGCGCATGATCTCCTCCGTTTTCGTCGATCGCCCGCGCCTCGCGATCGTCATTTCCATCCTGCTGACGCTGGCCGGCGCGCTGGCGATGCTGCGTATTCCCGTGGCACAGTTTCCCAATATCGTGCCGCCGCAGGTACAGGTCAGCACGAGCTATCCGGGCGCTTCCGCCGCTGTCGTCGAATCGACCGTGGCGCAGGTGATCGAAAGCGCGGTGAACGGCGTGGAGGGCATGATCTACATGTCCTCCAACAGCGCCAATGACGGCACCTATGTGCTGACGGTCTCCTTCGCGCTCGGCACCAATGCCGATATCGCGACGGTGAACGTGAACAACCGCGTGCAATCGGCGCTGGCCAGGCTGCCGCAGGAGTCGCAGCGCCAGGGTGTCACGGTGCGCAAGCAATCCTCGGCGGTGCTGCAATTCCTGACCGTGACGTCGAACCGGCCGGAACAAGACCCGCTGTTCATCTCGAACTACATCACGATCAACATGCTCGACCGGCTCGCGCGCGTGCCAGGCATCGGGCAGGTGTCGATGTTCGGCGCGATGGATTATTCGATGCGTATCTGGTTCGAGGTCGATCGCCTGATCAGCCTGAACCTGACGCCCTCGGACGTGGTGGCGGCGATCCAGTCGCAGAACGTGCAGGCGGCGGTGGGGCGCATCGGCGCGCGACCGATCTCCGACGACCAGCAGTTCCAGTTCAACCTGCAAACGCAAGGCCGCCTGTCCACGCCGGAGGAATTCGGCAACATCGTGATCCGCGCGAACGAGGCCGGCTCGCTGCTGCGCGTGCGCGACGTCGCGCGGGTCGAACTCGGCGCGGCACGGATGGACACGGAAAGCCGCCTCAACGGGCAGCCCGCCATCACGCTCGGCACCTATCTATCGCCGGGCGCCAATGCGGTGGCGGCGGCGGCGGCCCTGAAATCGACGCTCGACGACATGGCGCGGCGTTTCCCCGAGGGGATGCGCACCGACGTGTTCTACGACACCTCGACCTTCGTGACCGACACGATGTACGAGGTGATCAAGACGCTGCTTGAAGCCTTCGTGCTGGTGGTGATCGTCGTGCTGCTGTTCCTCGGCAGCTTCCGCGCCACCATCATCCCCGTCATCGCCGTGCCGGTCAGCCTGATCGGCACCTTCGCGGTGCTGCTGCTGCTGGGTTTCTCGGCCAATACGGTCTCGCTGCTGGCGATGGTGCTGGCCATCGGCATCGTCGTCGATGACGCGATCGTCGTCGTCGAGAATGTCGAGCGTGTGATGGAGGAGTACCCCGAGCTCACCCCCGCCGAGGCGACGAAGAAGGCGATGGCGGAGATCACCGGGCCGATCATCGCCATCACGCTGGTATTGCTGTCCGTCTTCGTGCCGGTGGGCTTCATCCCCGGCCTGTCGGGCGTGCTGTTCGCGCAGTTCGCGGTCACGGTTTCGGTCGCCATGGTGATCTCGGCGATCAACGCGCTGACGCTCTCGCCCGCGCTTTGCGCCTTGTTCCTCAAGCCGCATCCGGTGGGGCATGGCCCACGAAAGGGCATACTAGCCACCGTGATGCGTGGCATCGACTGGGTGCGCGACCGCTATGGCGACATCGTGGCCAGGCTGGTGCGCTTTTCCTGGATCTCGATCATCGTCACAGTGGCGCTAGGCTTCGGCATCTTTGGCCTTGCGGGCCGCACCCCGGCGGGCTTCCTGCCTTCGGAAGACCAGGGCGCCTTCTTCGTGCAGATGCAGTTGCCGCAAGGCGCGAGCCTGTCGCGCACCCGCGCGGCGGTCGAGCAGGTGGAACGCATCATCGCCCCCGTGCCGGGGGTGGAGCGCGTGCTGGCCATCGTCGGCTTCAGCCTGATCGATGGTGGCGCGCAATCGAACGCCGCCTTCCTCGTGGTGCGCATGAAGCCATTCGGCGATCGCTCGGGCGCGCAGGAAAGCGTATTCGCCGCCATTGGAACGGTGTTCGGCGCGACGCAGCAGGTGCGCACGGCCAACACCTTCGCCTTCAACATCCCGCCGATCATCGGCCTGGGCACTGGCGGCGGCTTCCAATACCAGTTGCAGAACCTCGAAGGGCGCGAGCCGGCGGAGATGGCGAGTGCGATGCTCGGCATCGTCGTCGCCGCCAACCAGGATCCGCGTCTGCAGGCGGTGTTCTCCACCTTTGCCGCCAACAACCCGAGCCTGTTCCTCGACGTGGACCGCGACAAGGCGCAGGCGCTGGGCATCCGCATCAGCGACATCTTCAGCGCCTTGCAGACAACGCTCGGCGGCTTCTACGTGAACGACTTCAACCTGTACGGCCGCTCCTGGCAGGTGAACCTCCAGGCGGAGTCTACGGACCGCGACGATATCCCCGACATCTGGCGCATCAACGTGCGCAATTCGCGGGGTGAGATGGTGCCGTTGCGCTCCGTGGCGGATATTCGCATCGTGCTCGGCCCGCAGACCATCAGCCGGTTCAACAATGTGCGCACCGTCTCGATCAACGGCGCGCCGCGGCCGGGCGTCTCCTCGGGCGATGCGATCAAGGCGATGGAGGAATTGTCGGAGCGCGTGCTGCCGCAGGGCTACGGCTACGAATGGACCGGCACGGCGTTCCAGGAAAAACAGGCCTCGGGCCAGACTGGCGTGATCCTCGCGCTGGCCATCCTGTTCGCCTACCTGTTCCTGGTGGCGCTGTATGAAAGCTGGGTGATCCCGATCCCCGTGCTGACCTCCATCGCGGTCGGCGTGCTCGGCTCCTTCATCGCGATCGGGATCGGCGGCTTGTCGCTCGACATCTATGCGCAGGTCGGGCTGGTCGTGCTGGTGGCGCTGGCCGCGAAGAACGGCATCCTCATCGTGGAATTCGCGAAGGCAAGGCGCGAGGCCGGGCTGTCCATCCAGGACGCCGCGGTGATGGGCGCGCGGCTGCGATTCCGCGCCGTGATGATGACCTCGTTCGCCTTCATCCTCGGCCTGGTGCCGCTGGTGACGGCAACGGGCGCGGCCTCGGCATCGCGCATCGCGGTCGGCACGCCGGTGTTCGGCGGCATGCTGTTCGCCTCGATCTTCGGCATCTTCATGATCCCGATGCTCTACGTCGTGTTTCAGACGCTGCGGGAGAAGACGAAGGCGAAGCTGGGCGGCAAGCCCAAGACGGCACCTTTGTCGGCAATCGAATAGCACACCCCCCTTTTCGTCGGCGCCAGGATGCGCAGATGATAGGAGGTAGATCAGGGATGGGAACGAGCCATGGCGAAGTTCGGATTGAGCCAGTCGGTGCGGCGGGTCGAGGACCCCCGCCTGCTGAAGGGCGAGGGCCTCTACACGGATGACATCGCCATGCCCGGCCAGGCGATGGGCGTGGTGCTACGCAGCCCGCAGGCGCATGCGCGGGTGACAACACTCGACACCACCGCGGCGCTCGCTGTGCCGGGCGTGCTGGCGGTGATCACCGCGGCCGACATGAAGGCCGCGGGGCTCGGCGACGTGCCCTGCGTCATCCCGCTGATGAACCGCGACGGCACGCCGCGCAGCGAAACGCCGCGGCTCGCATTGGCGGATGGCATGGTGCGCCATGTCGGCGATCCGGTGGCCTTCATCGTCGCCGAGACGCTGCAGGCCGCGCGTGACGGCGCCGAGGCGGTGGTGGTGGAATATGAGTCCCTGCCGGCCGTCACCGACCTCGCCACCGCGCATCTGCCCGGCCAGCCGCAGGTCTGGGACAGCGCGCCCAACAACACCTGCTTCGACTGGGAAGCCGGCGACCGCGCCAAGACCGACGCCGCCTTTGCCCGCGCCGCGCACGTCACGCGCCTGACGGTGGTGAACAACCGCGTCGTTGTCGCCTCCATGGAAGCGCGCGCGGCCGTGGCCGCCTGGGCGGGGGACAAGCTGACGTTGCAGACCAACACGCAGGGCTCGTGGCTCCTGAAGAACCTTCTCGCCGACAACGTCTTCAAGATCTCGCCTGAGGATGTGCGCGTGATCACCCCCGATGTCGGCGGTGGCTTCGGCATGAAGCTGTACCTTTATGCCGAGCATGTGATGGTGGCCTTCGCCGCACGTCGCCTCGACCGCCCGGTGAAGTGGGCGAGCGAGCGGACCGAAGCGTTCCTGTCGGACACGCACGGCCGCGACAACATCACGCTCGGTGAGCTGGCGTTGGATGGCGAGGGCAAATTCCTCGCGCTGCGCACGCGCAACCATGCCAATATGGGCGCCTATCTCTCGACCTTCGCGCCCTTCATCCCGACCGGCGCGGGCACCAAGGTGCTCGCCAGCGTCTATGGGTTCGAGGCGATTCACGCCAACGTCATCGGCGTCATCACCAACACCGTGTCCGTCGATGCCTATCGCGGCGCCGGGCGGCCGGAGAGCAACTACCTGGTCGAGCGGCTGATCGACACCGCCGCGGGGGAGCTCGGCATCGACCGTATCGAGCTGCGCCGCCGCAACATGGTGACGCAATCGGCCATGCCCTTCACCTCCGCCATGGGCCAGCGCTACGACAGCGGCGATTTCCTCAAGCTGATGGACAGCGCGCTCGCCAAGATCGACTGGGCCGGCTTCCCGGCGCGCCAGGCGGCGGCGGCGGCGCGCGGCAAGAAGCGCGGCATCGGCCTCGCCTATTATCTGGAAGCCACCGGCGGCGGGCCGACCGAGAACGCCAAGGTGGTGTTCGCCGAAGATGGCTTCGTCGATGTCTATGTCGGCACGCAATCCACCGGCCAGGGGCATGAGACCGCCTATGCCATGCTCACCAACCATGAGCTCGGCATCCCGATGGACAAGATCCGCATTCGCCAGGGCGACAGCGAAACCCTGCCTTCGGGCGGCGGCACCGGCGGCGCGCGCAGCCTCTATTCCGAGGGCCAGGCGATTTTGGTCACCGCCGCTTCCGTGATCGAGAAGGGCAAGCAGGCCGCGGCCGAACATCTCGAAACCTCGGTGGCCGACATCGAATTCACGCCCGCCGAGGGACGCTTTGAGGTGGCCGGCACGGATCGCGGCGTGGGCATCCTCGATCTCGCGCAAGTGCAGCGCCAGCGCGCGGCGGCGGGGCAGAGCGTGACGCTGCTCGACGCGATGGAGACCGCGAAGATCGAGGCGCACACCTTCCCCAATGGCTGCCATGTCGCCGAGGTCGAGGTCGATCCCGAGACCGGCATCGTCACCGTGCCGCGCTACATCGTGGTGGACGATGTGGGCCACGCGCTGAATCCGCTGATCGTGCGCGGCCAGGTGCATGGCGGCGTGGCGCAGGGCCTCGGCCAGGCGCTGTGGGAGCGCACGAGCTACGACGCGGAAAGCGGGCAACTGCTCTCCGCCTCCTTCATGGATTACGCGCTGCCGCGCGCCGATGACCTGCCGGACATCGACGTCGACCTCATCGAGGTGACCTGCGAGACCAATCCGCTCGGCGTGAAGGGCGCGGGGGAGGCCGGCGCGGTGGGCTCGCCGCCGGCCGCGATCAATGCGCTGGTCGATGCGCTGTCGGGCAGCGGCGTCCGCAGCATCGACATGCCAGCGACGCCCGAGGTGGTGTGGAAGGCGCTGGCAACCGCCCGGGCAGCTTGATCCCCGCGGGGCGCGGCAGGCGGCCCGTTCATTTGATGTGGATAGGGTTTGAATTGATATTTCAGTAACACCTTCGACCTGGATGTGAGGACGCGGCGCCGCAGGCCACGAACAAAGCCGGCCCACCGGCCGAGCGCCTGCTGCACCTCGACCTCATCATCCTCGATGAGTTGGGCTCCCTGCCGTTCAGCCCATCAGGCGGCGCGCTGCTGTTCCATCTGCTCAGCAAA
The DNA here is from genome assembly GCA_038250135.1 of Acetobacterales bacterium. GTDB lineage: Bacteria > Pseudomonadota > Alphaproteobacteria > Acetobacterales > Acetobacteraceae > Falsiroseomonas. The sequence continues at coordinate 1,156 of JBBSCP010000046.1, read as the reverse complement.
CTCTGCGAGCGCACCAGCGTCGTCATCACCCCAAACCTCAGCTTCAGCGAATGGTCTGGGGTGTTCGGCGAAGCCAAGGTGACCACCGCGCTGCCCGATAGGCTCACCCACCACTGCCACATCCTCGAGACCGGGCATGACAGCTTCCGGTTCAGGGCAAGCGCTGCTGCACCGCAAACGCGAAAGGAAAAATCACCAACTGACCAAAACCCCGCATGGCCGGACATAACTTCCACCCGGGTCAAATCTCGATGAAAATCCCAGGTCATTTCTCAGTGCAAATCTACACCGACCTGCAGCGCCTCGAGCAGCCGCTGGCGTTCGGTCGGCGCTGCAGCGTAGGGGAAGGCATCGATCAACGCCTGATGTTCGGCATCGCAGGGCCAGCCCGGCCAGGCGCGCTCACAACTCGGCCAGCCGCCCTCGGCCGGGGGGCGGCGATTGGCGCGGCGGCCGACCATGGAGGCGAAATCCGTCGCCTGCACGGGTCCATGATGACGATCGGGCTGCCATCATAGCCGCTTTCGCGGAGCAACTGCCGCGCCCGCTCGCGCGCCGCCGGCGTGCCGAGGCCGGCCGGCACGCCCGCCTGGGTCTCCTGCGGCGAGCCACAGACGAAGCAGGCGTGGCACACCTGGTACAGCGCCGGGTCGGGGAACATGCCCTGCAGGATTTCCTCCTGGTTCACCAGCAGCATCAGGGCCTGGCGTGCGCGCACATCGTTGAAGGGCGGATGGATGTGGTTCATCCGGATCATGCCCGGCGCGCCGAGCGTGTTGGTGCGAATGATGCGCATGCCGCGCCGCTGCAACATCGGCAGGAAATCCACGCCGGGGCTTTCGATGTAGTCCAGTTCACCCTGGATCAGCGCGAGCACGGCGGTCTGCGCATTGGCGATGTTGAGCCACTCCACCCGATCGACATGCACGACCTTGCCGCCGGCGGTGCCGGAGGCGGGTTCGGCGCGTGGCACGTAGTTCGGGTTGCGGCGGTACACCACGCGCGAGCCGGGCACCCATTCCTCGCGCACGAACATGAAAGGACCGCTGCCGATAGTGCTCTGGATCGCGGTGAAGGGGTCGGTCGCGGCAACCGCGGCGGGCATGATCGCCGGCATGTTGCCGGAAGGCTTCGACAACGCATCGAGCATCAGCCC
>JBBSCP010000045.1:0-18397 GCA_038250135.1 Acetobacterales bacterium | reverse complement strand
TCATGTCCGGCGGTGATGGCAACGACACGCTGCGTGGCGGCACTGGCTTGGATCTGCTGTATGGTGGCGCGGGGAACGACCGCATCGAGACGGGCGGCGGTGGCGACAACGCCGTATACGGTGAAGCCGGCGATGATCTGTTGATCGGCACCGACGATGCCGAATGGCTCATCGGCGGGATCGGGAACGACACGCTGAACGGCTCGGGCGGGACCGATAATTTGTTCGGCAATGACGGCAACGATGTGATCCACGCGGGCGCGGGCAGTGACAATGTCAACCCGGGGCTTGGGGTCGAGAACCTCGACGGCGGGGAGGGCGACTTCGACACCCTGGCGATCGTTCGCGACACCACGTCACTCGGAGTCAGCTTCTTCCTCAATGGCAGCGCCGGCAATGACGGCACGGTGGCGCGGAATTTCGAGACGCTCACCTACACCGCAGGATCAGGCAACGACACCGTCCGGGGCTGGCTGAATGCCGACAACATCACAGGCAACGCCGGCAACGATGTGCTGGAGGGCGGCGCCGGTAACGACTTCATGTCCGGCGGTGATGGCAACGACACGCTGCGTGGCGGCACTGGCTTGGATCTGCTGTATGGTGGCGCGGGGAACGACCGCATCGAGACGGGCGGCGGCGGCGACAACGCCGTATACGGCGAAGCCGGCGATGATCTGCTGATCGGCACCGACGATGCCGAATGGCTCATCGGCGGGATCGGGAACGATACGCTCATCGGCTCAGGCGGGACCGATAATTTGTTCGGCAATGACGGCAACGACTTGATCCGGGGCGGCCTCGGCAACGACAATCTGGCGGGCGGGGCTGGCAGGGACGCGTTCTTCTTCGACACGGCGCTCGGCGCGGGCAGTAACGTCGATCGAATCAGTGATTTCTCGGTCGCGGACGATACGCTTCGCCTGGAGAACGCGATTTTTACCGCGGTCGGTGCCCCAGGGGTGCTCGCCGCCGCCGCCTTCAAGGTAGGGGTCGCGGCGGACGAGGCGGACGACCGCATCATCTACAATAGTGTCAGTGGATCCTTGTTCTACGATCCCGACGGCAACGGTGCATCCACCATGATCAACTTCGCCCAGCTTACCGCAGCACCTGCCCTGACCAATGCCGATTTCCTGGTGATCTGAAGGCTCAAAGCTCGACTACAGAGAATGTCGAAGATCGTGTCCCCTTTGATGGTGTGTGGGCGGCGTGAGGCATTGGGCTCGGCGCCGGGGTAGCAGAGGCGGCCCGCACGACAGCCCGGCGTGGGCAGGATGCTGGACAAAAGAGGGCCTTCGATCAGGTTTTGGTGGGCCGTTACGGGTCTTGCATCTGACAGCCTCGATGGTGAAGCCGGGCGGGACTCGCTGCCCGGCGGCCATGGGTACGACCTGCCAGGATGGCGGGGTTTTCCATGGTGGTTCGCTTCTTACTCGCCAATTCCCCTTGTCCGATGACTCCACGCGATGATTTCGCGCCGTTTGCTGCCGGCCCTGGCCGCCGCCACGTTGTTCTGCCGACCAGCGATCGCGCAGGGAACTGGCGCCTGGCCGAACCGGCCGATCCGCCTCGTGGTGCTCTTGCCGCCTGGCGACGTCGCCGACATCGCGGGCCCGCTGCAGGCGCAAATCCTGTCGGGGGGCCTCGGCCTGCCGGTGATGGCGGACAATCGCGCCGGCGCGGGCGGCACCATCTCCACCGCCTTCGTTGCCCAAGCCGCGCCGGATGGCCAGACCGGGATGCATGCCAGCCCTTCGACGCATCTCGGCGTGCCGTAATTTTTCCGCAACGCCGGCCATGAAGGCGTGGACGACCTCACCACCATCGTCACCTCAATCAGTGGCACCTCGCTTGTCGCGGTGCATCCGAGCGTGCTGGTGCGCTCGATCGTAAATCTGATTGCCCAAGCGCGCGCCAATCCGGGTAGGCTGACCTGCGGCTCCGCCGGCGTCGGCGGGTCCAATCACATGTTAGAGCACGGTGCGTGCTGATGAACGGATATCGTGCTCCAGAAGTTATTGAACCTGCAGCACGAATTCCGATCTGATTAGTCCAACGTGATCGTTTAGTTCTGTAGGCGTGCAGTCCATGCCCGCCGGCCCCGCGCGCCCGAGTATCCGACGCTGGAGGAATTGGGCGTGGACGGCTTCGACCAGCCGAGCTTCAACGCGCAGATGGGGCTGCGTGGCATCCCTGAGCGCAACGTCCGGCGCATGAATGCGGCGATGAACGAGGGCCTGCGCAACCGGCAGATCATCAAACGCCGGGCCGCACCCGGCAGCATTCCCTTCCGGAGCATGCCAGAGGAATTCACAGCTCTGATGCGCGCCCACCGGCAGCGCTGGCGGGCCCTGGTACGCTCGAGTGGCCTGCAACCCGAATAGGGCTCCACGATGGTGCAGCGGCGCGCATGTGGCATCACTGGCGACTTGCTGCGCAGGGCACTCCCCCTCGGCGCCGCTTTTTGCGATACCGGACGCCGATCGTACGGGGATGCCGATGGACCAGATGGATTGCGTGGTGGTGGGAGCCGGGGTGGTTGGCCTCGCCGTGGCCCGCGCCCTGGCGCTCGCGGGGCGGGAGGTGCTGGTGCTGGACGCCGCGGAGGGCATCGGCACCGAGACCTCCTCGCGCAACTCGGAGGTGATCCACGCGGGGATCTACTACCGCGCCGGCAGCCTCATGGCAAAGACCTGCGTGGCCGGCAAGCACCTGCTCTACGCCTATTGTGCAAGCCGCGGCGTGCCAGCGCGCAACTGCGGCAAGCTGATCGTCGCCACCAGCGCGCTCGAGGCCGAGCAGCTTGAGGGTATCCGCCTGCGCGCCACCGCCAATGGCGTGGTTGACCTGCGCCTGATCTCGGCTGCCGAGGCACGGGCCATCGAGCCTGCACTGGCCTGCACCGCGGCCTTGGTCTCGCCTTCCACCGGCATCATCGACAGCCACGCCTACATGCTGGCCCTGCAGGGCGATGCGGAGAATGCCGGCGCGATCTTCGCCTTCCACGCCCCCGTGCTGCGCGGCCGCGCCACGGCGGCGGGGGTGGAGATCGAGGTCGGCGGCGACGAGCCGATGGCGCTGTCCTGTCGCCTGCTGGTGAACGCCGCCGGGTTGCACGCGCCGGGCCTCGCGCGGCGAATCGAGGGCATGCCGGAAGCGCACATCCCCGGCACCTACTACGCCAAGGGCAACTACTTCAGCCTGACGATGAAATCGCCCTTCAGCCGGCTGATCTATCCGGTTCCGGTGCCGGGCGGGCTCGGCACGCACCTCACCATCGACCTCGGCGGCCAGGCGCGGTTTGGGCCGGATGTGGAATGGATCGAGGAGATCAACTACGACGTCGATCCCCGGCGCGGAGATGGCTTCTACGGATCGATCCGTCGCTGGTGGCCGGACCTGCCCGATGGCGCGCTCGCGCCAGGCTATGCCGGCATCCGCCCCAAGACTGTCCCGAAGGGCGCGCCGGCGCAGGATTTCGTCATCCAGGGGCCGGCCGCGCATGGCGTGCCGGGGCTGGTGAACCTGCTCGGCATCGAGAGCCCCGGCCTCACCGCCTCGCTCGCTTTGGCCGAGGAGGTGATGGCCGTGGTCGGCCAGTCCTGATGCTGACTCATGTCGGTGCTGTTCTCCGGCGGCACGCTGATCCTGAAGCCACCGCCCTGCACGCCGGAGGAACTGATCGCGTGTGTCGCCACGCAGCAGGCGACAAGCCTGTTCCTCGTGCCGACGCAGTTCCGCCGCTTGCTCGCACTCGATGATTCAGCGCTGGCGCCGCTGCGCGCGCTGAACCTGCTGTTCTCCTCAGGAGCGCCGCTCTCGCCAGAGGAGCGCGTCGCGATCCGCGATCGGCTTTGCCCGCGCTTCTTCGAATACTATGCCTCGACCGAGGGCGGCGGCATTTCGCTACTGACGCCGGCGGATATCGACACGCATGGCGAGAGCGTGGGCCGTCCCGTCTTTGCCGTGGAGGTCGAGGTGGTGGACGAGCACGACCAGCCCCTGCCGCCGGGCGAGACCGGCTTGCTGCGCTATCGCGGCCCCGCCTGCGCCACGGCCTACTACCGCGATGCGGAGGCCTCGGCCGAAGCGTTTCGCCAAGGCTGGTTCTACCCGGGTGACCTCGCTTCGCTGGATGCGGAGGGCTTCGTGCGGTTGCGCGGGCGGCAGAAGGACATGATCATCCGGGCGGGCATCAACATCCATCCGGCCGATATCGAGGCTGCGCTGAACGCGCATCCCGCCGTCGCCGAATCTGCCGTGCTGGGCTGGCCCTCGCGCGAATTCGGCGAGGAGATCGCGGCCTTCGTGCGCCTGTCGGCACCTTGCGATCCCGAGGCGTTGCTGAAGTATGCATGCGCCAACCTGCCGCGACCGAAATGGCCGCGCGCGGTGTTCGTCATCGATGAACTGCCGCGCAACAGCGGCGGCAAGGTGGTGAAACGTGCGCTCGCGCAGCGCCTAAGCCCGCCGGCGCTCTGAGGTCCGTCACTCGTGCGCACCCGGCAAGGGCGGGGTGCCGCGGGGTGGCCAAGAGATGGGCAAGGGCGATAGCCTCGGCCCACAACACGACGCCTGAGGAAACGCCATGAGCCCCCCCGATCGTCTGCGCGCCCTGCTCGCCGAGCCTGGCATGATTGTCATGCCGGCCGTGTGGGACGGCATCAGCGCCAAGCTCGCCGCCCGCGCCGGCTACAAGACCGCCTTCCTCTCCGGCTCGTGCGTCGCAGCGAGCCGGCTGGGCGGGCCGGATCTCGACCTTGTATCCTTCGGCGAGATGTTCGACAGCTTCACCATGGTTCGTAACGCGGCGCCGGAGACTCTGGTGCTGGCCGATGGCGACCATGGCTACGGCAATGCGCTGAACGTGCAGCGCACGGTACGCGCCTATGGCCGCGCCGGCGCCGCCGCGATCCTGATCGAGGACAAGATCACCCCGCGCGAGCTGACCGCCGCCGGCAAGCCCTGCCTGCCGCGGGAGGAGGCGCGCATGAAGATGCGTGCCGCAATGGAAGCGGCGAAGGAATCCGGCATCCTCGTACTCGCCCGCACCGATTGCCGCCCGACCCAGGGCATCGAGGAAGCGCTGGCACGGATCGAGATGTATGTGGCGGAAGGCGCGGACATCCTGTTCCTCGACAGCCCGGCCGATGAGGCGGAGATCCGTCGCTCCATGACCGCTGCGGCGGGCCGGCCGACCTTCGCCGTGCTTTCGCCCGGTGGCGCGCGCGCCTGCCCGACCCGCACGGAAGGTGAGGCGCTGGGCTACAAGATCGCGACCTACCCGACGGGCATGCTCTCGCCCGCGATCGCCGGCATGCAGGCGGGACTCGACGCGCTGCTCGCCGGTGGGGCGGAGGCAGCGACCGCCCAGCCGCCCGCCGTACTGCGCGCCACGCTTGGCTATCCCGATTACGAAGTGGCGGCGAAGCCATTTCGGCTGCCGGGATGATTTCAGGGTTGGAGGATGATCTTTCCGAAGTGTTGGTTCGCCTTCATGTGCGCCAAGGCTTCGGGGGCTTCGGTGAGCGGGAAGATCCGGTCGATGGGCAGGTTGAAGCGGCCGGCCTGCACGGCGGTCCATAGGTCGCGGCGCATGACGCGGACTTCCTCGCGGATTTCGGCGACGCTGCGCGTGCGGTGGGTGACGCCGATATAGGTCAGGCGGCGATTGGCGTGCAGGTCGAAGTCGAACTCGCCGCGTGATCCGCCGAGCCGCCCGACATTGACGATGCGGCCGCGAATGGCCGTGGCGGCCATCGCCGCGTTGATCGTCGCACCCGAGATCTGGTCGATCACCAGCGCGACGCCGTGCCCGCCTGTAGCTTCGAGCACCTGCTCGTGCCAGCCGGGCAGGGAGGTATCGACCGCAAGGTCCGCGCCGAATCCCGCCAGCTTCGCGCGCCGCCCGGCATCGGCGGAGGTGCCGATGACCAGCCCCGCGCCAAGGAATTTGGCGATCTGCAGCCCGATCAGGCCCACGCCTGAGGCAGCGCCGAGGACCATCACCGACTGGCCGGCCGTAAGCCCGCCGTTACTGACCAATGCGTCGTGCATGGTGGCCAGCGCCACGGGCAGGGTCGCCGCAAGCTCCCAGGAGAGGTTGTTGCCCGGCACCGGCATCGCCCGGCCGAGGTCGGCGACGGCGTATTCGGCATAGCCGCCGGTGCCTGAGCACATCACCCGCGCTCCCGGCACGAGGTCTGGCGCCAGGGCGGCAACGCCTGAGCCGCAGGCCACGACCTCGCCGGCGAATTCGAGGCCGAGCACGGTGCCGGGCCCGCCCATCGCGCCATGCGCATGGCCAGCCGCGACGCCAAGATCGGCGCGGTTCAATGAGGCGGCGCGAACCCGCACCAGTACCTGTTCGGGGCCGGCCTTGGGCAGCGGCACGGGCTGCACGGCGACGCCGTGGTCGGTGACGATCGCGGCCCGCATGGTCTCTGGCATGGTGCTGCTCCGTGATGCGCGGCCTGTGTGGCCTGGCGGTGCGGGCTTTGCCAAGGGGCTGAAAGTCTTTCCTGGCGGGCAAGGTCAGCAGGAGACATTTCAGAAGTCTAAAAAATAATATTAGTGATGTGTTTTTTTCTATTGCCAAATCCTTTTTGATCTGACGATATTGTGAAGGCGGGGTTGGTTCCGCAACGAAGCGCCACCTGATGGTGACGTTAGCCAAGGCGGAACCGCCAGCTGCACTCTCAACCTGCGCCCGGGTTTCGGGCGTTGTCATCGCCGCGCGTCGGCAGAAAGGAAGTCACCATGCTTATCAACCAGATCACCCTCCTCGCCGCGAAGCTCCAGTCCGACCGCAAGGGCGTGACGGCGCTCGAGTACGGCCTGATCGCCGCACTCATGGGCGCTGCCGTCGTGGCCGGTTTCGTGACCCTCGGCCCCGCCGTGACGCAGATTTTCCTCGATATCGCGGCCAAGCTGACCCTGACCTGATCCAACCGCGCCGGCGCGCCCGCCCCGCCCTTTGGCGGGGCGAGGCGAACCGGAGGCGGATTTAAAAGGGGGCGCTCCACATGAGCATCGCGGTCGCGGTCATGATTCTCACGGGCCTGCTGCTTCTGGCCGCCGCACTGCATGATGTCGCGGCGCGCACCATTCCAAATGCCATCCCCCTGCTGATCGCGATCCTCGGCCTCACCTTGCGGCTGCTGGAGGGAACGCTCCTGCTGGGGCTCATCGCTGGCCTGATTGTCTTCACCTTCGCTTTCCTCGCCTGGCGCTACGGCGCGATGGGGGGCGGCGACGTCAAGCTGCTGGGCGCCTGCGCCCTGGTGGCCCCACCGGCCGAAGTTCATGTGATGGTGCTTTCCATCACGCTGGTCGGTGGCGTGCTTTCCCTATTCTACCTCGCCTTTCGCGGCCGTCGTCTGGGCGCGATCCCCGCCCGTACCCCCGCCCTCTTCGCACGCGTCTGGCGCGCCGAGATCTGGCGTCTGCGCCGAGGCGGCCCTTTGCCTTACGCCGTGGCCATCTTCGGCGGCACCGTCCTGACCATCGCAGTCTGAGGCTTCGTCCATGGCACTCCGCGTCACCCTGTTTTCGCTGCTGTTCCTCGGCCTGATGGGCTTCCTGACCGTCGCCTGGGTCGCGTTGCAGCCCGCGACTCCGGCGGGTGAAGCCGCGGTCGTGGTGCAGCGCGCCACCTTCCTCGCCGCCGCCCGGCCGATCCGCGCCGGCGCACTGCTGCGGCCGGAGGATTTGCTCGGCATCGAACTCGAAACCGCCACCGCCCCCGCCGATGGCCGTCGCGATACGGCCAGTGCCCGAGCTGAGCTGGTCGGCCAGATGGCCCGCCGCCCGGTGGCGCAGGGCAGCCCCTTCCTGGCCGAGGACTTGCTCCGCCCGGGCGAGCGCGGCTTCCTCGCCGCGCTGCTCGCCCCCGGCACGCGGGCGACCTCGATCGGCGTCGATGTCGTCACCGGCATTGCCGGGCTGATCTGGCCGGGCGACCGAGTCGATGTCGTGCTGACCCAGACCCTGACGGATGAGAGCGTGCCGCTTGAGCGCCGAGTCGCCGGCCAGACAGTGCTCTCCGACAGCCGCGTCATCGCCATCGACCAGGCGATCGTGCAGGGCGCCGTCGGCGACGGGCCCGAGGCCGGCCGCCAGGTTCGCACGGTGACGCTGGAAGTGACGCCGCAGCAGGCCGAGCGTCTTGCCGTGGCAGCGCGCCTCGGCCGCCTGTCCCTCACAATCCGCGCGACATTGGGCCAGGATGTTGCCTACGATCCCATTCCAAACAGCGTGGTCTGGGGGGGCGATGTTTCGCCTGCGCTCCGCAATGCGCCGGGCACTGTGGCGGGTACCCGGCCGATGCAGGTACATCTCGGGGCCACGCGCCGCGAGGAGTACAGGTTTTGATGCGTCTTCCCTTCCACCTTCTGTGGATGGCGGCCTTGGCTTGGCCAATGGTTGTCCCAACCGAGGCCCGGGCGCAAGTTCAGCCGCCTTTCGGCGGCCTGCCCAATACGCTGCCGCTCCCGGGGGCCCCGCCCGGCGGCGTGGTACTGCGCGGCGGCCAGCCGCTGGCGCTCTCGGCTGGTGCCGGGCGTGTGGTGCAGGTGCCGCGCGCGGTGGCCTCGGTGTTCGCCGCCGATCCGCGCGTGGCGGAGGTGCGGCCAGCGAGCCCGACCTCGCTGTTCATCTTCGGCGTCGGCCCCGGTCGCACCACCGTCGCGGCGCTCGATACCGAGGGCAATGTGGTGGCGCAGCTTGAGGTGACGGTGCGCGCCGCCGCCTTTACCGCGCCAGAGGCGCAAACCGTACTGTCCCGCGCCCTACCGGGCCGCAGCGCACGAATCGAGACGCGCCCGAACGGGCTCGCGCTGCTCGGCGAGGTTGCCACGCCCGCCGAGGCCGAGCAGGCCGTGGTGATCGCGCGCAGCCACCTCGCCGAGGGGCAGAGCCTCGACAATCGCCTGACCGTGAGCGGTCTGGTGCAGGTAAACCTGCGTGTGCGTATCGCCGAGGTCTCGCGCGAGGTGACGCGCCAGATCGGCATCGACTGGCAGGCGATCGGCACCATCGGCCGCTTCACGGCGGGTCTCGTGACGCAGAACACGTTGGTCAACGCCATCAGCCCGCCGAACCGCCTGGCACTCGCCTGGAACAACAACCCCGATGTGAATGCACTGATCGACCTGCTGGCGCAGGACCGGCTGATCAACGTGCTCGCCGAGCCGAACCTGACGGCGATGAGCGGCGAAACGGCGAGCTTCCTCGCCGGCGGCGAATTCCCCATCCCGGTCGGGCTGCGCGACGGCAACATCACCGTGCAGTTCAAGCAATATGGTGTGGGGCTCGCCTTCGTGCCCACGGTGCTGGCACAGAACCGGATCAGCCTGCGCGTGCGCCCCGAGGTCAGCGAGCTGACCGAGCAGGGCGCGGTGCGCGTGACCAGCGGCGGCCTTTCGATCCAGATCCCGGCGCTGACGGTGCGCCGGGCCGAGACCACGGTGGAGCTCGGTAGTGGCCAGTCCTTTGCCATCGCCGGGCTGCTCACTGACAATTCCAGCAGCCTCGGCCGCGCCATTCCCGGGATCGGCGAAGTGCCGGTGCTGGGCGCACTGTTCCGGTCCGACCGCTTCCAGCGCAATGAGACCGAGCTGGTGATCATTATCACCCCCTACATCGTCCGGCCCCAAAGTGACCCGGTGGCGCTGCGCACCCCGAATGAGCGGATCCTGCCGCCCGATGATCTCGACCGCACGGTGCTGGCCCGGCAGACCGGCCGGCCGCGTAGCGGCCCGCCGCGCTTGCCAGGCGCGGCCGGATTCGCGGTGCCATGAGGATCGCCATGCGCCCCCTGATACTGTTGCTCATCGGCCTGGCGGTCGCGCCAGGCTGCGCCGTCTACGATCCCTTCCTGCGCGAAGGTGCGTGGCGCCCAAGCGGCGTGAACGAACGCAACCTCGTCACCATGGTTGCGGTGCCCGAGGAATTGCAGCGCGGCGTCGGCAGCGAGGGCGCAGGCGGTGAGCTCGCGGCCGCAGCGGTCGAGCGCCTGCTGACCGATAAGCTGCGCGAATTGCCGCAGACGAGCCCGACCGTCGTCGTGGCATCGCCGCAGGCGGGGAGTCCCTGATGGCCGATGGATCAATCACTGGCACGCGCCCCGGCGCCGATCCCGGCACGGCCTTCCGGCCGGAACGCAGGCCGCTGGTGGTGTTCACCACCGATGCCGAGAGCGAGGCGACGCTGCGCGAGGGTCTGGGCGCGTCCCTGCCTGCCGGAACCGAATTCCGTCGTGGCGACATCGACAGCGCCATCGCCACGCTGCGCGGCATTCCCACGCCCTGGGCGCTTATCGTGGACCTCGCCGGCCACCCGCAGCCCTTCGCCGCGCTCGAGGATTTGTCGGAAGTGGTGGAGCCGGATGTGCGCGTGCTGGTGGTGGGCGACCGTACCGATCTGGGCTTCTACCGCCACCTCACGCGTAGTGTCGGCGTGGCGGACTACCTCTACAAGCCGCTGACCGCGGCGTTGGTGGCGGAGAATTTCGGGCCCGTCGTCGCCCGCCGCCCGGCCGAGCGCAGTGCACGCGGTGGCCGGCTCGTGACCATCACCGGCGCGCGCGGCGGCGTCGGCGCCTCGACCATCGCGGCCAACCTGTCCTGGTATCTCGCCGATGTCGCGAAGCGGCACAGCCTGGCGCTGGATGCCGATCTGCAGCGCGGCACGCTGGCGCTGATGCTTGCGGCCGAGGTCGGCGGCGGGCTGCGCACCGCGCTCGAACAGCCCGAGCGGCTGGACGAGCTGTTCGTCGAACGCACCGCGCACGCGGTGAACGACCGTTTGCACGTGCTGGCGGGCGAGGAAGCGCTGACCGCGCCGGTCGCCTATGCCAGTGGCGCTGCCGAGCGTCTGGTTGGCCTGGCGCGGCGGCGCTACAATTTCATCATCGCGGATGTTCCTTTCCAGGCCGCCGGCATCGGCCACGAGCTGCTCGACATCGCGCAGCAGCGGATCATCGTGATGGAGCCCACGCTGGCCGGCGTGCGCGATGCGCTGCGGCTGATGCTGCTGCCGCAGGGCAGCGGCCAGGCCGGGCGTCCGCTGCTCGTGCTGAACCGCGCCGGTCGGCCCGGCGGCCTGCCGGTGGCGACGATCGCCGAATCGATGAAGCAGGAACCCGATGTGGTGGTGCCGGACCAGCCGCGCCGCGTCGAGGAGGGCGCGACGCTCGGCCAGCGCGTGACCGGACCCTTTGCCGACGCCATCGCCCGCCTCGCCGTGGCGTCCGGCGCGGCGTCCACCCCCGCGCCCGGCCTGAAATCCGGCCTGTTGCGGATGTTCCGGCGATGAGCGGCGCGGCCTCCCCCTATTTCGGCCGGCGTCGCAATGACCGTGTGCTCGAAACCGGCGAGGTGATGGCCGCGCCGTCCCCGGCGCCCATTGTCGTCGCGCCGCCGCCAGCGCCGATTCTTGCCCGTGCGGCGCCCGCCGCCGGGCCTGGCCGGACGGAACTGCGGGCGCTGTGTCTCTCGCGCATCGATCCGGCGCTGGTCGCCGACATGTCTTCCGAGCGTCTGGCGGCGGAGGTGGAGCGCCTGCTTGCCGAGATCGCCACCGAGCAGCGCATGCAGCTCAACGCGCGCGAACAGCGGCAGCTGGCGCTGGAACTGGTGGACGACATGCTGGGCCTCGGCCCGCTGGAGCCGTTGCTGGATGACGAGACAGTCACCGACATCATGGTGAACGGGCCGGAGCGCGTGTTCGTCGAACGGCGCGGGCGGGTCGTGCTGTCGCAGGTCCGCTTCCGCGATTCGCAGCATGTCGCGAACATCGCGCAGCGCATCGCCGCGGCGGTCGGCCGTCGGGTCGATGAAAGCAGCCCGATGGTCGATGCGCGCCTGCCCGATGGCAGCCGCATCAACATCGTCTTCCCGCCGCTGGCGCTGGACGGGCCGTGCCTGTCGATCCGCAAATTCGCGCGCAAGATGATCGACTTCGACAAGCTGGTGGAGAATGGCTCCGTCCCCCGGCCGATGGCGAAGGTGTTGCAACTCGCGGCGCAGGCGCGGCTCAACGTGATCATCTCCGGCGGCACCGGCAGCGGCAAGACCACGCTGCTCAACGCGATGAGCCGCATGATCGGTGGCGCCGAGCGCATCATCACCGTCGAGGACGCGGCCGAACTGCAGCTCCAGCAGCCGCATGTCGTGCGGCTCGAGACGCGCCCGCCGAGCCTCGAAGGCCGGGGCGAGGTGACGCAGCGCGACCTGGTGCGCAACGCGCTCCGCATGCGGCCCGACCGCATAATCCTCGGCGAGTGCCGCGGCGCGGAGGCCTTCGACATGCTCCAGGCGATGAACACCGGCCATGACGGTTCGATGAGCACGGTGCACGCCAATACGTCGCGAGATGCGTTGGTGCGCGTCGAGAACATGGTGACGATGGGCAATTTCGGCCTGCCGCAGCGCGCCGTGCGCTCGCAGATTTCCAGCGCCGTCGATCTCATCGTGCAGGTCGAGCGCCAGCGCGATGGCGTACGCCGTGTCACGCAGGTGACCGAGCTTGTCGGCATGGAGGGGGAGGTCTTCACGTTGAACGACATCTTCCTCGCCGAGTATGAGGGCGAGGATGCCGATGGCCACCTCAAGGTGCGCTGGAAGGCGAGCCGGCTGCGGCCGTCCTTCTCCTCGCGCCTGGCCTATTTCGGGGTGGAACGCGCCTGGATGGCCGCCTTCGACGAGGCCGAGCGATGAACGTGCAACTGTTGCTCGGCGTCGGCGCGGCGGCATTGGTGCTGCTGGGTTTGGGCGTGTTCCTCGGCCTCGGCGCGGTCGCGCGCGCCGAGCGGCGGCAGGCGCGCCTCACCTCGGCCGCGGCGTCCTATCTGCCGGCTGGCATGGTGCGCGTACCGCGCCCGACGCTGCGCAATCGCATCATCCGCTCCGGCGTGCCGGCGCGGATCGGCCGCTTCTTCGGCATCGATCCCGATCTGCGCCTGCGCTACCCGATGCCTTGGTTTGTCGTGCTGCTGATCGGCCTGGCCTTGGCGCGTCTCGCAGCGGGAATGTTTGCAACCATCTTCGGCTCCATCACGATCTTACTGACTTTGCTCTTCTGGCCGATCCTGACACGCATGATCTTTGCGCGCTTCCATGCCGATCATCGCGCCGCCCTGTTCCGGCAATTGCCCGATGCGCTCGGCCTCGTTGTCCGCGCCACGCGCGTGGGCATCCCGGCGACCGAGGCGATGCGCATGGTCGCGAAGGAAGCACCGCAGCCGACGGCCGAGGAGTTCCGCCGCGTCGCGGACCGACTCTCGATCGGCATGCCCTTCGAGCGCGCGCTGTCGGAAACCGCGATGACGAATGGCGTGGCCGAATACCGCTTCTTCGCCACCGCCATGTCCTTGCAGGCGCAGACCGGCGGCGGGCTTAGCGAGACGCTGGACAATTTGGCAGATGTCATCCGCAAGCGCGTGGCGCTGCGCGCGCGCGGCCTAGCGCTCTCCTCCGAGGCGCGCACCTCGATCTACATCATGGCGGCGCTGCCCTTCGGCGCGGGCGGGCTGATCTCGGTGCTGAACCCGTCCTATATGGCAGTCCTGTTCAACGATTCGAGCGGCCAGAAAATCATGGCCATCGCCGCGGGCATGCTGCTGGCCGGCATCCTTGTCATGCAGGGCACCATCCGGAAATCCCTGTCGTGAACACGCTGGTCGCGAGCGGCCTGCTGCTGCCGGCGATGGCAGGACTGGGCACGCTGATGCTGGTCTGCGGCGTGGTACTGATACGCGTGGTGCAGCGCGAATCGCGCGCCGGGGCGCGCATGCTCGCGGTCCAGCGCAGCATCGGCGTGGACCAGGTGGTCGCGCCCTGGTCGGCGCGGCGCGCGGCGTTGAGTGCGCTGGGCCGGCTCGGCGCGGGGCTGTCGCGCGCCGGCGTGCTCTCGCCGCGCACCATCGCGGATCTGGAACAGACTCTTTCCGCGGCGGGCTTCCGGGGCGAGAGCGCGCTGCCGATCTTCCTGGGCGCCAAGCTCACCATGCTGGTCGGGCTACCGGCGCTGATGTTCGCGGTGCTGCTGGTCGCGCAGGTAGGGCAGCCGGTGAAGGGGCTCGCGCTCGCGATCTCGGCCGTGCTCGGCATGCTTTTGCCGGACCTGATCGCGTCACGGCTGCGCAAGCGCTACCTCAAGGATCTGGAGCGCGGGTTACCGGACGCGCTCGACCTGATGGTCATCTGCACCGAGGCCGGGCTCTCGCTGGAGGCGGCCATCGAGCGCGTATCGCATGAAATCGAGCCCGCCAACCGTTCGATTGCGGCAGAGCTTTCCGTCACTTCGAACGAGTTGCGCTTCCTGTCGGACCGGCGCACCGCGCTGATGAACATGGCCGAGCGCACGCGCCTTGACGTGGTTCGCCGCGTCTCCGTCACGCTGGTCCAGTCACTGCAATTCGGCACGCCGCTGACCCAGGCGCTACGCACCCTGGCTGGCGAGATGCGCCAAGAACAGCTGACCCGCTTCGAGGAACGCGCCGCCCGGTTGCCCGTGCTGCTGACCCTGCCGATGATTCTGTTCATCCTGCCGACCGTCTTCCTTGTGGTGGGTGGTCCGGCGCTGCTGCAATTGTTGCGCTCATGGTAGCCCGCGTGCTTCGCGACCGGCGCGGTGTGACAGCGTTGGAATTCGCCCTCATCGCTCCGGTCTTCCTCACCATCATGCTTCTGGCGATGGAGGCTGCCTGGCAATTGGCCATCGGCGCCGGGCTCGACCACGGCACGCGCCTCGCGGCGCGCTGGGCGGCGACGGGGCAGGCGCCGCCAGCCGGCAGCTCGCGCACCCTCGAAGTGCAGCGCCTGGTGCGCGAGAGTGCCGGCCTGCCGATCCGACCCGACCGGCTGACCGTGACACCCGAAAGCTTCGCGGCGATCGGCAGCCTGACCTCGGGTGTCTCCACGCCGGGCATCGGCGGCCCCGACCAGTTGACCCGCTACCGCATCGAGTACCTTGCCGATCCACTGACACCACTGGGCGCTGGGCTGCTGACTGGCGGGATGTTCCGCCATGCCTTCGCCGTGATCGTACGCAACGAGCCCTATGTTCCGGCACCGTAGCGGCAGGTCTGGCGTGGCGGCGCTGGAATTCGCCCTCCTGCTCCCATTCCTGATGGTGGTGCTGATCGGCACGACCGAAGCGGTCACCTATCTGCGCTCCTGGTACCGGCTCGACCGCACGGCGGCGGAGGTTGCGAACCTCGCTTCGCAATACGAGCAACTGGACCGCGCCACCGTGGCGCTGCTGTTCGACGCGGCGGGCAGTATCGCCGCGCCGCGCTTTGCCTACAACGCGTCCGGCGTGACAGAGCGTGCGCGCACGGTCATCTCGGTGGTGCGCGGCACCGGCACCGCCAATGTCGTAGCCTGGGCCTGCTCGCGCGGCGACACCGCGCTCACCGCGACCATCGCTGGCTCCACCACCCTGCCGAATGGTTTCATCGTGCCGTCCGGGCAGACTGTTCTGGTGGTGGAGCTGATCAACTCTACGCGACCGTGGAAGCTGCTGTCGGGCTTCACCGACATGGTGCTGCCCGATCCCGGGCCGATCCGCACGCATTCCATCGTGCGGCCTCGTCAGGGTCAGCTTACCTCGATCGGTGGAGCCTGCCCGGCATGATGTCCGCCCTGGTGCGTGCCTTTTTCGGGGCGAAGCGGGGCAGCGTGGCGATCGTGGCCGCGCTGATGATTATCCCGCTGCTTGGCTTCACCGCCGTGGCGGTCGATGGCACGCGCGCCTGGCTGGTCTATTCCCGCATGAGTGCTGCGCTGGATGCGGCGGCGCTCGCCGGAGCGCGCAACCTCAACCTCGAAGCCGTACGCCGCGACCAGGAAGCGGCGGCCATGTTCTGGACCAATCTGGGCGTGCGGGAGGCCGGCTGGACGCCAGGCACCGCCATCGGTCGCGGCTGGCGCAGTTTCCTCGATGCGCGCATCACGGTCGAGGCGCCGATCAAGGTCGATGAGCGCACCTTCGAGGTCCGGGCGAGTGCCGAGCTGCCGACCACCTTCGCGCGCATCTTCGCCTTCAACAGCTTCACCATGAGTGCCTCTGCCCAGGCGCGCCGTGCGGAACTGGGCATGGAGATCGCGCTGGTGCTCGACATCACCGGCTCGATGGACACGAATTGCACCACGCCGAGCAATCGTACTGTTGCCAATTGCGGCGTGACCGCCGTGCCGCGCGCGCCCGGCCAGACCATCACCGCACTCAACAACAACTTGGACCTGCTGCGTGTCGCCGCGGCGGACCTCGTCAACATCCTGTTCGGCAATGCCGAGCGGCTGGACAATCTGTTTGTTTCGCTCGTTCCCTATGCCTCGACGGTCAATATCGGGCCGACGCGCACCAGCTGGCTGACCGCCGACGCGCGGAACACGCTGGCGACTGACTATGAGCCGGTCTCCTGGCGCGGCTGCGTGGAGGCGCGCAGCGGCTATGCCGGCGTGCCGGCCGATGGCGACCGCACCGACGACCCGCCAAGTGTGGTGCCCTTCCGCCCCTACCTCCATCGGTCCACGCTCGGCCTTTACACGGTGGCCGGCGCGCGCGCGCCCGGTGACAATGACTGGGCGCGCAAGGCCTGGAACAGCATGACCATCGGGGGCGACGCGATCACAGAATTTTATCAGCTCTGGCGCGGCAACAACAATGTGGGGCCGAACGTCGGCTGCCCGATCGCACAGGTGCGGCCGCTCGCCAGCAGCAAGACCGAACTGCTGGACAACATCCAGGCACTGCGCCCGAGTTTCCGCGGCGGCACCATGGCCAATCTCGGCCTGCAGGCGGGCTGGTTCACGCTCAGCCCACGCTGGCGCGATACATGGGCGCTGGGCGCGCCGCCGGCGGGCCAGACCACGGCGCTGCCGCTCGACTACAATGCACGCAACATGCGCAAGGTCATCGTGCTCATGACCGATGGCGCGAACAATTGGTACGAGCCGAATTTCGGCTTTCCGGGCACCTGTTCCGGCGGCGTGAACACCAATTCATTCCCCACCAACCAGGGAACACTGCCGGCGCAGGCGGTGCGGCCCGTGGCCTGCCCGGCGGGCAATGCCACGGTCCCGGTGGCGCCGGGCGCGCCGCCGCTCAACAATGGCGACTACACCGGCTATGGGCGGCGTAGCGAGCGGCGTCTCGGCGCCGCAATCGCAACCGGGGCGCAGGCCAATACCGAGATCAACGCCCGCATGACGACGCTGTGCAACTCGGTCAAGGCGACGGGCATAACCGTCTACACGGTGGTGCTGGGGGCCTCGATCGATGCGGCCACGCGCACGCTGTATGAGAATTGCGCCAGCACCGCGTCCAATTATTTCCTCGTATCGAGCCCCGATCAATTGCGCCCGGCCTTCCAGCAGATCGGCACGCAGCTCGCCAATTTGCGGCTGCTGCGATGACGGGCGACGTCCGTTGGCGCTCCGGTGTCTAACTGAGACACGACATGTCGTGGGCGCGATTGACAGTTCGCCGTGCCGTTGCGATGCATGGACCTCCTGTCGGAAGCGGCTCGACTCCATGTCCCACCCTGCATTTCGGCTTCGTCGGCAGGCCCTTGCGGCTTCGGCCGCCGTCCTGTTGCTCGGCGGCTGCGCGCGCCAGCCCGACGGCACCGGGTTCACCTTGCCGAGCTTCCTCAGCAGCCGCCCTGCCGGCTCAGTGCCGCCGGCGCAAAGTGTCGATGGCCTTCGCGTCGCCGCGGTGGCGCGGCCCGGCGATGCCCTCGCCCAGGCGCGCTATGCCGACGCGGCGGAGCGGGCGGGGCAGTTCGCCGAGGCGGCCGCCGCGCTCGCCCGCGTCATCACGCTCGATGGGGCAACGCCCGAGCGCACGGCGCGGCTCGGCGGGTTGCACCTGCGTGCGCGCAACCTGCCAGCGGCGGAATCGGCTTACCTCGACTCACGCAACCTGTCGCCGCGCTATGCCACGGCGCATGCCGGCCTTGCACTAACCTACGAACTCGGGGCCGATCGCGCGCGGGCGCAGGAGGCCTGGCGCCAGGCCGTGGCGATGGCGCCGAACGACTGGACCATCCGCGGCAACCAGGCGCTCTCGCTGGTGCTCGCCGGCCGCGCGGCAGAGGCCGAGCGGTCCCTCAGCGCGGCCGAGCGCCAGACCAACGTGCCACAGCGTGCGCGCCACAACCTGGCGCTGGTGCTTCAGGTGCGCGGCCAGCATGAGCGCACGGTGCGCCTGCTCCGCATGGAAATGGGCCCGGCCGAGGCCGAGGGGCTGGCGCAGGAGTTTGCGATTTTCGCCGAGTGGCTGCGCACCGCCGAGCCCGGCGAGGCGACGCTCGCGCTGTTCCCGCCCGCAAGTCTGGCAGTCGCGGCGCCGGCCGCGCGGTAGTCAGATCGGCATCGGCCGCGCG
>JBBSCP010000044.1:0-18465 GCA_038250135.1 Acetobacterales bacterium | reverse complement strand
CGCGTGGTCGAGCCCAACCTCCCCGAATACGCGCTGTTTCCGCAGGCCGTGTTCAATACCGCGACGGTGTTGATCGCCCTGACCATCGTCTATGCCATCGGCTGGCTGCTGGTCGCCGGTGCGCGCGAACATGCGAGCTGACATGCACGTCACGCCTCTTTTCGCCCGCCTGCGGCCTTTGCTGTTCGCGCTGATGATGCTCGGCCTGCCAATGGTCCAGGCCAGCGCGCAGGTTCCGCCGCCGGGCCTGCCGAGCCGCCTGCAGGGTCCCGCCAACGCGCTGCCCAACCTGCTGAATGCGGGCGACCAGATTTCCACTACCCGGCAGGGCACCGCGACCGCCGCCGAAGGCGGGCCCACCGCGGTCGGCCCGATCGGCGATCCGAGCCGCGCGCCCGGCCCGGCGACCGTGGTGTTCGGCGCCAGCCTGTTCACCCGCGGCGCGCCCGCGCCCTCAGACACGCCCAACCCGAACTACCGCATCGCGCCGGGCGACCGTGTCTCGATCACCGTCTGGGGTTTTGTCGAGGCCTCGATCATCGGCGTGGTGGACCCGGACGGGAACCTTTTCCTCCCGCAGATCGGCCCGGTCCGCCTGGCCGGATCGCGCGCCGGGGACCTCCAGCGCATCGTCGAGACCGAGGTCCGGCGCGTCTATTCGCAGCAGGTGCAGGTCTATGCGGTGCTGCTGACCTCGGGCCAGGTCGGCGTCTTCGTCACCGGCTTCGTGCGCAGCCCGGGTCGCCATATGGGCACCGGCTCTGACAGTGTGCTTGACTACCTGGTGCGCGCCGGCGGCGTGGACCCCGGACGCGGCTCCTATCGCGACATCGTCATCAACCGCGATGGCCGCGCGGTCGGGCGGATCGACCTCTACCGCTTCCTGCAGACCGGGCAATTGCCGGATATCTCGTTGCAGCAGGGTGATACCCTGGTGGTGGCGCCGCAGGGGGCGGTGGTCGGCGTCGATGGTGCGGTGCGCAACAACTTCCTGTTCGAGGTTGCGGGCCGGTCGATGCCGGGCGCCGAGCTGATCCGCCTCGCCGCGCCGCTGCCCGCCGCGACCAATGCGGTGATCCGCGGCACGCGCGGCGGCCAGCCCTTCGCGCGTTATGCCACGGTGCGCGAATTGCCGAGCATCACGCTGCTCGACCAGGACGTGGTCAGCTTCATCACCGATGCGCCGGCACCCACGGTGCGCGTGCTGGTGGAGGGCAGCCGGATCGGTCCCTCGGTGCTGATCGCGGCGCGCGACACCACGCTGTGCACGATGCTCGACCACATCGAGGTGGACCCGAATCTCGCGAATACGCGCGGGGTCTTCCTGCTGCGGCCGTCGGTCGCCTCGCAACAGGCGCGGGTGATGAACGAGGCGATGGATCGGCTGGAGCGCCAATTGTTCCTGTCGATCTCCCCCACCACCGGCGTGGCCGAGGTGCGGGCCTCGGAAGCCAACCTCGTTGCCTCCTACATCCAGCGAGCGCGGCGCACGCGGCCAGATGGGCGGCTGGTGGTGATGGACCGCGCCGGGCGCTGCGCCGATGTCCGGCTTGAAGATGGCGATACCGTCGTCATCCCCGAGCGGGTGCAGACCGTGCTGGTCTCGGGTGAGGTCGCGGTGCCGCAGGCGGTGGTGTGGCGGCCGAACTTGACCATCCCGGACTACATCCGCGCCGCCGGCGGCCTGGCCGAGCGCGGCGCCGAGCCGCAGGTCATGATCCGTCGCGCGAGCGGTGAGATCGTACTCGAACCGCAGGAGGGACCCTCGCCGGGTGATGAGCTCGTGGCGCTGCCGCGGCTCGACCCGAAGAACTTCCAGCTGGCGCGCGATCTGCTGAACCTGATCTTCCAGTCCGCCCTCTCGGCACGGGTTGTCATGAGATGAGCTGGGGCGGCCGCAGCCTCAGTTCAGCCGCTGCCGCAGTTCCTCGAGCAGCAGGCGCACCCGCACTGCCTGCGGGCCCGCCGGCGCGAGCTTGAGAAACCGCTCCAGCGCCGGGATTGCCGCGCCGATGTGGTCGAGCCGCTGCTGCATCAGCCCGACCTCCCGCCAAAGTGCCGCCACGGCGGGGGCCATGCGCAGCATGTCCTCCGTGCAGGCGAGCGCGCCCGCCAGATCACCCTGGTGCAGCCGCCGTACCTTGATGTTGTTCTGCAGGCGCAGCAGTACCGCCCGCCGATCCATCGGCGCCAGCGTGTCCGGCCCGAGCTCGGCCTGGTCACCGGCGAAGCGCTTCAAGGTGCTGCGCAGCTCCCGCGCATCGATCCCGTGGCCGCCGGCGAAGACATCCACCACCACCTGGCCGCGGCCCGACAGCGCGAGCAGGAAATGGCCCGGGAAATCAACCCCATGCGCCTGCCACCCCGCGGCCTCGGCGGCATGCAGCCACAGCACGCCCAGCGCCACGGGCAGGCCGCGCCGGCGCTCGATCACGCGCAGCAGGTTGGCATTGGCCATGTCGTCATAGGTTTCGCTGTCGCCGAGATAGCCGAAATGGCCGTGCAGCACCTCGGCCAGCACGGCGCGACGGCGGGCTAGATTGCCGGCATCGGCCGCCGGGTCTGCGGCCGCGGCGGCCACCACGGTGCGGGCGATGTCGCTCAGGTGGCGCGTGGCCTCCGCCCAATCGGCCTCGGGGGCATCGACGCGGCCGAGTTGCAGCGCCACGGCGGCGATATCGAGCTCGGCATCGGGCATCTGGCCGGCGGCATCGAGTGCTGCGCGGGCTTCAAGGCGCATATCGGTCATGTCGCGAACTTGCCTTGCCAGCGCTGGAGGTCAAGGGGGCGAGGTCAAGCCTCGGCGCGCAGCACCATGCGGCCGAGGCCGCGCCCGCCGAAGATGTGCACGTGGAAATGCGGCACTTCCTGCCCCGCATCCACGCCCATGTTCGACAGGATGCGGTAGCCGCCCGCCTCGAGCCCGAGCTCCTGCGCCACCTGGCCGACCAGGCGCCAGAAGCCGGCGATCTCGGCCTCACTCGCCGTCGCGGTGAAATCGGCGCTGGAGACGTAGGCGCCCTTCGGGATCACCAGCACATGCACCGGCGCCTGCGGGTTGATGTCGTGGAAGGCCAGCGCGAAGGCATCCTCCCGCACGCGCTTGCAGGGGATCTCGCCGCGCAGGATGCGGGCGAAGACGTTGCCAGGATCATAGGGGGGTAGGCCGTTGACGAGCATGGCAGGCTCCGTGATCAATAGATTGCCCGATCAGGGCAGCTTGGTGGTCTGCGCCGCCCGCACCAACGCCTTCGGCCGCGCCGACTTCTCGGCGACGCCGGAAATGCCCTGACGCCGGGCAAGTTCGGTCCAGACCTCCTCGGGCCGGATGCCGGCATCCACCCAGACGACGATGAGGTGGTAGAGCAGGTCAGCGCTTTCGAGGATGGTGTTGCGGCGATGGCCGAGCGTCGCCTCGATCACGCATTCCACCGCCTCCTCGCCCAGCTTCTGGGCGACCTTGGGCGTGCCGCGCGCCAGCAGCCGGGCTGAGTGGGAGTGCAGGACATCGCCGGCGTGGCGGCGCAATTCAACAGTGCGCCACAGGCCATCCAGAATCTCGGCCGAGGCCTGGGCAATGGTGAAAGGCTCCAGCGCGCCCTGACCGGCGACCAGAGCCTTGGGCCGCTTCATCTCGGCGGGGGCGGGCAGGTTGTCGGGCAGCGGCAGGGCGGGCCGCGGCTTTTTCTTTTTCGCGGGTTTGGCTGGCTTCGCCGCCTTGGCGGGATCCTTGGGGGTCTTCGCCATCACACAGCCTCGCTCATCGGGCGGATCGGCAGGCCCGCGGCTTCCAGCGCCGCCTTTGCCTCGGCGATCCGCATCTCGCCAAAGTGGAAAACGCTGGCCGCCAGCAGGCCGGTGGCGCCGGCCTTTGCGCCCGCGACGAAATGCGCGGCCACACCGACACCGCCAGAGGCCACGATCGGCAGGCGGATGGCGGCCCGCGCCGCGCGCAGCAGGTCGAGGTCGAAGCCGCGCTTGGTACCGTCCTGGTCCATCGAGGTCAGCAGAATCTCCCCCGCGCCGCGCGCCTCTGCCTCCCGGCACCAGGCGATGGCGTCGATCCCGGTGGCGCGGCGCCCGCCATGGGTAAATATCTCGAAGCCGCCGCTTTCTTTGCGGCGCGCATCCACGGCGACGACGATGGCCTGGCTGCCGAAGGCCTCGGCACCGCGGGTGATCAGCGCGGGGTCGGCGATGGCGGCGGAGTTGATCGAGACCTTGTCGGCGCCCGCCAGCAGCAGACGGCGCATGTCCTCCACCGCGCGGATTCCCCCCCCCACGGTCAAGGGGATGAACACCTCGGCCGCGGTGCGGGAGACCACGTCGAGCATCGTATCGCGGCCTTCATGGCTCGCCGTGATGTCGAGGAAGGTGATCTCGTCCGCCCCCTCGCGGTCATAGATCCGCGCCTGCTCCACGGGATCGCCGGCATCGCGCAACTCGAGAAAATTCACGCCCTTGACGACGCGGCCATCCTTCACGTCGAGGCAGGGGATCACGCGGAGCGCCAGCATCGTCACCACTCCGCAGCAAAAAAGGGGAGACAATCGAGGTGATTGCGCCGGTGCTGCGCTGCGGTCAAGCGCGCGCCAGTGCCAGCGCCGCCGACGGATCTACCCGCCCATCATACAGCGCGCGGCCGAGAATGGCCCCGGCCACCACGCCCTCGGCCTTCAGCGCCAAGATGTCGTCGGTGGCGGCCAGCCCGCCCGAGGCGATCACGGGGATCGGCACGGCGCGCGCCAGGGCGGCAGTGGCGGCGACATTCACGCCGCTCAACATGCCGTCGCGCGCGATGTCGGTGTAGATGATCGCCGCCGCGCCGCTCCCGGCGAAGCTGTTCGCGAGGTCCATGGCGGTGGTGGCGCTCGTCTCGGCCCAGCCTTCGATAGCGACGAAACCGTCGCGTGCATCGATGCCGAGCGCGACCCGGCCCGGAAAGGCACGGCAGGCAGCGCGGGCGAAGGCAGGGTCCTTCACCGCCGCACTGCCGAGGATGATCCGCGCCACGCCGGCGATGAGCCAGGCTTCGGCGGTGGCCATGTCGCGGATGCCCCCACCCAGCTGCACCGAAAGACCCGGCACCGCGGCGATGATTGCGCTGACCGCCGCCGCATTGGCCGGCTTGCCGGCGAAGGCGCCGTCCAGATCCACCACATGCACCCAGGAGAAGCCCTGGTGCGCAAAAAGCGCGGCCTGGGCGCCGGGATCGTTGCTGTAGATCGTCGCCTGCTCCATCTCGCCGCGCTTGAGGCGCACCACCTGGCCGGCCTTGAGGTCGATGGCGGGATACAGAGTGAACGTCACGCGCCCATCAGGCTTTCGGTGGTCCGGCCGCGGCCGGGCTCCAGCAGCTTGAAGTAGAAATGCCCCTCGACGGTGCGGCCATCGACTCGGGCATAGGCCGGGTGGCTGCCCCAGCGCGAGTAGCCAAGGCCCTCGAACAGCGCGATGGCGCTGGCTTGTGTGGCGCGCACATCGAGGTTGAGCACGCGCATGCCCGCCGCCGCCGCGTATTCCTCGACGCGCTCCACCAATTGCCGCGCCAGGCCGAAGCCGCGCGCATAGGGGGCTATGTAGGCGTGTGTGAGCTGCGCGGCGAAAGCCTGCGCCTCATTGTTGCGCGGCGGGCGGACAAGCTGCGCGCTGCCAACCACATTGCCGTCCAGCCGCGCCACGAACAGCGCACGGTCCGGCACCAGCATCACGCCGCGGAAATGTCGCGCCAGCAGGGCGCGGTCCTGGCTCTGCACCCAGCCGAAGCCGCCGCCCTCGATGATCGCCGCGTTGGTGGCCTCGCACAGATCGGCGATCTCTTGGTCGTCAAGCTCGACGGCGATCTCGACGCTCAAGCCATGGCCATGGGTGCGCTGGATGGTCACGGCGACCAATGCAGGAAGTTCGCGAGGATACGCAGGCCGAGGAGGCTGCTTTTTTCCACGTGGAACTGCGTGCCGGCAAAACTGTCGCGCCCGACAATGGCCGGCACCGCGCCGCCATACTCGGTGCTGGCGATCTGCTCCCCTTGCCGGCCACCGGCCAGCGCGTAGGAATGCACGAAATAGGCATGGGTGCCCGGCGCCACCCCGGCGAGCAGCGGATGCGAAGGCTGGTCGAGGATCAGCCCGTTCCAGCCCATCTGCGGCAGCGGCAGGGCTGCGCCGGTCGGCTCGCGCGGGTCCATCGCGGCGATCTCCCCGGCGATCCAGCCGAGGCCGGGTGTGGTGCCATGTTCGAGCCCGCGCTCGGCCATCAGTTGCATGCCGACGCAGATGCCCAGGAACGGCTTGCGCCGCACCAGGACAAGGTCGTTCAGCGCCGCGACCATGCCGGGCATGGCGTCGAGCCCGCGCCGGCAGGCAGCGAAGGCGCCCTGGCCGGGCAGCACAAGGCGGTCAGCCCGCGCGGCCTCGGTGGCGTCGCTGGTCAGGTGGATGTCGGCGGCGATGCCCTGCTCGGCGGCGACGCGCGTCAAGGCGCGCAGGACCGAGGCAAGGTTGCCGGACCCAGGATCGACGATCGCGATGCGCATCAGATGGTTGCCACCAAATCCGGGCGGGTCTCGACCAGCCGGAACCAGGCAAAGTCAAGGTTCGGCGCGACTACCACGCCCTGAAAATCCAGGCCGCGACGGACAAGGCGCGCGCGTAGCCGGTCCCGTGCCTCGAACCCCGCCAGGGCATGCAGGGCCAGCAGTGCGAGACCATCAACCGCCTCCGGCAGCAGCAACGCCGCGGCGACACTCAGCGCCAGCATCAGGGCGGCTTCCCACCAAAGCCGGTTCCCCAGGAACCAGAACACGCCGAACAACGCTGCGAACCACGAAAACCCCTCGGCCAGCAGCACGGGCAGGCCGGCGGGTACGGCGTGGGTGCTTGGCACCGAGGCGGGCCGCGGCGCGCGGGCATGAACGGTATAGAGCTTCATTCAGCCCTCCAGCATGCCCTTGGTGGAAGGGATACGCCCCTCCGCCCGTGGATCGGGTTCCACCGCCATGCGCAGCGCGCGCGCCACGGCCTTGAAGCAGGCCTCGGCCACGTGGTGCGCGTTCGTGCCGGCGCGCAGCGTCACATGCAGCGTGATGCCGGCGTTGAAGGCGAAGGCGCGGAAGAATTCCTCGACGAGTTCGGTATCGAACTCGCCGATCTTCGGCCGGTTGAACGGCACGGACCAGGCGAGGAAGGGCCGGCCGGAAATGTCGATCGCGGCCTCGGCCAGTGCCTCATCCATCGGCAGCAGGCACTGCCCGAAGCGGCGGATGCCGCGCTTGTCGCCCAGCGCCGCGCGCACCGCCTGGCCGAGCACGATGCCGACATCCTCGGTGGTGTGATGGAAATCGATGTGCAGATCGCCCTCGGCCAGGATTGTGAGGTCGAACAGGCCGTGGCGGGCGAAGGCGGTCAGCATGTGGTCGAAGAAGCCGATGCCCGTCGCGATCTCGGCCTGGCTGGAGCCGTCGAGATCGAGCGTCAGGCGGATGGCGGTTTCAGAGGTTGAGCGGGCGAGCGACGCCACGCGGCGCTGCGCGGCAATCCCGTCCTGGGTGAGGGGCGCGTCCATGATGCCTTCCTACGCCGCGAGGCAGGGCTTGGCGAGGGGGTTGCGGCGGACCGGCTGCATGGCCCGGAACTTGCTTAACTTTTTCGTCATACTTGCCCAACGCGCCTGCAACCCAATCCGAAAGACAATCCGATGCGCATTACTCGCCGTGTCCTGTTGAGCGCCGCCCCCGCCTTGTCCCTTGCCGCGCCCCTGGCCGCCCCGGCGCTGGCTCAGGCGCTGACACCCATCCGCTTCACGCTGGACTGGCGCTTCCAGGGCATCCATTCCTGGTACTATCTGGCCCGCGAGCGCGGCTATTTCCGCGAGGCCGGGCTCGAAGTGACGATCGACCAGGGCGAGGGCTCTGCCGCCACCGTCACACGGCTGATGGCGGGCACCTATGATGCCGGCTTCGGCGACCAGAACGCGATCATCCAGCAGGCCGCGGCACGGCCGGGCGATCAGCCGCTGATGGTCTATCAGATCTACAACAAGGCGCCCTTCGCGCTGCTGGTGAAGACCGGCAGCCCGATCCGGGCGCTGAAGGATATGGAGGGCCGCAGCCTCGGCGGGCCGGCGGGGAGTTCCGCGCTGCTGATGTGGCCGCTGCTGGCGCGGCTCAACGGGCTCGACGTGAGCAGGACGCGCATCGTCAACATGTCGCCCACGCTGCAGGAGCCGATGCTGATCCGTGACCAGGTGGATGCGGTGGCCGCCTTCTCGCTGACCAGCTATCCGAACATCATCGGGCTCAACCTGAATCCGGATCGTGATTTTCGCTGGTTCATGTTCAGCGATTATGGGATCGAGGCCTATTCGAACGGTGTCATGGTCAGCCCGCGTCTCGTGCGCAACAACCCGGGCGCGGTGCGCGGGCTGGTGGCTGCGATCAACCGCGCGATGCTGGAAGTGGCGCGCGCGCCGGCGATGGGCGCGCAGTTGATGCAGCGCGTGGAGGCCACCATCAACGTGGCGGTCGAGCAGGGCCGCATCGAATACGCCTGGCGTGTCAGCATGGCGACGGAGGAGACCCGCCGCCTCGGCGCCGGCGACCTTGACGATGCGCGCCTCAGTCGCGCCATCGCGCAGACGGTAGAAGTGTTCGGCCTGCCGCGCAGGCCCGCGCCGGGCGAAATCTTTTCCCGGGATTTCCTGCCGCCGCGCGCCGCGCGCGAGCTTCCGGCCGCACAGGGTTGAGCCGACCACTGCTGATCCGAGGCGCGCGGGTTCTGCTGCCGGGGGGCGACATCCATCGTCCCCCGATCCGCGACGTGCTGCTCGCCGGCGACCGGATCGCGGCGATCGGCGGTGGCGACCGGCCGCCGCTGGATGTGCCGGCGGATGCGGAGATCATCGACGGCACCGGCAGACTTCTCATCCCCGGTCTCGTCAGCGCGCATTACCATTCCTATGACACGCTGCTGAAGGGCCGCTTCGAGGACATGCCCTTCGACGTCTGGGCGCTGCACTCGCAGCCCGCCTATTGGGGCCGGCGCCCGCGCGCGGAGCTGCGCGCGCGTACGCTGCTCGGCGCCATGGAAGCGCTGCGCAACGGCATCACCACCATCCAGGATATGAACTCCCTGGTGCCGCAGGATGAGGAGACTCTGGACGTCATCCTTGGCGCCTATGCCGAGCTCGGCATCCGCGTGGTGTTCTCGATTGCGCTGCGCGACCTGCCGGACCTCGACATCGCGCCCTTCCTGCCGGCGATGAGCGCCGAGGTGGCGGCGATTGTCGGCGGCAAGCCGGGCGATGCGGCGGCGGACCTTGCCTTCGTTGCGGCGCAGTTGAAGCGCCTGTCGCCTTTGCCGGCGCGGCTGCATTGGGCGCTGAGCCCCTCGGGCCCGCAGCGATGCTCAACGGCGCTGCTCGAGGGCCTCGCGGCGCTGTCGCAGGAGCACGCCCTACCGGTCTTCACGCATGTCTATGAGACGCGCGCGCAGCTCGCCAAGGCGCGACGGATCTATCCGGGCGGGTCGATGATCGGCCACATGGCCGAGGTCGGATTGCTGACTCCGCGCACGACGCTGGCGCATGGCGTTTATATTTCGCCCGGGGAGATCGCGCAGGTGGCGCGGGCCGGCGCGGGGGTGGTGCACAACCCGCTGGCCAATTTGAAACTCAAGAACGGCGTCGCGCCGGTGGCGCGCTTCAAGGCGGAGGGCGTGCGCCTTGCGCTCGGCTGCGACAACAATTCCTGCAGCGACTGCCAGAACCTGTTCCAGGCGATGAAGCTGATGTGCCTGCTCGCCGCGGGCAACGATCCCAACCCCGCCGGCGTGCTGGCTGCCGATGCGCTGGCAGCGGCGACCACCGGCGGCGCGCAGGCCCTTGGCCTCGGTGATGAGATCGGCGCCATCGCGCTCGGCATGAAGGCGGACCTGGTGCTGATCGACCTCGACGACCTCGCCTGGCAGCCTTTTGCAAGTGCCACGCGGCAGCTGGTGTTTTGCGAGACCGGGCGCGGCGTGCGCAGCGTGATCGTCGATGGTCGCGTGGTGTTGCGCGACGGGCGGCTCACCACGGTGGACGAGGCGGCTTTCCGTGCGGAGCTCGCCGAGGTGATGCAGCAGGTCGAGCAGGATTACGCGCAGCTCGTCTCGCGCCAGGCGCCGGCTATTCCGACGCTGCTCGAAGCCAATCGCCGGCTGGCGGCGACCGACCCGGGGCTCGTCGGGCAGCTTCAGTCGCGCGGCAGCGGCGCATAGGCCAGCGGGCGCAGCCGCGTGGCGTAGATCGTGATGTCGCGCCAGACATCGCCGGTGACGTAGGCGGCCGCGGCCAGCCAGTCGCGCACCACGTCATGGCTGGTGTGGCTGGTGATGGCGATGGAGCCGACCATGCGGCCCTCGGGCGAGAGAATCGCGCCGCCCATCAGCAGCGTGCCATCCTCCGCCATCGGGCGCGAGGCCAGCAGATGCGCCGGGCGGGCCTTGAGCCGGCGGTCGAGCGCCCCGTCATCCGTGCCGTCCCAGGCGATCATGATGCTGTGCGTGCGTGCCGTCGGCCCCGGCGCATCGGCGGGCGGCCAGGGACGATGGGGAAGTGGGGCGATCCGGAAGCCATGCGTCTCGACACGTTGCCAGACGCCGTCTCGCGCGAAGGGCTCGGCCGCGAGGTAGGCGTCGCGCGCCGCGTCGTCGCCGGCGACGAACATCAGCGAACCCTGGCTGCGGCCCTCCTCGTCGTGCAGCGGCAGGCCGAGCAGCAGACGCCCCGCCGCCGCCTCGGTCGAGATATGCGCGACATGCGCGGCCATCGCGGCGGAGCGCCGTGCCGGCGCTGCCTCATCCGTCCCGTCGAAGGCCATCACAACATGGGTCATCGGGGGGTCCTCAGGGGGATGCTCAATACATATGCTGGCCGCCATTGATAGACAGCGTCGAGCCGGTGATGAAATCCGCCTCGTCGGCCGTGAGGAAGGCCACGCCGCGGGCGATGTCCTGCGCCGTGCCAAGCCGCCCGCGCGGGATGCGGGCGATGATCTTCTCGAGCACGTCGGGCGGCACGGCGCGCACCATCTCGGTGTCGACATAGCCCGGGGCGATGGCGTTCACGGTGATGGAGCTGCGCGCCCCTTCCTGGGCGAGGGCCTTGGTGAAGCCGTGGATGCCCGACTTCGCCGCCGCGTAGTTGACCTGGCCAAGCTGCCCGGCCTGGCCGTTGACGCTGCCGATGTTCACGATGCGGCCGAATTTCCGACTTCCCATGCCGTCCCAGACGGCCTTGCACATGTTGTAGCAGCTGCCGAGGTTGGTATCGATCACCTCGTCCCACATCTGCCGCGTCAGCTTGCGCATCATCGCGTCGCGTGTAATGCCGGCATTGTTCACCAGGATCTCGACCTGCCCGACCTCCGCCTCGATCTTCGCGACCGCTGCGATGCAGGCCTCGTAGTCGCCGACGTCGAATTTGTAGCACGGGATGCCCGTGCGCTCGGTAAAGGCCGCGGCGGCTGCGTCATTGCCGGCATAGGAGGCGACGACCTTGCGCCCCGCGGCCTGCAGTGCCTCACTGATCGCGGCGCCGATCCCGCGCTGCCCGCCCGTCACCATCGCAACACGAGACATGTTTCTTCTCCCTGTCGGCGACGCGGGTCATTCCCCATGCCGTAGAACATACTTGCGCCAAGCGGGCCGAAGCGCAAACGGCCGCGATGCTCGCGCCCATGGCCGCAAAGACACAACCGAAGATTGAGTTTCGCAGAACCGCTTTTCCTCTTCACGGCGGCGTGATTTTGTGGGAGTTGATGGTTGTTCCGCCCCAGTCATGCACAACCGGGGCGGGCGAATTGCCACCCTCACTCGGTTCACCCTTCATCGAAGTTCGCCCCCCGCCATGAAACATCGCCCGCCGCCCGCGCCTGATGTCAAAGCCGAGGACCGCATCGCAATCCAAATGATGCTTGCCTACGTCGAAGCCGAATGCCGCCGATTGGGCGCCGAGGGGGCTGCGCGACATGCCGCGCTGGCCGCTGCGCTGCTTCCCGCCGGCGAAAGCGCCACGGACCGCATTGCGGAGTTCGCCGACCGCCTCAACTGAAGCCCCCTCTACTTTCGGCGCAGCAGGAACAACGCCTGCTCGCCGAACAGATTGGCCAGCCAGGGCGAACGCTTCCAGGGCGAGCGCAGCCCCTTGTCATCCACCGCGAGCCAGCGCTCCACCACGTAATTCTCCTTGGTGCAGAGATCAAAGAAGTCGCGGATCGTGCAGGGGTGGATGTTGGGGGTCTTGTACCAGGGCTGATCCCAGGTATCCGTATCGGGCATCTTGCCATGCAGCAGCAGCCGCCAGCGCAGCTGCCAATGGCCGAAGTTCGGGAAGCTCACCACGGCGTGGCGGCCGATACGCAGCATCTGGTGCAGCACTTCCTGCGGCCGTTCCACGGCCTGGAGCGTGCGGCTTAGCACCACGTAATCGAAGGCGCCGTCGGGGTAGAAGGCGAGGTCGCTGTCGGCATCGCCATGGATCACCGGCAGGCCGGCCGCCACGGCCTCCGTCGCCTCGGCCATGTCGATCTCGATGCCACGCGCATCGGCCCGCTTGGCCCGCGTCAGGTGCTCGATCAGCGCGCCGTCGCCGCAGCCGATGTCCAGCACGCGCGCCCCCGGTTCGATCATCTCCGCGATCAGGCGAAGGTCGAGGCGCATGTTCTTGGCGACGAAGCGAACCTCGCCCGCGGCGTCCGGCACCGGCGTTCCCTGCAACCATTGAGGGTACAAGCTTAGCGCGAGCGGCGCCTGGGCGCTATATGACCCCGCTCGCCTCCTGCCAGGAGACGCTTCGCGCCTTGAGTTTGGCGCAAGCCAGCTCGATCGGCCAGGACCAGCGCGAACCGCAGCACCGCGTGCCGCTAGAGCACGAGATGCGTTCAATTGAACGCTGATCGCTCTAAAAGTTGCGGTTCAGACGCCGAGGCGTTCCGCCGCGCCGCGCAGGAAACCGCCCAAAGCGCGATGAAATACAGGCTCGTCCAGCAGGAACGCGTCGTGCCCCTTGTCGGTCGCGATCTCGACGAAGGAGACATTGGCCGCCGCCGCGTTCAGCGCGCGCACCAGGGCGCGGCTTTCCTCAGTCGGGAACAGCCAATCGCTGCTGAAGGAGGCGACCAGGAAGCGTGTGGCCGTGCCGCGAAAGGCGCTCGGCACGTCGCCATGCTCGGCGGCCAGGTCGAAATAGTCCATCGCACGGGTGATGGTCAGGTAGGAATTGGCATCGAAGCGGCGCACGAAGGTGCTGCCCTGGTGGCGCAGATAGCTTTCCACCTCGAAGACGTCCTCGAGAAAGGTGAGCGAGGCCGCACCGCGCAAACGGCGGCCGAACTTCCGGCCCAGCGCAGCCTCCGACAAATAGGTGATGTGCGCCACCATGCGCGCCACCGAGAGGCCCTTTTCGGGGATGCGGCCATCTTCCCAATAGCGCCCGCCCTGCCAAGCCGGGTCGCCATGGATGGCGGCGCGGCCGACCTCGTGGAAGGCGATGTTCTGCGCCGAGTGATGCGTGGCGCAGGCGATGGGTGCGGCGGCCGCCACCATCTCGGGGTAGGTCGCGGCCCATTCCAGCACCTGCATGCCGCCCATCGAGCCTCCCACCACGGCCAGCAGCCGCGCGATGCCCAGATGCTCCACCAGGCGCCTTTGCGCCCGCACCATGTCGCGGACGGTGATGGAGGGGAAATCCGTCCCCCAGGGCCGGCCCATGCCGTGGCCGGCCGAATCCGTCATCTCCTCCGGCGGACCGGAGGATCCCATGCACCCGCCGAGCACGTTGGCGCAGATGACGAAGTAGCGGGACGTATCAACCGCGCGGCCGGGCCCCACCACCGTATCCCACCAGCCAGGCTTGCCGCTGATCGGGTGCGGTTCCGCCACATACTGGTCTCCGGTCAGCGCGTGGCAGACCAGCACGGCGTTGCTGCGCGCGGCATTGAGCGTGCCATAGGTGCGAAAGGCCACGGAAAGGGGCGTGATCACGGCGCCGCTGTCCAGCGCCAGGCCCTCGGCGAAGACGGCGTGCTGGTGCTCGACCCGGGGCAGCGGCGCGAGGGCGTTGTTCATGCGGCTCTGACAGTTGCGACAACGCGAGAAATAGGCGGCGTGGGGGCCTGGGGCAACCGCAGGCGTATCAGGTCTGCTTGGCGCGCGGCGCGGCTGCGTCTATGCAACGCCTCCCATGCCAGGCAGCCCTCTTC
The DNA here is from genome assembly GCA_038250135.1 of Acetobacterales bacterium. GTDB lineage: Bacteria > Pseudomonadota > Alphaproteobacteria > Acetobacterales > Acetobacteraceae > Falsiroseomonas. Next base: position 4,226 of record JBBSCP010000044.1, on the reverse strand, counting down.
CTTCCACCGCCGACCTCCAGGCGCTGCGCGCCGAGATCGACCGGCTGGACGACGCCATGCACGATTTGCTGATGCGCCGCGCCGGCGTGGTGGCAACGCTGGCGAACAGCCGCGCCAAGGGCCGCGGCCCGGCGCTGCGCCCGGGGCGAGAGGCGGTGATTCTGCGCCGCCTGCTCGGTCGCCACCAGGGCGCGCTGCCGCGGGCGGCGCTGTACCGGCTGTGGCGCGAATTGCTTGCGGCGACCACCGCAATGCAGGCGCCGCTCGGCGTTGCTGCGGCGCTCGATATGGCGGGGGTCGAAGTGCTGCGCCAGCATTTCGGCCTGGCCTCGCCGATCGAGGTGGTGGCGGATTCGGCTGGCGTATTTGCCGCGATGGCGGGCGGCACGAGCGCGCTCGGCGCGCTGCCGGCGCCTTCCCACACCGCTCGTTGGTGGACCACAATCGATCCCGGCCACCCCTTCATCACCGCGCGCCTGCCCTTCTTCGGGCCTTCTGCCGCGCCGGTCATCCTGCTTTCCCCCACGCCCCCCGATCCCTCCGGCGATGACGCGACCTTCCTGCGGCTGCCGGCCGCGAGCGCCGAAGGGCGGTTGCGCGACGCGGGGATCACGCCCAATTCGCTGATCATCGCCGGCGACGTCGCGCTGGCCGAGTTGCCGGGGTTCCACATGCAGGGCCTTGGCTGCGGCACGCCGCTCGGCGCCTTCGCCCTTCCCCTTCAGACCTGACACGGAAAGCCCCACCATGACCGTGATGCCGCGCCCCTCCATCCTCTCGGTCGAGCCCTATGTCGGCGGCGAATCGAAAATCCCGGGCGTCAACCGGATCATCAAGCTGTCCTCCAATGAGGGCGCCTTCGGCCCACCGCCGGGCGCCATCGCCGCGCTGATGGACAATGCGCGCGAGGCGCATCGCTACCCCGATGGTGGTGCCACGCAGCTGCGCGAGGCGATCGGCGCGCGCTTCGGCCTCGACGCCTCGCGCATCGTCTGCGGCAATGGCTCTGACGAGTTGCTGATGCTGCTGATCCTGGCCTATGGCGGCGAGGGCACGGACATCATCATGTCCGCGCATGGCTTCATGATGTACGACCTGACCGGCCGTTGGGCTGGCTGCCAGGTGATCAAGGTGCCGGAGAAGAATCTCGCCGCCGATGTCGATGGCCTGCTGGCCGCGGTCGGCCCGCGCACGCGCCTGATGTGCCTCGCCAACCCGAACAACCCCACGGGCGCGCTGCTGCCACAGAGCGAGCTGCTCCGCCTGCGCCGCGGGCTGCGGCCCGACGTGCTGCTGGTGCTCGACAGCGCCTATGCCGAGTACGTGACGCAGCAGGACTACGACCCCGGCCAGGCGATGGTGGATGCGAACGACAACGTCGTCATGACGCGCACCTTCAGCAAGATCTATGGCCTGGGCGGCATGCGGCTGGGCTGGTGCTACGCGCCGCCCGCCATCGTCGATGTGCTGGGCCGCATACGCGGGCCGTTCAACGTGAATGCCGGCGCCATGCAAGCGGGCATCGCAGCACTTGCCGAGCCCGGCTGGATCGAGAAGTCGGTGGCGCACAACAACGAATGGCGCGGCAAGGTGGCCGCCGCTTTGACCGCCGCCGGCCTCAAGGTCTGGCCGAGCGAGGGCAATTTCCTGCTGGTCGATTTCACCATCGCAGAACGCGCCAAGGCGGCGGACGCGCATCTGCGCGCGCGCGGCCTCATCGTGCGCGCCATGGGGGGCTACGGCCTGGGCCAATGCCTGCGCATCACCATCGGCACCGCCGAGGAATGCCAGATGGTGATGGACACACTCACGGATTTCTGTTCGCGTGGCTGAACCGCTGTTCAATCGGCTCTGCCTGCTCGGCATCGGCCTGATCGGCTCCTCCCTCGCCCGCGTCGCGCAGGCGCGCGGCGACCTCGCGCGCATCGTCGTCGCGCACGCCAAGACCGGCGCCACGCTGGACCGCGTGCGCGAACTCGGCATCGCCGATGTCATCGAGGAGGATGCGGCAAAAGCCGTCGAGGGCTGCGACGCGGTGATTTTCTGCGTCCCGGTCGGCGCCTATGCCGCGGTGATGGCGCAGGTCGCGCCGTGCCTGATGCCCGGCGCCATCGTCACCGATGTCGGCTCCACCAAAGGCAGCGTGGTGCGCGACCTCGGCCCGCTGATGCCTCCCGGCGTGCACCTGGTGCCGGCGCATCCGATGGCCGGCACGGAATACTCCGGCCCCGACGCCGGCTTCGCCGAGTTGTTCCAGGGCCGTTATGTCATCGTCACCCCCCTGCCAGGCAGCGACCCGGCCGCCGTCGAGAAGGTGCGCGAACTTTGGCACCGCTGCGGCAGCATGATCGAGACGATGGACCCGGCGACCCACGACAAGGTGGTCGCCATCGTCTCGCACCTGCCGCACCTGCTGGCCTTTACCATCTGCTCCACTGCCGATGATTTGGCGGAGGAGACGAAGGAGGCCGTGCTGAAATTCGCCGCCTCCGGCTTCCGCGACTTCACCCGCATCGCCGCCAGCGACCCGACCATGTGGCGCGACGTCTTCCTCAACAACCGCGAAGCCCTGCTGGAAATGCTGGCACGCTTCACCGAAGACGCCCAGGCTCTCGGCCGCGCCGTGCGCCGGGGCGAAGCCGACTTCATCGAAGACCGCATCCGCCGCGGGCGGAAGATCCGGCGCGGGCTGATCGAGCGCAAGCAGGCGTGATGGGCGCGCTGGAGGAGGCGTCGGCTCCTCCAGACCTCCCTGGACCACCGGGGTTTTTGGCGCCGGGAAGGAAGGGACGCGGGATTTCCTGCATCAAGGTCGCGCCCTCATCGCGTCGCCAGCCCGCCCAGCGGCACGACGCATGGGGTGCTGTGGGGCACAGCTTTACTACAGCGCAATCCGCTCACTTTTAATACAATGTGAGCGGATTTCCTGCTGCCGATTCAATGGTTTCGAGTTTCGCGCCATCCCCCGGCGGGGCCGGTTGCGCGAGGCCACTGGCCCTTGCAGCATGGCATGATGGCGGATCCGCACGAAGCGAAGCAGGCTGGCCGGCTGATCCTGGTTCTGGGCATCGGCGCCGGTGCCTCCACCTTGGCAACGCGGGCGCTCGATCCGCTGGTCGGCGTGCTGGCCGAGGAGTTCCTGGCCAACCCCGCTACCGTGGCCCTTCTCGCCACCGCCTTCGCCCTGCCCTATGCGCTGGCGCAGCCGGTGCTTGGGCCGCTCGGCGATGCGGTGGGCAAGACGCGGGTGATCCGCGCCGCGCTGGTGTTGCTGGCGCTCACCCTGGCGCTGTCGGCCATGGCGCCGAATCTGGGCACGCTTGCGGTGCTGCGCGTGCTGTCGGGCGCGGCGGCAGGCGGCATCTTCCCGCTCTCCATCGCATTGGTGGGCGACCGCGTGCCGATCGAGCGCCGGCAGTTGGCGCTGTCGCGGCTGCTGGTGGCGGGGCTGACGGGCTCGGTGGGGGGCGGCGCGATGGCCGCCCTGCTGGCGCCTTTGATCGGCTGGCGCGGCGTGCTGGTGGTTTGCGCGGCGGTCGCCGTGGCGGGCTGGGTGGTGATGCGCGACAGCGCGCCGGCGCCGGTCGGCCGGCGGTTGAACCTGGCCGAGGTGATCGCACGGTACCGGCAAATCCTGGGCCTGGCGGCGGCGCGGCTGCTGTATCGCTCGGTGTTCCTCGAAGGCGTGCTGGTATTCGGCATCTTCCCCTTCCTGGCGCCGACGCTGGCGGCGCGCGGCCAGGGGGGGGCGGCGGAGGCGGGGCTCGCCATTGCCGCCTTCGCGCTGGGCGGTTTCGTCTTCGCCGGGCTGGCGGCGGTGATGCTTCGGCGGCTGGGCCAGGGGCGGATGATCCGGGCGGGCGGGATGTTGGGCGGCTTGGCGCTGGCGGGCATCGCGCTGGCGCCCTCGGCCATTGTGCTGGTGGGAGCCTGCCTGCTGCTCGGGCTCGGCTTCTACATGATGCACAGCTCGATCCAGATGCGGGTGACGGAGGTCGCGCCGATGGCGCGCGGCAGCGCGGTGGCGCTGCATGCCTTCAGCTTCTTCCTCGGACAGTCGCTGGGCCCGGTGGCGATGGGCGTGGGGCGCGCGGTGGTGGGGGTGGAGGCGGCGCTGATTCTGGCGGCGATCGGGCTGGTGGCGCTGGCTTGGCGACTCGGGCGGCCGGCTCGTTAACCGGGCGATCCGACGCCAAGCCGCGGCGAGCCTGGAACGCAGCGTGAAT
>JBBSCP010000043.1:0-18865 GCA_038250135.1 Acetobacterales bacterium | reverse complement strand
TATCGCCGGCCTTGGCGCGCCGGGCCCGATCGAGGGCTGGCCGCAGCTCGGGCCAGAAGCTCTGCGCGCCAGCCTTGGCCTGGTCGAGCGTCGCACTGGCGAGGCCGCCTCCGAGTTGATCGCGCGCGCGGACGCCGCGATGTATGTGGTGAAACGCCAACGCGGCGGCCGCAGCGCCACCAGCGGCGGGACGCTCGCTGCATGAACGTGATGCTGCGCGACCCGGTGCACACAGCCCGCCACGGAGATGCCGCCGCCCGCACCGCCGTGGCCGCGGCGGAGGCGACCTCGCCAGAGCTGCTCACCTACCTCGCCGCCGATCCCGATCCCGGCGTGCGCCAGGCGGTGGCGGCGAACCACGCGACCCCGCCCCAGGCCGGGCTGCTGCTGGCGCGTGACGACGACGCCGCGGTGAGGACCGAACTCGCCCGGCGGGTGGCGACGCTCGCGCCCCGGCTCGACGCGCGGGCGCAGGACCGGCTGACCAGGATCTCGGCCGGCACGATGGCGTTGCTGGTCGCCGATGCGGCGGTGGAGGTGCGCGCCGCGATCGCCGAGGTCGTGGCCGAGATGCCGGACGCGCCGCGCGACCTGGTGATGCGCCTCGCCGGTGATTCGGCGCTGCCGGTGGCGGACCCGATCATCCGCCTCTCGCCGCTGCTGACCGAGGCCGATCTGCTGGCGCTGATCGCCGCACCACCCGCCCCCTTCACGCGCCGTGCGGTGGCCCGACGCCCCGCGCTGTCGGAGGCCGTATCGGATGCGGTGGCGGGCAGTGCCGACACGCCGGCGATCGCCGCCCTGCTCGCCAACCCCTCGGCCGCAATCCGGGAGGCGACGCTGGATCGCCTGGCTGCGGAATCGGCGCCGCAAGATTCCTGGCAGCGCGCGCTGATCGCGCGGCCACAACTGCCCGCCTGCACGGCGCGCACGCTGGGCTCGCTGGTGGCGGCGCATTTGCTCGGCGCGCTGCGGCGCCGCGCCGACCTGCCGCCTGATGTGGATACCGCCCTCCAGACACGGGTTAGCAAGAAGATGGACGCGGCTTCGGGCCTCGCGAACCGGGAAAAGCCGTTGTTCCTTGCCGCCAGGGCCGGGGACAGGGAGGTGCTGCGCCTGGCGTTGGCGCAGGATGCCGGCACGAGCGAGGTGCGCATCGACGCCGCGGTCGCGCTGCGCAGCGCCCGCGCCCTGGCGGCGCTGTGCCATCGCGCCGAGTGGTCGCCCGCGCTGGCAGCAGCGACGCAGGCGGTGCTCGGCCGCCTGCCGCCCGCCGAAGTGATCCGCCCGAACGTCGAGGGCGGCTGGGCGCTCAGCGGCGCCGACCTCGCCTGGCAGGAGGAGATGCTGGAGGGGCTGCCGGCGTGAGCAGACCCTAATCCACCATCGCGCCGGTGGCGCGCTAATCCACAGTCGCGCCGGCGGCGCGGACGACGGTGGCCCAGCGGGCGATGTCGCGCTCATGCACCGCGCGGAACTCCTCGGGCGTGCGCACCGTCGGCGGGTCGATGCCCTGACTGTTCACCAGCCAGTTGCGGAATTCCGGCTCCTCGATCGCCTTGACGATCTCGGCGTTCAGCCGCTGCTGGATCGCCGCCGGCAGGCCAGGCGGGCCGAAGACGCCATACCAGGTCGTGCTCTCGAAATCCGGCAGGCCGCAGGCCTCGGCGATGGTCGGCACGGCGGGCAGCGCCGGCACGCGGTTGCGCGTGGTCACCCCCAGCGCGCGCACCGCACCCTGCTGGATCATGCCGATCGCCGGCCCGGTCTGGTTGAAGAACAGGTCGATCTGCCCGCCGAGCAGCGCCGTCACCACACCGCCCTGGCCGGTGAAGGGCACATGCACCATGTCGAGGCCCGCCGCGGTGGCAAAACGCGCGCCCGCGAGGTGGGTGGAGGCGCCATTGCCCGTGCTGCCGTAGTTCAAAGCACCCGGCCGGGCCCGCGCATCGGCCATCACTGCCTGGCAATTGGTGTATTGCGGGCGGTGCTGCGTACTGGTGATCAGCACGTTCGGCACATCGCCGAGATGCGCGATATGCGTCACATCGCGCAACGGGTCGAAGGGCAGGCGCCGGTACAGCGTGGCGTTGATCGCATGCGTGCCCGCCGTACCGAACAGGATCAGGTAGCCATCCGGCCGCGCCTTGGCGACGTAGTCGGAGGCGATGTTGCCACCCGCACCGATGCGGTTGTTGACCACCACCGGCACGCCCAGCGCGCGCGCCAGCGGGATGGCGAGGCGCCGCGCGTAGATGTCGGTACCCGCCCCGTTCGGGAAGCCGCCGAGGAACTCGATGGGTCGCGACGGCCAGGGCGCTTCCTGCGCCAGCGCAGGCGCGGCACCGAACAGCACCAGCAGCGGCAGCAGCAGGCGTGGAAACGGGCGCATGGTGGCTCCTCGCAAAGATGGCACACACAGAAAAGCCGCAGCGCTGCGGCCCGGCAAGCCCCTAGGCTGTCTCGTCCACCGCAATTCCCGCCTCGCGCAGCCTGCGGCGCAGCGCGTAGAGCTGGTCGAGCAGCGACAGCACCACAGGCAGCGCGGCCTCGTTGACCTCCAAAATGTCACGCAATTCCAGGATCAGGCGCACACGTTCCACATCGATTTCGCGGAACACCAGCATGCCGGCCTGGTCGTCGGGGCGCACATGGCCTTCCTCGATCCAGTGCAGCAAATCCTCGGGCGTCAGCGCGGCAAAGCGCAGGCAGAGCATCTCGATCGTCATCATCGGCTGGCCTCCAGCCCCGCGCGCGGGTCCTGCGGATGTTCGGGCACCCAGTCGCGCAGGAAGGCCTCCAGCGCCGCATCGGGCGGACCGATGACGACCCGCAGCGCCAGCAGCAGGTCACCCGCCGCGCGCGCGCCATGCCCCGCAACACCCTTGCCGCGCAGCCGGATCTGCCGGCCGGTGTCGCTGCCGGCGGGCAGGGTGACGCGCAGCGTGCCGGAGGGTGTGGGGACCTCCACGGCGCCCCCCAGTACCGCCTCCCGAAGCGTCACCGGCAGGTCGAACCGCAGATCGAAGCCTTCGCGCCGAAAAACGGGGTGTGGCGCGACGTCGAGCTCGATCAGCGCGTCGCCGGCCGGCCCGCCTTGCCGCCCAGCGCCCCCCTGGCCGCGCAGCCGCAGCACCTGCCCGGTCTCGACGCCGGGTGGGATCTGCACCCGCAGCACGCGGCCATCGGGCAGGGTCAGTTCCTCGGTCGCGCCCATCACCGCCGAGGCGAAGGGCACCTTGAGGAGGTAGGATTCGTCCCGCCCGGCGCGCGGGCCATCCGGACGCTGGCGCGCAAACATCTCGGCCAGCAGATCGTCGAACATGCCCTCGGGGGGCGCGGTCCCGTAGCGCGCGCCGGCGGCTTCCTCCGCCTGGCGCCGGTAGCCGCCCGCCGGGGCCTGTTCCTGCCCGGCACCATCGATTTCGCCGCGGTCGAAGCGGGCGCGCTTGTCGGGGTCCGAGAGAATCTCATGCGCGGCGGAGACCGCCTTGAAGCGCGCTTCCGCTGCCGGCTTTCCGGGATTCAGGTCCGGATGGTGCGCGCGGGCGAGCTTGCGATAGGCCTTCTTGATAGCGTCGGGCGTCGCACCCTGCGCCACGCCGAGCACCTGATAGGGATCATCCGCCATGCCTGCCTCCCCGGCCGCCGCGCTGCCAACATAGGGCCAACGGTGTGTGACGGGCGAGGGTTGCGCGCGCCTCAGGCAAGATCGACCACGACCTCCCCCATACCGGCAAAACCGCCGACGACGCGGTGGTGGCTCTCGACCCAGAGCAGGCCGGTGCAGCTGCCCGTGGTGACCACCTGCCCGGCCTCGATGGTGAGGCCGATGCTCGGCAGGTAGTTCGCCAGCCAGACCAGCGGCCCGAGCGGCCCGCCGGAAGGATTGCCGCCCGCCTGCTCGACCTGCACCTGGCCCGCATGGCTCTGCCGCACCACCAGCTTCGGCAGGTCCAGGCTGCGCCAGTTGGGCACGTCGGCGCCACACACCAGGCCGGCATTGGCGAGGTTGTCGGCCATCGCCTCAGGCAGCGCGACCTTGGCGGGGTCGATGTAGCGGCTGACCACCATCTCGATGGCGGGGAAGGCGCTGGCCACCGCGTCGAGCACCTCGGCCTCGGTATAGGGCGTGGCGCGGGCGGGCAAGCCGTGCGCGAAGCGGAAGGCGATCTCGGTCTCGATGCCGATCTTCTCGCCGGGCGTGACCGACCAGCGCGTGCCGCTCGCCGCGATGGTCTGCGCGTCGATCATCGCGCCGGAGGTCGGCTTGCCCGGGGGGGTCGCGCATTTCCAGCCGCCGATGCGCGCGCCGGTGCGCTGCATCACCGCCTTCTGGACGGCCCAGGCGGTCTCGGCATCGGGGGGCGCGGCGTCGCCGAGGTTGGCCAGACGCGGCCCGCCATAGCGCACGGCCAGGAGCTTTTCGGCGGCACGGGTGATGAGGGCGTCGGACATCGGGCGGTTCCTCGGAGTCGTTATGCGCGCCAGGATGCGTCCGCGGCGGCCGCTGTTGAAGCCCTGCCGGGCCGCCTATGCTCGTTCGAAACGGAGGACCCCGCCATGTCGCGTCGCTTCATCGACCTGTCGCGCCCACTCGAGAACGGCGTGGCGGCGGACCCGCCCGGCTATGGGCCGGTGATCGAGTACCAGACGCATCGCGAGACGGCGAAGGATGTGGTGGCCTTCTTCCCCGGCATCACCGAGGACCAATTGCCGGAGTCGGAAGGCTGGGCGATCGAATGGGTGCGGCTCTCCACCCATAACGGCACGCATGTCGATGCGCCCTGGCACTATGCGAGCACGATGGATGCCAGCACCCCGGAAGGCCGCAAGCCCGCGCTGACCATCGAGCAGGTGCCGCTGGAATGGTGCTTCGGCCCTGGCGTGAGGCTCGATTTTCGGCATTTGCCGCATGGCCATGTGGTGACACCGGCCGAGCTGGAGGCCGAGCTTGCGCGCGTCGGCCATGCGCTGAAACCCGGCGACATCGTGTTGGCCAACACGGCCGCCGGCGCGCGTTACGGGAAGCCCGATTACGTGGCGAGTGGCTGCGGCTTCGGCCGAGCCGCGACGCTGTGGCTGACCGAGCGCGGCGTGCGCGTGGTCGGCACCGATGGCTGGTCCTGGGACGCGCCTTTCGTTCACACCAAGGCGCGCGTGGCGGCGACCGGCGATGCTTCCCTCATCTGGGAAGGCCACAAGGCCGGGCGAGAGCGCGGCTATTGCCAGATCGAGAAACTCGGCGGGCTTGAGGCGCTGCCGGATCACGGCTTCCTGGTTTCCTGCTTCCCGGTCAGCATCAAGGGCGGCTCGGGCGGCTGGACACGCGCGGTCGCGATCATCGACGCGTGAAACCGCAAGCTTGCCACCCGCTTAGCGCCCGCCTATGCCGAAGGGACCGAGGAACAGGCCGCGCGACACATGATCGCGGCTGCGATCGGGGAGGAGAGTTGCTGCGGTGAAGCCCGCCCCCTTTGCCTATGCCCGGGCGAAAAGCCTGGATGACGTGTTCGACACGCTCGACGCCCATGGCGATCAGGCACGGTTGATCGCGGGCGGGCAGAGCCTGATCGCCACGCTCAACCTGCGGCTGTCCACACCTTCGCTGCTGCTCGACATCAATGGGTTGGCCGAGCTGCGCGGCATCAAGGTCGAAAGCAACACGCTGCGTATCGGCGCGTTGACGCGGCATGCGGAACTCGGCGCCGATCCGCTCGTCGCGCGCCACGCGCCGCTGCTCGCCGAGGCCGTGCCCCACATCGCCCATGCCGCCATCCGCAACCGCGGGACGATCGGCGGCTCCGTGGCGTTCGCCGATCCGGCGGCTGAATTGCCGGCCTGCATGCTGGCCCTTGAGGCGACCATCGTCGCTCAGGGGCGCGGTGGCGAGCGGCGCATCGCGGCGGATGATTTCTTCAAGGGCCTGTATGAGACAGATCTGCGCGATGGCGAGCTGATCGTCGCCCTCGAGGTTCCGCTGCCAGCGGCAGTCCAGCGCAGCGCATTGATCGAACTTGCGCGCCGGCACGGCGATTACGCCATCGTCGGCCTCGCGGCCTTGGTGCGCCCGGGTGTTGCACGGCTCGCCTGGTTCGGCGTTGGCGGTACGCCACTGCGCAGTCTGCTCGCCGAGGCCGCCTTCGCGCACGGCGATCTCGCGGCCGCGCAGGACGCGCTGGCGCAGGATCTTGATCCGCCGGGCGATCTGCACGGGCCGCCCCAATTTCGCCTGCATCTGGCGCGCGTGCTGCTCGGCCGCGCCTTCGCGAAACTCAAGGGCTGAGAGACGCATGCAGCACGCCATCGACATCAGCGTGACCGTGAATGGCGAGCGCGTGCAGGCGCGCGTCGAGCCCCGCACGCACCTCATCGACTTCCTGCGCGAGACGCTGGACCTGACGGGCAGCCATGCCGGCTGCGAGCATGGCGTCTGCGGCGCGTGCTCGATCATGGTGGACGGCCAGATGGTGCGGGGCTGCCTGATGCTCGCCGTGCAGGCCGATGGCGCCAGCGTGCAGACCATCGAGGGGCTTACCGAAAGCGGCGCCATCGCGGCCTTGCAGGAAGCCTTCGTCGCGCGCAATGCGCTGCAATGCGGCTTCTGTACGCCGGGGATGCTGGTCGCCGCCGCCGAATTGCTGCGCGCACATCCCGCGCCGACGCGTGAGCAGGTGCGGGAGGGCATCAGCGGAAACTATTGCCGATGCACCGGCTACCACGCCATCGTCGATGCGGTGATCGACGCCGCCGCGACCATGCGAAAGGGCTGAGCGATGGATGACGCACCGCTCTCCGCCGTCGATCGGCCGAACAGCTATATCGGTCGCTCCGTGCCGCGGCCGAATGCGAAACGCCTTGTCGCGGGGCGCGGCAGCTATGTGGATGATCTGCGGCTGCCGCGCATGGCGCATGTCGCCTTCCTGCGCAGCCCGCACGCGCATGCGCGCATCGTTGCCATCGACTCGGCCGCAGCGAAGCAATCGCCGGGCGTGATCCGCGTGGTCGATGGGCGCGAAATGGCCGCGGTCTGCACGCCCTGGGTTGGCGTATTGCATCATCTGAAGGGGCTGAAATCCGCGCCGCAACATGCGCTCGCGGTCGATCGCGCCTGCTGGCAGGGCGAGCCCGTGGTTGCCATCGTCGCGCGCACCCGCGCCGAGGCCGAGGACGCCATCGCGCTGATCGAAGTGACCTGGGAGGAATTGCCCGCGGCGGTCGAGATGGAGACGGCGCTCGACCCAGCGACCGCGGTGATCCACCCCGAACTCGGCGACAATCTCGCCTTCCGGCGCGACCATGTCGGCGGCGATCCCGATGCGTGCTTCGCCGATCCTGACGCGGTGGTGGTGCAGGCGACGTTCCACACCGGCCGGCACACCGGCGTGTGCTTGGAAGGCCGCGCGATTCTCGCCGATTGGAACCCGGCCGAGGGGCGGATGGTAGTGTACCATTCGAACCAGGCGCCGCACATGATGCAGACCGTGTTTGCCAAGCATCTCGGCCTGCGCGAGGGCGAGGTGCGCGTGATCTGCAAGGATGTCGGCGGCAGCTTCGGCATCAAGGTGCATGTCTATCCCGATGAGGTTGCCACTGTCGCGCTGAGCAAGATGCTTGGCCGGCCCGTGAAGTTCATCGCCGACCGGATCGAGGGCATGGTCAGCGACATCCATGCGCGCGACCATCGCATTCATGCGAAGGCTGCCGTGGCGAAGGATGGCACGCTGCTCGCCATCGAGATCGACGACCTCACCGGCATCGGCCCCTATTCCGTCTATCCCCGCACCAGCGCGGTGGAGGGCAACCAGGTGGTGAACCTCACCGGCGGGCCCTATGTGCTCAAGGGCTACAGGGCGCGCACCAGTGTCGTGTTCCAGAACAAGACGCCGACCTGCCAGTACCGCGCGGTGGGGCATCCCATCGCGACGGCCGTGACCGAGGGGCTGGTAGATCTCTGCGCCGAGGCCATCGGCATGGACCCGGCCGAAATCCGTCGCCGCAACCTGATCGCCGACGATGCCTATCCCTGCAAGAACCTCGCGAACCTCGCCTTCGAAGGGCTGAGCCATCAGCGCAGCTTTTCGCGCCTGCTCGAACTGATGGAGTACGACAAGCTGCGCGCCGAGCAGGCCGAGGCGCGCCAGCGCGGCGTGCATCGCGGCATCGGGTTGGCTTGTTTCATCGAACTGACCAACCCCTCGCCCTTCATGTACGGCATCGGTGGCGCGCGCATTTCGGCCATGGATGGCGCGACAGTGCGGCTTGATCCCGATGGCTCGGTGCAGATCTCGTCGGGCGTCACCGAACAGGGTCAGGGGACGGAGGCGATGCTGGCGCAGATCACGGCGAGCGCTGTCGGCGTCGATGTTTCCCGAGTCCGCGTCACCACCGGCGATACCGAGACCACGCCCTATGGCGGCGGCACCTGGGCGAGCCGCGGCGCTGGTATCGGTGGCGAGGCCGCATTGCAGGCCGGCACGGCGTTGCGCGAACAGATCCTGGTGATCGCGGGCGCGATGTTGCAGGCACCGCCCGAGGCGCTCGATGTGCGCGCGGGCGTCGTGGTGGATCGCGCGACGGGGGCGGCGCGCCTGCCCTTGGAAGAACTCGGCCGCATCGTCTATTTCCGCGGCGACACGCTGCCCAAGGATCTGCCGCGCGAGCTGGTCGCCACGCGCCACTGGACGCCGAAGGACTATCCCTTCTGCTTCACCAATGGCGCGCAGGCGAGCTACCTGGAAGTCGATCCCGACACAGGCTTCGTGACGCTGCTCGGCCATTGGTGCGTCGAGGATTGCGGCACGGTGATCAACCCGATGCTGGTCGATGAACAAATCCGCGGCGGCGTGGTGCAGGGGCTCGGCGGCGCGCTGTACGAGCATTGCGTGTATTCACCAGAAGGCCAGCTGCTGACCGGCAGCCTCGCCGACTATCTGCTGCCGATGTCGGGCGAGATGCCGGACATCACGGTGGCGCATGTCTCGACGCCCACCAGGGAATCCGCTCTCGGCGCCAAGGGCGCTGGCGAGGCCGGCACGGCCGGCGCGCCGGCAGCGGTGCAGAACGCGCTCAACGACGCGCTGCGCCCGCTCGGCGCCAAGGTTTTCGCGCAACCCTTCACCCCGGCGCGCATCCTCGGCGCGCTCGGCCGCTTCTGAAACGAACACAGGGAGACCAAGGAAATGAACACCATCACCCGCCGCGCGCTGCTCGGCACCGCCGCCGCCGCGCCACTTGCGATGCCCAACGTGGTCGGCGCGCAGACGCAGATCAACATTACCATCGCGGCCAGCCACCCCACGACCATCGCCTGGATCTGGGCGATGCAGCAGGCGCTGATGCCCAAGGTGAACGCCGAGTTGGAGAGCACGCGCTTTCGCATCCGCTGGCGCGAGGCCTTCGGCGGCACGCTGTATCGCTTCACCGAGACGCGCAACGCGGTGAAGGATGGCATCACCGATGTCGGCTTTGTCGGCACGCTGTGGGAAGGCAGCGCCATGCCGCTGCAGAACGTGACCTACTTCGCCCCCTTCGCCACCGACAATCTGCGCCTGCAGGTCGATGTGATGGAGAAGATGACGGCCGAGATGCCGGAGATGCAGCGCGCCTGGACCGAGAACAACATGGTCTATCTCGGCAGCTGCGGCACCGAGACCTACGATCTGTGGACCACCTTCCCCGTCCGTACGCTCGATGATTTGCGCAATCGCAAGATCAGCGCGCCAGGCGTCTCCGCCACCTGGCTCGGCGGCACCGGCGCGGTGCCGGTGAATGGCGCGCTGACCACCTATTATACGGACATCCAGACCGGCGTGAGCGAGGGCGCGCTGTCCTTCCCCTCGGGCATCTTCCCGGTGCGGGTGCACGAGGTTGCGCGCTTCATCACCAAGGTGAACGTCGGCTGCATGTATGTCGGCGGCATCGGCATGAACCGCCAGACCTTCGGCCGCCTCGACCCCGTGGTGCAGAACGCCTTCAAGGCGGGCGGCAAGGCCTATACCGAGGCGCTGACCAACCGCGTGATCGAGACCAGCGCACAGAACATGGCGGAGATGGGCACGCGCGGCGCGCAGATCAGCGAATTGCCGGCGACCGAGCGGCAGCGCTGGATCGAGGCCGTGCCGGACATCGCGGGCGATTGGGCGCGCACCAATGAGGGCCGCGGCCAACCCGCGCGCAAGGTGCTGGCGGCCTATATGGAAGGGCTGCGCGCCGGCGGCGCCACGCCGGGCCGCGCCTGGACGGCGTAAGGCCGCGTGTCGGAACTCGATAGCGTCAATGAGGCCGCGCAGGAAGCTGCTGCGCGGCCGCCCAAGGATGCGCTCGGGCTCGTGCTGTGGCTGCTCAACAGCCTCGGCACCGTCATGATCGCGCTGATGATGGCGCTGATCGTCACCGATGTGGCCGGGCGTTCCTTCTTCAATGCGCCGCTCAACGGTGTCGCGGAAATCTGCGCCATGATGATCGTCGCCATCGTGTTCCTGCAACTCCCCGCAACCATCCACGCCCAGCGCATGACACGCGCCGACATGTTCCTCGCGCGCCTTCAGGCCCGCCTGCCGCGCGTGGCGGAGGTTCTGGAGGCCGTGTTTGCCGGCTTAGCCATTTTCATCTTCTGGGTGATCTTCAAGGCGACGCTGCCGCAATTCGAGGATGCCTGGGTACAGCGCGAGTTCTTCGGCGTGCAGGGCGTATGGACGCTGCCGACCTGGCCGATCCGCCTGTCGATCCTGATCGGCTGCGCCGGCTCCATGGCGGCGGGCGCGGTGCAACTGTTCGGGTCGTTGAAGCGCGCCTTCAGGGGAGTGCCCGCTTGATCGAGATCGAAATCGGCCTTGCGCTCATCGCCATCATGGCGGGGCTGGTGCTTTCGGGCATGCCGATCGGCATCGCGCTGGTGTTCCTGAGCTTCATCGGCATCGGCCTGATCCGCGAGAATTTCGAGCTCGCAGGGCGGCTGCTCGCACTGGCCTCCTACGCCGCGATATCGGACTATCTGTTTGCAACCATTCCGCTGTTCGTGCTGATGGGGTTGCTGGTTTCGGTCAGCGATGTCGGCAAGGACACCTTCGAGGTCGCGCAATACCTGCTGCGGCGCGTGCGCGGTGGGCTTGGCATGGCGACGGTGGCGGCAAACGCGGTGTTCGGCGCGGTGACGGGCATTTCCATCGCCTCGGCGGCGGTGTTCACCAAGGTTGCCGTGCCGCAGATGATGCGCTTCGGCTACACGCCGAAATTTGCGGTGGGCTGCGTGGCGGGCAGTTCCATCCTCGGCATGTTGATCCCGCCCAGCCTGCTCATGATCATCTATGGCGTGCTGGCCGAGGTGTCGATCGGCAAGCTTTTCCTCGCAGGCATCGTGCCGGGGCTGATCATGGCGCTGGGTTTCATCGGCATGATCTATTGGATGGCGACCTACCGCCCCGACTGGGTGCAGCCGCGCGCCGCCTTCGCGGAATTGCCGGTACAGGTCGAGACCACGGGCAGCCTGCTGGCCAAATCCCTGCCCATCGCCTGCCTGATCGCGCTCGTGCTGGGCGGGCTCTACACGGGCTTCTTCACGCCGACCGAGGCCGGCGCCATCGGCGCGTTCGGCGCGCTGGTCATTGCCCTGGTGCGCCGCCGGCTCAACCTGCCACGCTTCTGGCGCATCCTGATGGAAACCGGCTTCGTCTCCGTCGGGATCCTGTTCCTGCTGATCGCGGCGAGCATGTATTCGCGCATGCTGACCATGGCGGGCATCCCGGCCTCGATCGCCGATCTGATCCAGGCGCTGGGGCTTGGCGCCTATGGCTTCCTGTTCGTCTACATCCTGTTCGTGCTGCTGCTTGGCATGATCATCGACAGTTCATCGATCCTGCTGATCGTGACGCCGATCGCGGCACCGATCGCGAAGGAGTTCGGCCTCGACCTGATCCATTTCGGGATCATCACCGTCATCGCGGTGGAGGTCGGGCTGCTTACGCCCCCCTTTGGCATCAGCGCCTTCGCGGTGAAGGCCACGCTGAACGACAAGCGCATCGGCCTCGAGACCATTTTCGCGGGCGCGATGCCCTTCGTGCTGGTGATGCTGATCGTGCTGGCGCTGCTGGTGGCATTTCCGGGGCTCTCGACCATGGTCTCCGGCAGCGCCTAACCGATCGCGCGCTCCACGGCCAAAGCGACGCGCAGCGCGCGGAGTCCGGCCTCGGCCGGAACCTCGGGCGGGGTGCCTGCAGTGCAGGCCAGGGCGAAGCCGGCCTGCTCGGCTTCCAGGCTGTCGTGATCCGTCCAGGTCACTCGGTCGATGCCGTACCCGGGCATGGTCGCCACCGCCTCCATGCCTCCGCGGCGCAGCACGGCGAGCGAGCGGCCGAGGAAATCCACGATCATCTCACCTTCACTCCCCAGCACCCGCAGCCGGCGCTCCATCGCGAGCGAGATGCGCGACGCCGTGACGGTGGCTGTGCGCCCGCCCGTGAAGGTCAGTTGGGCCACCGCGAAATCGGCGTGGTCGGACATCACCCTTGCCCCGGTTGCCCGCACTTCCACCGGATCGTCGCCGGCCAAGGTCAACACCAGGTCGATGTCATGGATCATCAGGTCCAGCACGACCGACACATCCAGCGAGCGCGGCCGGAAGGGGGCGGCGCGCACCGCTTCCCAGTGCAGCGCCCTGCCGTTGGCGGGCGCGGCGACGACGGCGCGGAAGGCGGCCGAGAAGCGCTCGATATGCCCAACCTGGAGCACCTTGCCCCGAGCGGTGGCGAGCGCGGCCAGCGCCTCCCCCTCCGCCAGGCTCGCCGCGATGGGCTTTTCCATGAAAAGATGCCGATCTGCCGCCAGCACCTGCCGGCCCAGCGCGGCGTGGAAGCGTGTCGGCGCCGCGACGATCACCGCCTCGGCCGCGGCGATGGCCTCGGCTACCGGCAGCGCCGGCACGCCGAGCTCGGCGGCGACGGCCGCGGCCCGGGCCGGATCGGCGTCATGGATCGCGGTGAGACGCAAAGGGCCGGCTTTCGCTGCCTTCAGCGCGTGGAACCGCCCGAAATGCCCCACGCCCAGTACCGCCACCGGCAAAGCCATGCGCCCCAAGCCCCAAACCGACAGACTTCCTCTTACAAGGAGACACGCGGGCTTGCATCGGGGGGGGCCGCCGCGCATGTTGCGGCGCTCAAGGTCACTGCCACAGGGCAGGTGGCCCCTACACGGTTCAGGGTCGGCCAGCTCCATGATGTATTTCGCCCGCTGGAAGGCGCTCGCGGTGATCGGCGTGTGCCTGTTGGGCGTGCTGCTCTCGGTCCCCAACCTGCTGCCGCGCGACATCCTGCCGAGCTGGGCGCGCCAGATCAGCCTCGGCCTCGATCTGCGCGGCGGCAGCTACCTGCTGCTGGAGGTTGACACCACGCAGATGGTCCGCGAGCGACTGGAATCGCTGGTCGACACCACCCGCCGCGGCACTGCGGCCACCAATCCGCGCATCCTCTACACCGGCCTCAGCGCCAATCCCGGCGAACGGCGCGTGACGTTGCGCGTCTCCGATCCCGCCCGCGCCGCCGATGTGGCCCGCCTGTTGCGGGAGGCCGCCATCACCGTGCCGACCGGCGGCGGCGCGCAGCAGCCGGATATCGAGGTCACGACCACGCCTGACGGCACCGTCAGCGCCACCATTACCGAGGTCGGGCTGCGCTCCAAGGCGTCGAGCGCGGTGGAGCAGTCGATCGAAATCGTACGCCGGCGCATCGACGAGACCGGCGTGGCCGAAGCGGTGATCGCGCGCCAGGGGCAGAACCGCATCCTCGTACAGCTCCCCGGTGTCGAGGATCCGGCGCGGATCAAGGACCTGCTCGGCCGCACCGCGCGCATGACCTTTCATCTGTTGGACGAAACGGCGAACGTCCTGAATCCAACGCCGCCGCCGGGCACCATGTTCCTGCAGGGCGACCGCGGTGCCGAGCGCTATGCCGTGCGCCGGCGCGTCGAGGTGGATGGCGCGAACCTCAACGACGCCCGCGCGGGGCAGGACAGCCGGACCGGCGAGTGGGTGGTCAACTTCGCCTTCGATTCGGTGGGCACCCGCCGCTTCGCCGAGATCACCCGCCAGAATGTCGGCCGCCCCTTCGCCATCGTGCTCGATGAACGCGTGATCACCGCGCCGGTGATCCGCGAGCCGATCACCGGCGGGCGCGGCCAGATCAGCGGCAGCTTCGACGTGCGCGGCGCCACCGACCTCTCCGTCCTGCTGCGCGCCGGCGCCCTGCCCGCGCCGCTGACCGTGGTGGAGGAACGCACCGTCGGGCCGGAGCTGGGGGCGGATGCTATTCGTGCCGGCTTCATCTCGCTCGCCGTGGGCACCAGCTTCGTGTTTCTTTACATGGGCTTGGCTTATGGCTTCTTCGGCTGGCTCGCCAACATCGCACTGGTCGCCAACGTCGTTATCATGATCGGCGTCCTGAGCGTGCTCGGCGCCACCCTTACCCTGCCAGGCATCGCCGGCATTGTGTTGACGCTCGGCACCGCGCTCGACGCCAACGTGTTGATCAATGAGCGAATCCGCGAGGAAACCAGGCTCGGGCGAAGTCCGATCAGCGCGCTGGAGGCCGGGTTCAGCAAGGCCTCCGGCACCATCCTGGACAGTAATCTGACCAATCTGATCGCCATGGCCTGCCTCTATGCCTTCGGCAGCGGGCCGGTGAAGGGCTTTGCCGTGACGGTCGCCATCGGCACCGTTGTCCAGATGTTTACCGCGACCGTGGTCGTGCGCCTGATGGTGGCGGCCTGGTATCGCCGCCGCCGTCCGCAATCGCTGCCGGTCTGAGAGGGAGACGCACCATGCTCCGCCTGCTTCTCCGCCCCTTGGCCCGCCCACTGTTCCGCCTCGTGCCGGACAACACGCGCATCCCCTTCATGAAGGGGGCGGTGATCGGCCTGATCGTCTCGGCCTTCCTCTCCACCGCCTCGGTGATCCTGGCCTTCTACCCGGGGCTGGAGCGGGGGATCGACTTCAAGGGCGGCATCGTGATGGAGGTCCGCACCCCCGGGCCGGCCAATCTCGGCCAGTTGCGCAGCACATTGGGCGGGCTTGGCCTGGGCGATGTCGGCGCGCAGGAGTTCGGCCAGGCCGATGCCGTGCTGATCCGCCTGCCCGTCCAGGCCGATGAGGCCGGCACGCAGCGCGCTGTCGTTGCCGTGCGTGGCGCGCTGGAAAGCGCGGCCCCCGGCACCCGCGTGCTGCGCGTGGAGGCCGTGGGCAACCGGGTCTCGGCCGAGCTGTTTCGGGGCGGCATGATTGCCCTTGGCATCAGCCTGCTGGCGATGCTGGTCTATATCTGGGTGCGCTTCGAATGGCAGTTCGGCATCGCCGCCATCATCACCTTGGTCCTGGATGCGACGAAGGTGGTGGGCTTTCTTGCCCTCACCCAGATCGAGTTCAACCTCCAGACCGTGGCGGCGATCCTGACCATCATCGGCTTCTCGGCCAATGACAAGGTTGTCGTGTTCGACCGCATGCGGGAAAATCTGCGCAAATACAAGCAGATGCCGCTGCGGCAACTGGTCGATCTCTCGATCAACGAGACGCTGAACCGCTCGCTCGGCACCTCCGCCACGCTGTTCCTCTCGGCGGTACCGCTGGCGCTGTTCGGCGGCGACGCGCTGGGCGGCTTCGCTTGGACCATGCTGTTCGGGATCATCGTCAGCGCCGGCTCCTCGGTGTTCATCGCGGCGCCGATCGTGCTGTTCACCGGTGCCAAATCCCTCCGTCCGAATGAGGCCGCGCCACCGGCGGGGGTGACCGCACCGTGACGCGCCAACTCGGCCGGCGCGGCGCGCTCGCGCTGACCGCTGGACTGGCTCTGCCGGCGCTGAGCATGCGACCGGCAGAGGCGTTTCGCCGCAATCCATTGGAATTGCTGGTCGGTGCGCCACCCTCCTCCCCGCCCGATCTCTGGGCGCGCAACATCGCCCCCTTCCTCGAACGGCACTGGACGCGCGTCTCGGTTGGCGTGCGCAACCATCCCGGTCGCGGCGGCCTGGAGGCCATCTCGGTGCTCGCCGCCAGCCCGGCCGACATTCGGCTGATCGGAATCGTCACCGCCCCCCTGTTACTGGCCCGCGCGATCGAGGCGGGCGACGCCTCGCCGCTCGGCCGCGTCGTTCCGCTTGCCGCCGTGCTGGAGGAGAGCATGGTGCTGGTGGGCCCGCTGGACGGGCCGGCGGACATCGCCGCGCTGCGCGCCGTGGCGGCAGGACGGCCGCTCGGCACGCCGGCGCCGGGCAGCGCCGGGCATGTCGCGGCGCTGCGACTCGACAGCCGACTCGACCTGAGCATTCTGGCCTTTCCCTCGGCCGCGGCGGCCCGCCAGGCAGCGCTTTCGGGGCATGTGCCGGCCGCCATGCTCTCCCTGCCCGACGCCATCGTGGCACTGCGTGAGGAGAAGCTGCTGGCGCTGGGCGTCACCGCCGCGCGTCGCAGCGCGCTGCTGCCGGACCTCGCGACCTTCCGCGAACAGGGGATCGACCTGGTCGCGACAGCCCAGCGTGGCTTTGCGCTCGCCCCGGGCGTGCCGGAGCCGGTACGGGATCGGCTGCTGGCGGGGTTGGAGGCTCTGACCCAGGATCCGGATTTCATCGCGGCCGCCACCACGCAGGGCCAGACGGCCCGATTCCTTGGCCCAGCCACCTGGATGCGCCTGCTGACGCGGGTGGACGAGGATCTACGCCGTCGCTGGCAGGATGAACCCTGGCTGCCACGGCGTGTCTGAAATCTGAGACGTCTGGGAAAATTCTGACGAATGCAGTAATTTCTCTAAGACATTATTCATCTTTGAGACGAGCAGGCATTCCCGGTGTGGTCGCCGCGTGCTATAGACTTTTCGCTACGCGCGCTTGACTCGGCCGTTTCCGACCTTTCATCTGGTCGGCGGCCCATTGGGAGCCCAGAAACCATGGTTCGGCGCCCCCGGCGCACAGCCTCCGACCCGAGCACCCTGCTGCTCGTGGCGCGTGACCCGCTGGTCATCGCGACCACTCATGCAGCAGCGCGGCGCATGAACGGCCGTCCGGTGGTGCAGGTCGCGTCGGGCGCGGAGGCCCTCTCTCAGCTCGTCGGTCCAGGCTTTGGCCCGCGGCACCTCGTGCTCGAGGGCGGTGCAACAGGCTCGATCGCGTCAGCCCTGTTGAGCGCTGCACGGGACCGCTTCAGCGGCACGGCCGTTGTCGTCGTCTCCCAGCCAGGTATGGCGCCGCCGCAAGGGCTGCGAGTCGTTCCTGCCGAACCCAAGCGCCTCGCCGATGCACTCAGCGCCGGCGTGCGGCACGATGGGCTCAATGGCAGCGAAAACGGCCCTGCCGCGCTGGCCGCAGGGCTGCGCCGCGGCGAGATCACCGTCCGCTTCCAACCGATCGTGCGCATGTTGGACCGCCAGCCGGTGATGCTCGAAGCGCTGGCGCGGTGGGAACGACCAGAGGCTGCGCTCGGCGCCGGCGCTTTTGTGCCGATGGCCGAGGAATCCGGCCTCGCCGCGCAACTCACCGCCGCGGTTGCGCATCGTGCCTTATCGGAGCTCGCCTTGCTCCCTTCGGCCAGGAACCTGCGCCTGTCCTTCAACGTGCCCCTGCCGGTGCTGCTGCGGCCCGGCCTACCCAGCTGGCTGAGCGCCGCCGTTGCCGCGGCCGGTCTGCGGCCGACCAACCTCCTGCTCGAGCTCACCGAAAGCACTGCGGTGCGCGACATCGACACGCTGCGTCGCGCGCTCCGCCGGCTGGCCCGGGCTGGCTTCGGCGTACTGCTGGACGATCTGGCGCTGGATGATGGACGGCGCCATCTGCTGGGCCTGCCCTTCACCGGCGTGAAGCTCGACCGCGGCCTCGTGGTAGCCATGCCGTACGACTACCGCGCCCGCGCCGAGGTCCGGCGGATCGTCGGGCTCGCCCATGCCAAGGGCAAGCTGGTGATCGCCGAGGGCGTGACCGACCCGCATGTCTGGCGCGCCGCCTCTGCCGCCGGCTGCGACCTGGCGCAGGGCTTCGGCGTGGGGCGGCCGCTGCCGATCTCCTCCCTCCCCGCCTGGATGGCCGCCTGGCGCGCCGCCTCGCTCAGCATCGGATGAACCGCTACGCCATGTAGCTTTCGCGATACAGCGCCATGATCTGCTCGGCGTCCGGCACCAGCGGATTGTTGCCGGGCGAGCCCGAGGCCAGAGCCTGCGCCGCCATGGTAGCCAGCGAGGCGTTCCATTTCGCCGCGTCAATCCCGTAGGCGGCCGGACTTGGCACGGCAAGGTCGAGGTTCAGCGCGCGCAGCTCCTCCACCAGCTTCGCGGCGGCCGATTGGTCCCCATCGGCTTGGCTCGCCACGCCCATGACCCGCGCCGCCTCAGCGTAGCGCGCACGGCCGGCCTCAAGCCCGAAGTTGGTGACGGCAGGCAGCAGCATGGCGTTGGACAGGCCATGCGGGACGTGGAAATGCGCCCCCACCGGGCGGCTCATGCCATGCACCAGCGCCACGCTCGCATTGCTGAAGGCGAGGCCGGCGAGCGTGGCGCCGCGCATCATCGCCTCGCGCGCCTCGGCATTGCGCGGCTCGGCCCAGACGCGGCGGAGGTTGGGCGCGATCAGGCGCATCGCCGCACGCGCATACTCGTCCGAGATCGGGTTGGCGCGCTTGCTGACGAAGGCCTCCAACGCATGGGTCAGGCTGTCGATGCCGGTATCCGCCGTGATGCGCGCGGGCAGGCCGTAGGTGAGCTCCGGGTCGACGATGGCGGCGAGCGGCAGCGCACCGAGACCGGCGATGAGCATCTTCTCGTCATGGGCGGTGTCGGTGACGATGGTGAAGCGCGTCGCCTCGCTGCCGGTGCCCGCGGTGGTCGGCACGCAGATGATG
>JBBSCP010000042.1:0-18972 GCA_038250135.1 Acetobacterales bacterium | reverse complement strand
TTCCAGGCTGCATCCGAAGCGGGACAGATCGAGACAGCACGTACTTCAGCGAACGGCAAAGGGTTGGGCCTGCCAACCGTGAAACGTGTCAGCGGCACCCAAGTTTCAGGCGATTTGATTATATTTTCTATTTTACCGAGAATTTAGCTATTGACAGCATCCGCCACGATTGGACTCGAATCAAGGATTTTATCTCAGCGAGCATTTTCGCAACATGCCGATCAACATAAAGTGGCCGCTTTCGAGGGCAATATCGTTTCGAAGGGGCCGCGGACAATGCGGCAGAGGCGCCAATCGGGCGGCGCGGCCCGCCCACACTTGTGCTATATAACCTTTTGAAATTATGGGAAAAAACGTATTGAGATGGTTCCAGCAGAACGCATGCTGCTCAATGCGCAACAACATTGCAAAGCGCGCCGACAGCCCGGCAGGTTTTCGCAGTCACGGCCTCCGCAGCAATGAAACCGCGGGGCGTTCAGCGCATTTAAGTGCATGATCGAACCGCTGCGCCTTTGCGGGCGTGGCTGGCCCTCCCGGCCTTCGGTTCAGCACCGGAGTACACGCCCATGATGAACAAGACGAACGGCTCCGCCACCCAGGCCAATGGCCACGGCCCGCACCTGAGTTTCCCGCCGATGGCGGCAACCCAGGTCGACAGCGCGCAGCCCCCCTTTGGCCAGGACCGCCTGATGGCGGCGCTGGCTCTTCAAGGCGTGCCCGCGTCCGTTCCAACACCAGCGCCGCGTTTTACGCCGCTGATGCCACTTGGCCGGCGGGCACCGACGATTTCGGACTCCTCGGTCGGCCGAGAGATCCGCGCCCTGCGCCGCGGCCAGGGCCGCACGCAGAAGGAATTGGCGCGTGTTGTCGGCGTAACCGGCGCGCAACTTCATCGCTATGAGGCCGGTACCACACGAATCGCCGCGAGCCGCCTCATCGCCATCGCCAACGCGCTCGGAGTGGGCGCGGACTCGCTCATCGCAGCAGGACAAGATCAATTCCTTGGCATGGCGCCACCCCCGATGGCGCAGACCGCCGTCCAAGCCAGCGACGACATCGTCGAGTTGATCGAATTGTTCGGAACCATCACCGATACCCGCCACCGCAGCGCCCTGGTTGCCGTGGCCCGCATGATGGCGCTGCCCTATCAGCGCGATTGCGCCAGCAACGAGGGGTGAGAAGCACCGGCGCGCCGACGCTGGCCGGCGTGCCGAAACCCCCCGACCGCGAAACCTGGAGCGCGATCGATCCTCTGAATCTACAGCACGACATCCGCTCACATTGGTTCAATGGGAGAGAACAGTGCTGTAGGGCTGGAACATCATCCGCGGCAGCCACAGCGCCATCTCCGGGAAGGCGATCAGCAGCCCGGTCATCAGCACCATCGCCGCGAAGAAGGGGATGGTGCCGGCGAAGACCTGCGCAATCGTGCCCTCGCGCCGCACCGCCTGAATGACGTAGAGCGTCATGCCGACCGGCGGCGAGATCAGCGAAATCTCGCACATCAGTACCATGAACACGCCGAACCAGATCGGATCGATCCCCGCGGCCACCACGACAGGGAACACCACTGGCACCGTGCCCACCATCATCGGCAACGACTCGAAGAATACGCCGAGCAGCAGGTAGAACACCGCCAGCGCCAGCAAAAGCTCCAGCCGCGAGGCACCGAGCTCCGTCACGAACTTGCCGAGCGCCGGCGTCACGCCGAGCAAGCCCAGCACGAAGTTCAGGTAGAAGGCGCAGGCCAGCACCAGCATGCTCATCGCGGTCAACTGCGCCGTGGCGATGAAGCATTCGTGCAGCATGCGGATGTTGAGCTTGCCGTACATCGCCGCGATCGGTAGCGAAACGACCACGGCCAGGGCGGCACTTTCCGTCACCGTCGCCCAGCCCGTGTAGATGGAGCCCATGATGATGGTGAAGATCACCAACGGCGGCAGCAGGTCGATCAGGCGCGACAGGCGCACCATCAGCGGGTCGATCGCCTCCTTCTCCCGCACCCAGGCGGGCTTCGCCAGCGCGATGACGATGATCGTCGCCATGAACAGCAGCGTCATGATCACGCCCGGAATCACCGCCGCAGCGTAAAGCTGGCCGACCGAGGTGTTGGTCAGCGCGCCATAGACGATCAGCGCGATGCCCGGCGGAATGAGGTTGCCGAGCGACGCCCCCGCCGCGATCGAGCCCAGCACCAGCCGCTCGTCATAGCCGCGCTTGCGAAACGAAGGCAGCGCGACCGTCGCCACCGTCGCCGCCGTCGCGACGGAGGAACCCGACACGGCCGAGAAGATCGCGCTCGCCCCCACATTCGTGTGCAGCAGCCCGCCGGGCAGCGGGTTCAGCCAATCGGCGAGGCTGCGATATAGCCGGTCCGTGCTGCCGCTGCGCACCAATATCTCGCCGAGCAGGATGTAGAGCGGGATGGCGAGAAGCGTGTAATCCTCCATCGCCGACCAGAACTGCATGCCAGCCGCATTCACCAGGGCCGGGCTGAGATAGACGACGGCGCCGAGCACCGCGATGCCGAACATCGCCGTCGCCACATGCAGGCCGAGGAACAGCAGGCCGATCAGCAGCACGAAGCCGATGGCGGTTTCGGTGACGCCGATCATGACATCGTATCCCTGCCACCGGTGCGTTGAACGACGGCACTCGCCTCGATCGCCACCTCCTCATCCAGCGTCATCGGCCCATAGAGGCGGTTGAGCCGCGCGCGATCCACCAGCAAAAGCCATACCGCATGAGTGCCAAGCGCCACTGCCACCACCGCGAAGGCGACCATGCCGAGCAGCCAAAGCGACTGCGGAATCCACAGCGGCGTGCCGAGCGGCGTCACGGCGCGCGCATCGAATTCCAGCGTGTCCTCCAGCACCGCCCAGCCACGCCAGGCGGCAAAGACCGCAAGGCCCGCGAGCAGCGCGAAAGCCGTGGCGTTCAGCAGGGAACGCAGGCCGAGCGGCATCTTCGACAGCAGGAAATCGACGCGGGTGTGGGATTTGCTGACCAGCGCCCAGGCGAAGGCGAGGGCAGAGACGATGGCGGTGGTATAGCCGCCGACCTCGTCGATCCCCTGCAGCGAGAAACTGAAGAATTTGCGGCCGACGATCTCCACGCAGGTGGCGAAGGACAGGATCAGCAGCCACCATCCGGCGAGCAGCGCCAATAGCCGCGCCGGCGGGCCGAGGAAGCGCGCCAGCGGGTTCTCGTCACCGGCCATGCTCAGCCTCCTGCCATGCCGAAGATGCGCCCGAGATCGGCCGCCGGCGTGGGATCGATGCCCAGCGCGGCGAGGCAACCCCAGACGCCCGCCGCGGCGGAGTCGATCACCGGGATGCCAAGCTCGGCCTCGAGTGGCGCCATCACTTCGAACCCGGGCAGATTGGTGCTCCAGAGCAGGATGGCATCCGGCTTCGACTCGGCGGCGAGTTCGCGCACAAGGGCCGCGATGGCGGCCGGTGTCACGGCGGAGGCGGCGTGATTGTCGGTCAGCCCCATTGCCTTCGCGCCGACAAAACGCCGGCCCAGCCCCAAGGCCGCGCCCTGCGCATAGGCGGCATCGCCAGGCGTGACGAAGGCGATGCGCCCGGCACCGAGCAGGTCGAGCAGCGTCGCCGTGGCAAGGGAGGCGGTGGTGGCCGGGCACCCCGCCGCCTCGGCCATCGTCGCGCTGAGCGCACGATCGGCCTCCAGCCCAAGCCCCGCGCCGCGCGTGCCGTTCCAGCACACCACGCCGACTTGCGCATGGCTCAACTGCCAGGCGGCGTGGCGAAAGGGCTCGGCATCGTAGCCATCCTTCGGCTGGCCGATGCCAGGGCCGTAATAGGTGATCCGCGCGATGCAGGAATCGAGGCCGGGAAAGCGCGGCAGGATCGCGGCCAAGGTACGCTCCACCACACGGTTGGAGGAGGGCGTGATGCTGCCGATGGCGGGGCGTCTGGTCATCCGGTCTCGGCCTCCTTTTCGCGTGCCAGCAGGGTGGCACGTGACGGTGCGTCGCGCAGCGCGCGAGGTAGCCGGGCCACAGCATCCGCACCGCTGCCAACATGAAGCCGGCGGGCAGAAAGTATGGTCGGCGGACCGGCCAGCGACCAATCCGTCACGCCTGAAGAGCTGAGACCTCGCGCCATCCTCAAACGCTAGCCGCGCCAACCCAGCCGCCAATAGACAAACGGTACACATTCAGGCGCGCCGAGCCGTTTCTGCGCAGGCACTAGGCAATTGCATGCGGCAATTGCCCTTCACCCGGTCAGACGACGCTGAATCGCGACACCACGAGCCTGCAACGTGGCGAGGTCGAGCGGCGTGATATCGGCCCCGCGGCGCGAGATCTCTGGCGCGTGCCAAGCGGACGGCGCGCAGGAAGCGCGAAAACGGCCGGGGGTCACGCGCGGGCGGCTGCTCTGGACAGAGCCCCGGGCCGACGGCCAGGATACGATCTTTGGCGATCAGGAGAATGGCCTCGGGCCAGATGCTGTCCTGCGCATCGAAGGTGAGGATCTGAGCGTTGCGGAGCAGGATCGACATGGCAGGCGGGCCGCGGATGAAAGACGCAGCCCATCCAGCGGCGCGGGGCCTGGCGTGAGCCTCGTGCTGGAAGGCCGCCGCGCCTTCGTCACCGGCGGCGGCGCGGGCATCGGGCGCGCCATCGTGCTGGCACTGGCGGCGGCAGGGGCGCGCGTTGCGGTGACGGATCTCGATGGCGATGCTGCCGCGCGGGTGGCCCGCGAAGCCGGCGAGGGCCACGTCGCGCTTCGCCTCGACGTGACCGATGCCGCCGCCACGGCGGCCGCGGTGACGCAGGCCGCGGCGGCGTTGGGCGGGCTGGACGCGGCGGTCGCGAATGCCGGCATCTCGACGATGGCGCGCGTCGTGGACCTCACCGAGGCCGAGTGGGATGCGAACATGGCAGTGAACGCCAAGGGCGTGTTTCTCACCGACCAGGCGATCGTGCGGCATTTCCTCGCGCACGGCACGAAGGGCAGCATCGTCAATACCGCCTCGCTCGCCGCGAAGGTGGGCGCACCATTGCTCGCGCATTATTCGGCGAGCAAATTCGCCGTTGCGGGATTCACGCAGGCGCTGGCGCGCGAAGTCGCCGCGCAAGGCATCCGCGTGAACTGCGTCTGCCCCGGCTTCGTCGAGACCTCGATGCAGTCGCGCGAGGTTGTGTGGGAGGCCGAACTCCGCGGCATGGAACCTGCTGCCGTGCGCGCCGAATACATTTCGCTGACGCCGCTCGGCCGGCTGCAGCAGCCTGAGGATGTGGCCGACGTCGTCGTCTTCCTGCTTGGCGAGGGCGCGCGATTCATGACCGGCCTCGCCGTGGATGTGAATGGCGGCGCCTTCATGAGTTGACCGCAACGGCACGGCGGCGAGGGCGTGGCCATCCATGGCGCGCCCAACTTCGAGCATCATGCCTTCGGCACCAAGCTGATCGGCTCTGGCCGGGTTGGCATCGGCGTCGAGGGGCAATTACCTGAGCGCGCCAGTATGGTGGGTGTCGCTTCGTGCTGTCTGCCTGCCACACGCGCAGTCACCTGGCGCCGGAACGGATCAATTGCTGGGCAATGCGGTCACGGGCTTCGCCATCACCACGCAGATCTCGGCTTGCGCCGCGGCGCGGTCTGTTTCGTAATCGGCGCCTCGACGTCCTTCGGGGGAGATGACCCACGCCATGCGCAACGCCCGCCGCCTTCTTGCCACCATCGCGCTCGCGCTCGCGGCCACCCCTGCTCTGGCGCAGACGCCGGTGCGATGGCTCAGCCAGTCGCAGGCCATCAGCACACAATATCCGATCGAGACCGCGGCGATGGAACGCCTCAACGCGACGCAGGGCGTGCGCATCGACCGCAGCGAGTTCCAGACCCTCGGCATCAACCTTGCCGATGCGCTGCGCCTCGTGCGCGCCGGGACCTTCGACGTCGTCTCGACGCAGGTCGGGCTTGCCGCGCGCGACGATCCCTTCCTGGAGGGCATCGACCTCATCGGCGTTTCCACCGACATCGATGAGCTTCGCGCCGCGGTGAACGCCTTCCGCGAGCCCTTCGACCAGCGCATCCAGGCCCGCTTCAGCGCCAAGGTTTTGGCCATCTGGCCCTTCGGCGCGCAGGTGCTGTTCTGCAGCCAGCCGATCCGCACGCTCGACGATCTGCGCGGACAGCGCGTGCGCTCCTTCACCGCCTCCATGTCCGCGTTGCTCGAACGGCTCGGCGCAACGCCGGTGACGCTCTCCTTCCCCGAGGTCTATCCGGCATTGCAGCGGGGCATCGCCTCCTGCGGCATCACCTCTCCCACCTCGGCGAATACCGGCAAATGGCCCGAGGTGACGACGCATCTCCTGCCGCTCTCGGTTTCCGGCGCGGTGCAGGCGCATCTGGTGAACCTCGCCTGGTGGAACCGCCTGACGGCGGCGCAGCGCGAGGGCTTCACCGCGCAATTTGCCCGCATGGAAAGCGAGCTGTGGGAGCTCGCGCGCACCACCAATGAGGACGCGACGAATTGCTCCATCGGCCTGCCGAATTGCAGCCGCAACCCGCATCAGCCCTTCAACATGACGCTCGTCACCGTCAGCGATGCCGACAGGGCGCGGCTGCGGCGCATCTCGGAGGAGGTGATCCTCACCGAATGGTCGCAACGCTGCGCGCGGGCCTATCCGACCTGCGCGCAGGTGTGGAACGACAGCGTCGGCCGCGCGCGCGGCATGGCGATCCGCTGAGCGCCGCGCGCGTACAGCAATGAGCGCGCCGGTCACCTGCATCCGCCGCGCCGCCTGGGTGGTGGCGTGGGATGCGACGCGTGGCGCGCATGGCTATCGGCGCGACGCCGACATCGCCTTCGCCGCCGACCGGCTGATCCAGGTCGGCGGGCACTGGGAGGGAGTGGCGGCGCGCGAGATCGACGGCAGCGCCATGCTCGTCATCCCGGGCCTCATCAACATCCACTGCCACCCGGCGCAGTCGCCGATCTTTCGCGGCTATGTCGAGGAATTCGGCAATCCGCGCCTGTTCAGTTCCGGCCGCCACCGCTTCCGCCAGGCCTTCCTGCCGGATGCCGAGGCGCAACTTGCCAGCGCACGGTTCGGCCTCGCGGAGCTGCTCGCCGGCGGCGTGACGACGGTGGTGGATCTCAGCCACGCCTATCCCGGCTGGCTCGATCTGCTGGCCGAAAGCGGCCTGCGCGCCGTCGCCGCACCGATGTACCGCTCGGCTACCTGGTTCACGACCACGGGCCAGGAAACCGAATACGATTGGGCGCCCGACCTTGGCGAGGCTGCCTTCGCCGAGGCGATCGCCGTCATGGAGGTGGCCGAGCAGCACCCGAGCGGGCGTCTCTCCGCCATGGTCTCGCCCGCGCAGGTCGATACCTGCACGCCAGATCTGCTGGTCCGCAGTGCCGATCTCGCGCGCCGCACCGGCCGGCCGCTGCACACCCATGCGGCGCAGAGCGTTGCCGAATTCGCCGCCATGACGCGCCGGCACGACATGACGCCGGTGGCCTTCCTGCACCGTCTGGGCTTCCTCGGCCCGACCACCATCCTCGGCCACGCCGTCTTCACCGATGCGCATCCCTGGATGCTCT
Source organism: Acetobacterales bacterium (assembly GCA_038250135.1). Classification (GTDB taxonomy): domain Bacteria; phylum Pseudomonadota; class Alphaproteobacteria; order Acetobacterales; family Acetobacteraceae; genus Falsiroseomonas. The sequence continues at coordinate 11,391 of JBBSCP010000042.1, read as the reverse complement.
GGCCGACGCGCGAAGATCTGCGCCTGCTGGCCGAAAGCGAAACGAGCGTGGCGCATTGCCCCACGGTCTTCCTGCGCGACGGCTCACTGCTGCATGATTTCGGCAGTTACCGGGCGGCCGGCATCAACTTGGCGATCGGCACGGACACGCATCCGCAGAACCTTTTGGAGGAGATGCGCAGCGCCGAGTTGCTCGCCCGCGCCGCCGCCGGTGCGACGCATCGCTCAGACACGGCCGGGGTTTTTCACGCCGCGACGATCGGCGCGGCACAGGTATTGGGGCGCGCCGATCTTGGGCGGTTGGAGGCCGGCGCCAAGGCAGATCTGGTGTGCTGCACGCTCGACCACCCGGCGATGCAGCCGCCGCGCGACCCGCTGCGCAACCTGATCCACGTGGCGGCCGAGCGCGCCATCACGGATGTCTTTGTGGATGGAGTGCAGCGCGTCGCGTCCGGCGAGGTTCTCACCATCGATCGCGCCGCGGCGGCGCGGAGCCTGGCGCTGCACCAGGTTCGGATTGCCGCCGCGGTGCCGCGCCTCGACCCTGGGGGCGCCACGGTGGAGACGCTGATGCCGCTCGCCCTGCCGATGCTGTAGGGGACGCTCAGCCGCGGCGGACCACGTAGTCCCCGGCGCGCAGGGCGGCGATGATCGCGTTGCCCTGCGCCGCGTCGCGCACTTCGATCATCAAATAGAGCTCGGTGCTCTGCACCGTGGGGGCGCCGAAAAGCTGTTGGTGGTTGACCTCGATGACATTGCCGCCGAGTGCGGAAATCCGCGTGGCGATGTCCGCCAATACGCCCGGCCGGTCTGGAATATCGAACAGCAGGCGCAGGATTCGGCCGTCGCGCAGCAATTGCCGCAGCAGCACGTTCGACAGCGCCCGCGCATCGATGTTGCCACCGCACACGGGGATGCCCACCGCCTTGCCCGCGAACCGCTCCGGATAGGCGAGCACCGCGGCGAGGCCGGCCGCACCGGCGCCCTCCGCGACGAGCTTGGCACCTTCGGCGAGCAGCGCCACGGCTTCCTCCACCGCGCGTTCCGGCACGACCAGCACCTCGATCCCCATGCGGGAGAGCAGCGCGAAGGGCAACTCGCCGACATCGCGCACGGCGATGCCCTCGGCGATGGTCGGCCCACCAACCTGCACCGGCATGCCGGCCAGGCGTTGCGCCATGGCGGGATAACCCTCGACCTCGACGCCCAACACGGTGATGCCGGGCTTCATCTCCAGCGCCGCGGCAGCGCAGCCCGTCAGCAGGCCGCCGCCGCCGACCGGAATCGCCAGCACTTCGAGGCCTGGAAAATCCTCCAGCATCTCGAGCGCGGCGGTGCCCTGGCCGGCGATCACGCCGGGGTCGTCATAAGGGTGCACGAAGGTCAGGCCATCGCGCAGCGCCAGGTCATGCGCATGTGCGGCAGCCTCGGCGAGCGTATCGCCATGCAGCACGACGCGAGCGCCCCAACCTTCGGTGCGCGTCACCTTCGTGGCGGGGGTGAAGCGCGGCATGACGATGGTGGCGGCGATCCCGGCGAGCGAGGCGTGGCGTGCCACGGCCTGCGCATGGTTGCCGGCTGACATGGCGATGACGCCGGCCGCACGCTCGCGCGCCGTCAGCAGCGCGATGCGGTTGGCGGCGCCGCGTTCCTTGAAGGCGCCGGTCGCCTGGAGATTGTCCAGCTTGAGGTGGATGGACGCGCCAGTGGCGCGCGACAGCGCATCGCAACGAATGGTCGGCGTGCGCACCACGGCGCCCGCGATCCGCGCGGCGGCGGCGCGCACATCGGCGAGTGTAATAGGCTGGGGCGCAGGTGCCTCAGCCATCGCATGGCGGACAGGCGACACGGTGCCGCTCAGCTGAAACGAACGCCGGCGATCTCGTAGGTCCGCGCGCCGCCCGGTGCGGGCACTTCCACGCTGTCGCCCACCTTCCTGCCGATCAATGCCTTGGCGAGCGGCGAGGAGATGGAAATGCTGCCGACCTTCATGTCGGCCTCGTAGGCGCCGACGATGCGGTAGGTCTTTGCGTCCTCGGTCTCCTCGTCCACCACCGTCACATGCGCGCCGAAGCGCACCTGGTTTCCGGTGAGGCGCGAGGTGTCGATGACATCGACCGAGGGGATGATCGATTCGAGTTCGGCGATGCGGCCTTCGATGAAGGATTGGCGTTCACGCGCCGCATGGTACTCGGCGTTTTCCGAGAGATCGCCATGCGCACGCGCTTCGGCGATCGCGCGGATGACCGCGGGCCGTTCCTCGACCTTCAGATGTCGCAGTTCCTCCTGCAGCCGGGCGAGCCCTTCCGCGGTCATGGGGAACTTTTGCACTGCGAGTCCTTTCTCCACTCAGCCACATAGTCGGCTGCCCTGAAAGCCTAACCCACCTCGCGCCATTGGCGAAGATGGTGAAGCTTCGGCGCGGGGCAGAAACAGGTGAGGCGGGAAAAGGGTGGTGCCCTTCGCCCGCCCGCTCAGAATGAATGCGCAAAATAGGCCTGGAGGGGGGCCACATCAAGGGTTCCGCCCTTCAGCGCCGCAATCGCGTGCACCGCAGCCCGGGCGCCGGCCAGAGTCGTGTAGTGCGGGATGCCGTGGGTGAGCGCGCTGCGGCGGATGTCGAAGCTGTCGGAGACGGTCTGCCCGCCGCTGGCCGTGTTGATGACAAGCTGGATGGCGTTCGACTTCATCGCGTCCACGCAATGCGGCCGCCCCTCGGCCACCTTGTTCACCACGCCGCACTCGATGCCGACCTCGCGCAGACGCGCCGCAGTGCCGCGCGTGGCGAGCAGCTTGAAGCCCATCTCGATGAGCCGCCGCGCGAGGGAGACGGCGCCGGCCTTGTCGCCATCCTTCACCGAGAGAAATGCCGTGCCGGATTCCGGCAGCTTCACGCCCGCACCCATCTGGGATTTCAGGAACGCGCGCTCGAAGGAGAAGTCGAGGCCCATCACCTCGCCGGTCGACTTCATTTCCGGGCCGAGGATGACATCGACGTTGGGGAAGCGGTTGAAGGGGAACACGGCTTCCTTCACTGCGACATGTTTCGGCACGACGCTGTCATCGAGGCCGAACCCTTTCAGATGCGCACCGGCCATGACCAGCGCGCCGATCTTGGCCACCGCCACGCCTGTCGCCTTGGCGACGAAGGGCACGGTGCGCGAGGCACGCGGATTGACCTCGAGCACGAAGATCTCGCCGTTCTTCACCGCGTACTGCACGTTCATCAGGCCGCGGACCTTGAGCGCCTTGGCCATCGCCTCGGTCTCGGCCTTGAGCTCGGTGATGATGGCGGGCGGCAAGGAATATGGGGGCAGCGAGCAGGCGCTGTCACCGGAATGGATGCCGGCCTCCTCGATGTGCTCCATCACGCCGGCGACATAGACATCGCCGGTTTCGTCAGCGATGCAATCCACATCCACCTCGATCGCATCCTGCAGATACTGGTCGATGAGGATGGGATTCTCGCCAGAGACCTTCACCGCCTCTGCCCCGAAGCGGCGCAGCTGTTCGCGGTTGTAGGCGATCTCCATCGCGCGACCGCCGAGCACATAGCTGGGCCGCACGACGACCGGGTAGCCGATGCGCTCGGCCTCGACGAGGGCTTCCTCGATATTCCGCGCAATGCCGTTCTGCGGCTGCTTCAGGCCAAGCGACTTCAGCAGCAGTTGAAAGCGTTCGCGGTCTTCGGCGATGTCGATGGCCTCGGCTGAAGTGCCGAGGATCGGGATGCCGGCCTTGTGCAGCGCCTGGCTCAGCTTGAGCGGCGTCTGCCCGCCATACTGCACGATGCAGCCCAGCAATTCGCCGCTCTCCTGCTCCTTGCGGATGATGGCGATGACGTCCTCGCCAGTCAGGGACTCGAAGTACAGGCGGTCGGAGGTGTCGTAGTCGGTGCTGACGGTCTCGGGGTTGCAGTTGACCATGATGGTCTCGTAACCCGCGTCGCGTAGCGCATAGGCGGCATGGACGCAGCAATAGTCGAACTCGATGCCCTGGCCGATGCGGTTCGGCCCGCCGCCAAGGATGATGATCTTTTGGCGACTTGTGGGCCGCGATTCACAGACGGGCTGACCAAAGCCGCCTTCGTAGGTGGAGTACATGTAGGGCGTATCGGAGGCGAATTCGGCGGCGCAGGTGTCGATGCGCTTGAACACCGGGCGCACGCCGAGCTTGTGTCTCGCAGCTTCCACCGCGGCCTCGGTCGAGCCTGCCAGCGTCGCAAGTCGCTTGTCGGAAAAGCCGAGCGCCTTGAGCGTGCGCATGGCGTTCGCCGTCTTCGGCAATCCCTCGGCCTTCACGCGATTCTCGGCGAGCACGATCTTCTCGATCTCGCGGATGAACCAGGGGTCGAAGCGGCAGGCTTCGTGAATCTGCGCCACGCTCATGCCCGCGCGCAGCGCCTGTGCGACGACCAGCGCGCGATCGGGCTTGGGCGTGGCGAGCGAGGTGCGGATCGCGGCGTGCGAGCCATCGCCTGGCACCTCGATTTCATCGAGACCAGAGAGCCCCGTCTCCAGCCCGCGCAGGCCCTTCTGAAGGGCCTCGGCGAAGCTGCGGCCGATCGCCATGGTCTCGCCCACCGATTTCATGCTGGTGGTCAGCGTCGCCGGCGTGCCGGGGAATTTCTCGAAGGTGAAGCGCGGGATCTTCACCACGACATAGTCGATGGTCGGCTCGAAGCTCGCCGGCGTCACCTTGGTGATGTCGTTCGAGAGCTCATCGAGGGTGTAGCCCACCGCGAGCTTCGCCGCGATCTTCGCGATGGGGAAGCCTGTCGCCTTCGAGGCCAGCGCGGAAGAACGCGAGACGCGTGGATTCATCTCGATGATGACCATGCGACCATCGGCGGGGTTGATGCCGAACTGCACGTTGGAGCCGCCGGTATCGACGCCGATCTCGCGCAGGCAGGCGATGGAAGCATCGCGCATGCGCTGGTATTCCTTGTCGGTGAGCGTCAGCGCCGGCGCGATGGTCACGCTGTCGCCGGTGTGCACGCCCATCGGGTCGAGATTCTCGATGGAGCAGATGATGATGCAATTATCGGCGCTGTCGCGCACGACTTCCATCTCATACTCCTTCCAGCCGAGCACGCTTTCCTCGACCAGCACCTCCGTGGTCATGGAGGCGTCGAGGCCCGAGGCGACGATCTGGTCGAATTCTTCGCGGTTGTAGGCGATGCCGCCGCCTGTGCCGCCGAGCGTGAAGGAGGGGCGGATGACACAGGGCAGGCCCACTTCTTCCAGCGCCTTCCAGGCTTCCGGCATGGAGTGGGCGATCGCGGATTTCGGGCTCTCGAGACCGATCTTGGTCATGGCATCACGGAATTTCAGCCGGTCCTCGGCCTTGTCGATGACCTCGGCCTTGGCGCCGATCAGCTCGCAATTGTATTTCTTCAGCACCCCCGCGGCATCGAGCTTCAGCGCGGTGTTCAGCGCGGTCTGCCCGCCCATGGTCGGCAGCAGCGCGTCCGGGCGTTCCTTGGCGATGATCTTCTCGACGATCTCTGGCGTGATCGGCTCGATATAGGTGGCGTCCGCCAGGCCCGGATCGGTCATGATCGTGGCGGGGTTGGAATTCACTAGGATGACGCGGAACCCTTCGGCACGCAGCGCCTTGCAGGCCTGCGCGCCGGAATAGTCGAATTCGCAGGCCTGGCCGATGACGATCGGGCCGGCGCCGATGATGAGGATGGATTTTATGTCGGTGCGCTTCGGCATTGGATTCAGCCCTTGCGGGAATGGCGGGTGAAGAAGATCAGGGCAGGCAAAGCGACGATCTGCAGCATCAGGGTGGTGCCCAGTGCGAGGGCCGCGATTTCGCGGTCGCGCAGCGTGTAGGTGAGAATGGCCGCCGCCAGCCCCGAGAGGCCGAGCGCCGAGAGCACGCTCAGGATCGCGCGGCGGAAGGTCGAAAGCCCCGCGGTGAAGCGCCAGAACAGCGGCGTGGCGAGCAGCGCGGCAAGAGCGCCGATGGCCAGCGCGCTGAACAGGCCGGTGAAGTCGATGGCGATGCTGCTCATTTGCTGCGCTCCTGGCGCCGGGCGGTCCAGATCAAGGCGGGCAGGACCAGCAGATGCGGAATGCCCCAGAAGGCCATGGCCAGGGCGCGGGCCTCGGGATCGATGAACAGCGTCGTCGCGCCGTGCACGGTGGCCGACAGCGCGAAACCGGTCAGCGCCGCGCGCATCGGCGGCATGAGGCTGCGCAGCGAGGAGGCCAAAACGAACAGCACCAGGCCCGAATAGGCCAGCGCGAATAGGGCGAGCGCACCTTGCATCAGCTGCGACTTTCCGTGGCGAGTTTCACCGCGATCAGCCCGAGTGCCGCGCCCAGCACCCAGCGCTGCACCGCCATCCAGCCAGGCCTTGTGCCGAGGAAGCGCGCCGTGCCCGCCGCCCCCCAGACCAGCACGGCGTCGAAGACGAGGCAGATGCCGATCTGCACGAAGCCGAGCATCGCGGCTTGCGCAAAGACGTTGCCGCGTTCCGGATCGAGGAAGGGCGGCAGCACGGCCATGTAGAACAGCGCCACCTTCGGGTTCAGCGCCGCCGTGGCGAAACCCACCCAGAACAGCCGCGCGGCGGGCTCACGTGGCATGGCGCGCACGGCGAATAGCGGTGCGCCGTTCGGCTTCACGCATTGCCAGGCAAGGAACAGCAGATAGGCCGCGCCGCCGAGGCGCAGCACGTCCCAGGCATAGGGTATCGCCAGAAGGGCCGCGGTGATGCCGGCCGCCGCCAGCACCATGATGGCAAACGAGCCCACCTGGCAGCCGACGAGCGAGATCATCCCCGCCCCCGTCCCCTGCGCCAGCGAGCGCGAGACGAGGTAGAGCATGTTCGGCCCCGGCGTCAGCGCAAGGCCGAGCGAGAGGGCGGCGAATACGAGGAGGGTTTCGAGTGCGGGCATCGGGTCAATTCTTCCCGGCGGGCCGATTCAGACCTGCGGGCCTGACGGCCCTGCGGTCATCGGACCGTCCGCCTTCTTCGCCTCGATCATCTCAACAAACCGCCCGAACAGATAATGGCTGTCCGTCGGCCCCGGGCTTGCCTCCGGGTGGTATTGCACGCTGAAGGCCGGCATGCGCGAACTCGCGATGCCCTCATTCGTGCCGTCGAAAAGGGAGCGATGCGTCTCGCTCACGCCCTCGGGCAGGCTCGCCTCATCCACCGCGAAGCCGTGATTCTGCGAGGTGATTTCCACCTTGCCGGTCCGCAAATCCTGCACCGGCTGGTTCGCGCCGCGATGGCCGCGATCGAGCTTGTAGGTGCGCGCGCCCAAGGCCAGCGCCAGCAATTGGTGCCCGAGGCAGATGCCGAAGATCGGCACGCCGGAGGCAAGCACGCCCTGGATCGCCGGCACGGCATAGGCGCCCGTCGCCGCCGGGTCGCCCGGGCCGTTGGAGAGGAACACGCCATCGGGTTGGTGCGAGAGGATTTCCTCGGCCGTCGCGCTGGCCGGCACCACCGTCACGGCGCAGCCGGCGGCGGCGAGGCAGCGGAGAATGTTGCGCTTGGCGCCGTAATCCACGGCCACCACCTTCACCCGCGGCGCCGCCTGGGTGCCGAAACCCTCGCCCCAGCGCCATTCGGTCTCGGTCCACTGGTAGCTCTGGCGGGTTGTGACCTCCTTCGCGAGGTCAATGCCCTCCAGCAATGGCCAGGCGGCGGCCTGGGCGGTCAGCGCGGCGATGTCGAAGGTGCCATCGGCGGGATAGGCCAACACGCCATTCGGCGGGCCGCCATCGCGGATGCGCACGGTCAAGGCGCGGGTGTCGATGCCGGCGATGCCCGGCACGTCGTGCGACTTCAGCCAGTCATCGAGGTGGCGCGTGGCGCGGTAGTTGGAGGGCTCGGTGACATCCTGCTTGACGATCAACCCGCGCGCCACCGGCGTGGCCGCCTCCAGGTCCTCGGGGTTGGCGCCGACATTGCCGATATGCGGGAAGGTGAAGCAGATGGTCTGGCCGGCGTAGGAGGGGTCGGTCAGCACCTCCTGATAGCCGGTCATGGCGGTGTTGAAGCAGATTTCGGCGACCGTGGTCCGCTGCGCGCCAAAGCCGCGGCCCCAGAACACCGTGCCGTCCGCCAGAACGAGGGCGGCTGTCGCGCCGGCAGGCGCGCGGACCATGGATTCGCCCTCGGGAGGCGTGGTGGTCTCGGTCATCGGGCTCTCCGGTCGGGTCTTGCGGGGGGCGGGCTGAGGCTCGGCAGCTTGGGGCAGGTCGGCGAGCGCAAGGCCCGTGGCGGCGAGAATGGCGGGCCAGTGCTTGGCCGGAATCTGGCGCGCCTGACGCCATTTCCGCACTGCTTCGGTGCCGATTCCCAGCCGCGTCGCGGTCGCCTCGGCTCCGCCCATCAGGGCGAGGATGTCATCCACATTGCGCATGGCGCCGTTATCTGGGAATTCTGTTCCCAGAGCAAGCGCGACATCGCGGATGGGAAAGTTTTTCCCGAGCCGCCTTCCATGCTAAGGCAACCTGGATCGATGTAAGGAGACCCCCATGGCCGATGATCTGCGCGCCCGTTTCACCGAGGCGCTGAAGGTCGCCATGATCGCCCGCGACGCCGCCCGCACCTCCACCATCCGCATGGTGACGGCCAAGCTCAAGGATGCGGACATCGCCGCCCGCCCCTCCGGCGTGGACAAGGTGCCGGACGATCAGATCATCGCCCTGCTGCGCGGCATGGTGAAAAGCCGCGCCGAAAGCGTCATCCTCTACCGCCAGGGCAACCGCCCGGAGTTGGCGGAGAAGGAGGAGGCCGAGATCATCGTGATCGAAAGCTTCCTGCCGCGACAGATGAACGAGGCCGCGATGGAGGCCGCCGTGGCCGAGGCGGTAGCCGAAACCGGGGCGGCCAGCGTCAAGGACATGGGCAAGGTAATGGCCGCGCTGCGCGCCCGGCACGGCGCGGTGATGGACATGGCCAAGGCCGGAGTTCTGGTAAAGGCACGCCTTGCGGCGTGATGGTGAAGGCGCACCTCGGCGGGTGATCGTGCTACAGCGCACATCGCCATGGCCCTCCCCCCGCAATTCCTCGACGAGCTGCGCGCCCGCACAGCCCTGATGCCGCTGATCCAGCGCAAGACGCGCCTCGCGAAGTCGGGCCGCAACTGGAAGGGCTGCTGCCCCTTCCACGGCGAAAAGACCCCGAGCTTCTACGTCTATGACGACCATTTTCACTGCTTCGGCTGCGGCGCGCATGGCGACGCCATCAGCTTCGTCATGCGCGCCGAGGGCCAATCCTTCCCCGAGGCGGTCGAGCGCCTGGCCGCCGAGGCCGGGCTCGACGTGCCCAAGCCCACGCCCGAGGCCGCCGCCCGCGAACGGCGGGCCCGCGACCTGTATGGCGTGCTGGAGGCCGCGGAAGCCGCCTATCGCCGCCGGCTGTTCCTGCCCGAGGGGGCGGAGGGCCTCGCCTATCTCCGCCGACGGGGACTGAGTGCCGAGACAATCGCCCGCTTCGGCCTCGGCTGGTCCGGCCCCGGGCGCGGCGGGTTGCTCGCCGATCTGGGCAGCGATGGCATCACGTCGGACCAGTTGCTCGAAGCCGGCCTGCTGCGGGAACGCGAGGATGGCAGCCGGGGCGAGCTGTTCTTCAACCGCGTGTTGTTCCCCATCCGCGACCGCCGCGGCCGCGTGATTTCCTTCGGCGGGCGAACCTTGGGCGACGGCGTACCGAAATACGTGAACGGCCCGGAAACCGAAATCTTCTCCAAACGCCGAAACCTCTACGCGCTGGATCTGGCGCGGGAGGGCGCCTTCCGTGGTGCGGTGCTGGTGGTGGTGGAGGGCTACATGGACGTCATCGCGCTGCACCAGGCCGGATTCGAGGGCGCCGTCGCCCCCCTCGGCACCGCGCTCACGGCCGAGCAGATGGAGGAGATCTGGCGCATCACGCCCGAGCCGGTGCTCTGCTTCGATGGCGACGCCGCCGGCGCCCGCGCCGCCGCGCGCAGTGCGGAGCTGGCGCTGCCGCTGCTGAGCACGGAGCGCACGCTCAGCTTCGCGCGCCTTCCGGCCGGACGCGATCCAGACAGCATGCTTGCGACCGGGCAGCATACTCAATTGAAGTCTATTTTAGATAATGCAGAACAGTACGAATCGACAATATTTAACGTGATTCGAGGTCATATTGATGAAAAATCTGCATTCGGAAGAGCTTCTTTTCTAAAACAAATCGACGAAAAATGCGAAAAAATTGGAGATACAAGCCTAAAGTTTGAAATGAAAAGGACATTGCGAGGTAGATTCTTTGAATTGTTTGCCAATAAAAAAAAGAAGGGAAAATATGCACCTCAGTGGCCACGCCCAATGCTAATTTCGGCCGAGGCGGCATACGCTCGTTCTGGTGCTTTGATTATGCTAGCACTTGATGACCCTGAATTGCTGAATGAGTTTGAAGAAGATTTCTCAAGCCTGCCGATGCGAGAAGATCAAGCCGCTGTTCGTGGATCTATTCAGGATTGGTGGGCGATCAAACAAAATGGTACAAAGCAGGAACTTATGGATCACATCAGTGGATATGGCGCCTCTGGCCTGGTAAACACTTTAATAGAAGAAGATCGACGCTATCCTATAATAGAGAGAAAATATACAGCTGATATACCAGACTCTAGATCGATTTGGATTCATTTCAGAGGAATTTCAAATGTTGAAATTTATAAAGAATTGTTGAGACAGTCAATAAATGACTACAGATCTGAAAAATCGTCCGATAAATTAGTAAAAATTCAGAATAGAATAATTTTTTTGCGCGAAGAGATTATTAGAGCGTTTGATGCATGATTCGTATTAAGATAAATTACTTAAATTGTGGCTGAGGTCGCTCCTCTCGGAATCTGCGCATTGATTTTGGCCGGCCTGGCTGAACGCCAGGCGCTTGACTCTGCGCCCCTGATGGATCACCTCGCCATTCACGGGGTCGGCGACCTTTTCGAGCCTTGCTGCGAAACCCGGGTTTGCCCGCCGCCACGTCGCGCGACGCCCAACCGAAGGAGGCGCTGGACGCTTGGTGATACTTCTTTAAGTTTCTGAGGGACGAGGCGGAATTGGTGGCGGACCGGAAGGCGGCGCAGAAGCTGCTCGCCGAAAGCGCCTATCCGGCTGATGGAGGCGCTTGGTACAATCAGGCGTGGTGAATGGGGCGACAGCCCGTCGCCGGAAAACGTCGCCGCGGGTGCGGAAAGCGCCGCGGCTTCTGGCACGGCGGCAGCCGACACACCATAAAGATAAAAGCATTCGTGCAGGCTCGCCGTGGCATGATGCCGGGCGGGCCGTCACGGCGTTGACGGAGCGTAAAGCGCATGGCGATGAAGGTGGCGAGCGGCGCCGAGACCACGGAAGGTCGCGATGAGGCGGTGGAAGGCGTGCTGCTGGACACCCTCAC
>JBBSCP010000041.1:0-18994 GCA_038250135.1 Acetobacterales bacterium | reverse complement strand
GCGGCGATGCTGCGGCACCTGCCCTGGTTCCTCCGCATCCTGGCCAACAGCCCGCGATCGCGGATGGAGCGCAATGCGGCGCACCTCCCCGCGCTGCTGGCCGAGGTCCCCGAGGCCTGGCCTGCACTGGCCGCGGATTGCGCGGCGGAGCACCTGTTCGACCGCGATTCCGGCTTGCTGCACGTGTTCGAGAGCCGCGCCGCGCTGGACCGCGGGCGCTGGGCCTACGACCTCAGAACGGCGCATGGCATGCGCGTGGTGGAACTGGATGGCGCGGCGACGCGAGCGCGCGAACCCTGCCTCGCGCCGCATGTCGAGGCCGGCCCATGGCTGCCCGATGTCGCGACGGTGCGGGACCCGCTGGCGCTGACCGAGGCGGTCGTTGCGCGCTTGTTGTGCTGGGCGGCACGCTGCTGCCCGCCACCGTTGGCGCCCTGCACCGCGAAGGCTCGCGCCTGCCCGAGATGCTCGCCGCGCTCTATGGCGCCACCGGCCCGGATGCGCGCGAGGCCGTGGCCACCACACCCTTTTATCGTGGCCTCGCGCCCCAGGACCCGTCGCTGTGGCGCCGCTGGCTGGCGCAGGACGTGCCCTTCGCGCTCAAGCCCGCGGCCGCGCTGGCCCGCCTCGCGGGGCTGGCGTCGCCGCTGCATGCGGGGCTGGCCGCGGTGTTCGACGCCATCCTGGGCGACACTGGTGCGCCGATGACGCTCGCCGATCTCGGGCTCGACGGCCTGACCGCCGCGCAGGAACTTCGCTACGTGGAAACCGGAGACCGCCCATGAAACGACGCGTACTGCTATCCTTGCCTGTCGCCGCCCTGGCGGCACCGGCCCTCGCACAGGGGTTTCCCACGAGGCCCATCCGTCTGATCGTGCCTTACCCGCCGGGCGGCGGCGTGGACGGGCAGGCCCGCGGCCTTGCCCGGCCGCTCGCCGCGGCACTCGGCGGGACGACGATCGTGGTGGAAAACCGCGCCGGCGGCTCGACCCGCATCGGCACGGACGAGACGCGCCGCGCCGCGCCGGATGGCCACACGCTGATGCTCATGCCCGCCATCGCCTGGGTCGGCTTCTTCCACTCGCGCACCTTCGACACGAAGGTGTGGGAGGAGATGACGCCAGTCGCCGGCACCGCCGAGACACCCTCTACAACTTCCTCGCCGCCAGCCGTACCTCGGGGCACGACAGTTGGGACAAGGTCATCGACGCCGCGCGGCGGCGGCCGGAGGGATTGCGCGTGGGCGGGCCCTCCGCCGGCGGGATTATCGAGATGTCGGTGAACGAGGTCCTGCAGGGGGCGGGGGTAAGTGGGATATACGCGCCCTTCCAGGGCAGCGCGCCGGCCCATGCCGCGCTCCTGGCCGGCACGGTGGACGTGCAGATCCTGCCCTTCGGCGACGGGCTCGGCCAGACCCGCGCCGGGGCCACCTTCGGCCTGGCGATGAGCGGCCCGGCGCGCGACCCGCGGGCGCCGGAGATTCCGACCTTCGCAGAGCTGCGCATCGGCTCCACGCTGATGAACAGTTTTTCGCTGTGGGCCCCGGCCGGCCTGCCGGTGCCCGTGGGGCAGCGGCTCGCGCAGGCGATCGGCGAGCCGGCAGCCGGCCTGTAGCATCTCCCGGCGCACATCATTCTTGCCAATTTTTGCCAAACCAGGCTATCGTTACTCCCATGGCAACCATGAACGTCTCCCTGCCGGATGGGCTGAAATCCTTCGTGGATGAGCAGGTCGCCGCGCGCGGCTACAGCACTAGCAGCGAGTATGTCCGGGAGCTCATTCGCAAGGACCAGGACCGCGAGCGCTTGCGCGGCCTCCTGCTGGACGGCGTAGCCTCGGCCCCGACGGCGCCGGCGGATGATGCCTATTTCGACACGCTCCGCCGCCGCGTCCGGCAACAACCGCGGGCGTGACCGCCAAGCCGGTCATTCCGCGGGAGGCAGCACAGCGGGACATCGACCAGGCCATCGCCCACTACGCGGCGGAGGCCGGCGAGCCGATTGCGCTGGCGTTCATTGATGCGCTGGAGCGGGCCTTCCGCAGGATCGCGCAACATCCGGCGGCGGGCTCGCCGCGCCATGCCTTCGAGTTGCGGCTGGAAGGGCTCTGCGCCTGGCCGCTGCGGAAATATCCTCATCTGGTGCTCTATCTGGAGCGCGAGGATCACCTCGACGTCTGGCGCGTGCTGCATGCCCAGCGCGACATCCCCAGATGGATGCAGGACCCCGAGGGCGCGTAGGCCTTCCGCCGCGCGGATCCTGCTTCACTGAATTGACGGAGCCGCTGATGCCGGCGAACGTCTCCGCGCCGCCGGGGCGCGTGCCCTCGCAGTGCGAGGTGGCGCGCCGGCTCGGCGATGGCCCGATTGATCGCCTCCAACTGGCTGGTGAAATGGGCGACGGTCGCCGTGGCGAGCGTGGCCGCGGCTTCGTCGCCGAGGCCGCTGCCAACAGTTCGCATAGCCGCCGCATCGCCGGCGACGGTGGCGCCCAGGGTTCCGGCATGAACATCTCAGCGTATTCGCGGATCAGGGCGGCGTCGGCCTTGTCGGTCTTGTTCCAGCCGAGCTTGGTACGAGCGAAATCGCGGATCTGCGCCGGATTCACAACGCTGACGACGTGGCCGGCGTCGTGCAACGCCAACGCCAGGCCGAGGCTATGATGGCCGGTCGCGCCGCCTGGCCAACTCACCCCATCAGGCTGCCGAGTGACGATCCTGGCCGACCGCGGCTTTGGCGACCAGAAGCTGTTCGCCTTCCTGGGCGAGTTGGGTGATCCCCTTTCGCGGCAACATCGGCGTCACGGCCGAGGATGGCGAGACGAAACCCGCGGCCGCATGGGTCGGCAAGGGTGGCCGTGCCCGCAAGCTGCGCCACAGCCTGTCGGAGTGAGATGTCATGCGGTACTGGGTATTATGGCTGAAATCATGGCCACTGATGGACCTCGATCGGCTAGTGGTGGCCGCGATGGCTGATCAACCGGATTTTGGCGGTGCAGGCGCGGCACCAGCGCGGGGCTGGGGCCGATTTGGGCACGAATAACGTTGGTCTCGGCTCAATTGGCGCCCGCCAGGACGAACATCCGCTTCAGGTTCCAGGCCATGGTCACGAGGCTCCACTCGCCGCGGACATTCTCAAGCCCGCGCAGCAGAAACTGGCGAAACCCCAGCACCGATTTGATGATGCCGAACACCGGCTCAGGGGTTTGCTTGCGCAAGGCTTAAAGCTTCCTTCCCGCTGGCGTCTTGAGGCGATGCGCCATCGCCTCGACCGGCGTCGGGTTGTCCGGCGGCGGCGGTGCCGGGGCGAGGCGCTCAGCCAGTGGCGGATAGTGCGGTTGGCGTCCCATCGCGATCAGCGGATCGACCTGTGCCGCCACGCAGGCCCGCACATTGGCCGCATTGAAATAGCCGGTGGCGGCGAGCAGCGTTGCGGTCTGGCCGAGTTCGGCCGGCAACGCGCCGAGGCGGCCCAGCATCGGCTCGACCTGCCGCTTGTCGTTGGGTGCCTGCACCACGTCGGTCGCGACCACCAGCAGGCTGCCCACCGCCACGGCGGCCTGCGCGTTGTAGCACTGCTCGAAGCCGCCGCCGGGGACCGGCATGATGCGGCTTTCCTCGTCGGTCAGGTTGACTTGGTCGGCCGGGCCAGACCCGGCCACCGGCAGCACGGGCAGATTGCCGCCGGGCTGCTTGCCGCTGGCCGATGTCTTGGCCGCGCGCGCCGCCAGCCTGGCCTCGTGCTCGGCCTGCTCGCGAGCAGGCCGCTCCTTGGCCCGAGCCTCGGGATGGCGCGCGCGCGGGCGAGCCACGCAAGGCGCTTCTCGCGCCTCGCCAACTCGTTGGGGATCGACATGGGCGCGTCGGCCTGGTCCGCGGCTTCCGCGCGGGCCATCAGTTCGGCGACTTCGGTCTGCAACTGCGCCTGGTACCGTCCAAAGGCACCGTGCCCAGCTTCAGCACACCCATCTCGCGCGCCAGCATCAGCACCTGCACGAACACTGTCCCGATCTGCTTGACGAAGCGCCGCCGAAACGCGGCAATGGTATCGTGGTCCGGGTGCTGGTTGGCGGCGATGAAGCGCAATGCCACCGAATCATAGGTCGCCCGCAGGTCGAGGCCGCCGATCACATCCACCACGAAGCGCGCCAAGTGCCGCTATGGCAGCCATTCGTCCACCGATGGCGGCATCAGGAAACCGGTGTCGCGGTCGACCGGGCGGAAATTGCTCATGCAGACCGAATCCGGGGCGAGGAGAAGCGCAGCAACGCCCGAAGAGTCTGGTACTGGCCGAGGCGGGGCGTTAAGTCCGACAGGCTGCTAGAAACGATTGAATCTACAGCACGAAATCCGCCCGCATTGATTCTATGTGAGCGGATAGTGCTGTAGGGACAGCCTCGGGCTACTGCTACGATCTTTTCTCAGACTCGGAGTCGCAATCGCATGGTGGTCGTTGTCGCCGTGGCCCAGCGCAAAGGGGGGGCGGGCAAATCCACGCTCGCCGCCAACCTCGCCGCTGCCGCCGCCGGCACGGGGCAGCGCGTGGCGCTGCTCGATACCGATCCACAGCAATCCATTACGCGCTGGGCAGAGCTCCGCGGCCGCGCCGGGCCGCGCGCCAACGGCATCGACATCGAGGCCCCCGCCGGCTGGCGCCTGCCCGCGACGCTCGACAAGCTCCGCCGCACGCATGATCTGGTGCTGATCGACACGCCGCCGCATGCCGATACCGACGCCCGAATCGCCATCCGCGGCGCCGATCTGGTGCTGGTGCCGCTGCAACCTTCTTTGGCCGATCTCTGGGCGACGGAGGCCACGCTGGAACTCGCCAAGGCCGAAAAGCGGCCCGCCGTGCTGGTGCTCAACCGCGCCCCCGCGCAGGGCAAGCTGCTCGGCATCATCGTCGCCGAGCTGAAATCGCGCGGCCTGACCCTGCTGGACCAGTCGCTCGGCAACCGCACGGGCTTCGCGACCGCCTTCGCCTTGGGGCTTGGCGTGACGGAGGCCGCGCCGCGCTCGGTGGCGGCTGACGAGGTGCATGCGCTGGCCGCAGCACTCGCCCGGCAGGCGAGGACGCGCAAGTGAGCGGCGAGCCTGATTTCGAGATCGTCGAGGACGCCTTCCCGGAACTCGACGCAGTCGCCGCCATCCAGCGCGGGCTGCACACCTTCAACCAGGAAATGGGCGGCCCCTACGACCGTGAGCCGGTGACGCTGCTGGCCCGCGCAGCCGACGGCACGCCACGCGGCGGACTGCTGGGCCTGACCTTCTGGGGGTGGCTGTTCGTCGATTGGCTGTGGCTGTCGCGCGAGCTGCGCGGCAAGGGCGTGGGGTCCGAGCTGCTGAAGCGCGCCGAGGATGTGGCGCGCGGGCGCGGCTGCCAGCAGGCCTATACCGACACTTTCAGCTTCCAGGCGCCCGGCTTCTGGGAACGCAACGGCTATGTCGAGTTCGGCAGGCTGGAAGGCATGCCGGCGGGCCATTCGCGCGTGTGGTTCAGAAAGACTCTGTAGGGCGCCGCCTCACCGGCGCACCCCAAGCCGCGCCTCGCGCCACCAGATGAACAGCCCTGCCGCGACCAGCACCGCGAAGCCGATCAAATCCCACCCATCGGGCCACTCCGACCAGATCAGGATACCGAGCAGCGCGGTCCAGACCAGGCCCGAATATTCGAAGGGGGCGAGCAGCGTCGTCTCGGCCCGGCGATAGGCCTCGGTCATCAGCAATTGCGCGAGCGCCGAGACCGCGCCGATGCCGACCAGCAGCGCCCATTGCCAGGGCGTGGGCCAGACCCAGACCGGGATGGCGAAGATCGCCGACACGCCGGCGCTGCCGAGGGCGAACCAGATGACGATGGAAACGCCACTCTCCCCCGCGGTCCCCATGCGGCGGATCGCCATCATCGCCAGCGCCCAGGACAGCGCGCCATACAGCACCAGCGCCACCGCCAGCCGATCAAGCGACTCGCCGCCGAAGGGCCGCACGATGATCAGCACGCCGAGGAACCCCGCCGCGACCGCGCTCCAGCGCCGCCAGCCGACACTCTCCTTCAGCACCACCACGGACAGCGCGGTCAGGAATAGCGGCATGGTGAAGCCGAGCGCCGTGGCCGTTGCCAGCGGCAGATGCGTGTAGCCGTAGAAGGAGCCTACCATGCCGCCCAGGCCCCAGAAAATTCGCTCGGCATGGAAGCGCCAGGGCACGCGCGGACGCAGGCTGCGCAGCCCGCCGATGCGCGAGAGCAGAATGAACAGCAGCGGCAGGGCAAACAGATTGCGCCCGAGGATCACCTGCGCCAGCGGCAGCGCGCCCTCCAGCGCCTTCACCGCGGCGGCGCTCAGCGTGAAGGTCCCGGCCGCGCCGAGCACGAACAGGATGGCGCGGCGGCGGGCGCCAAGGGGGCTGGGGGGAGAGCTGGCTGGGGTCATGGACCTGGCGTTTCGCCAAGGGTAGGGTCCCGCCCGCATGAGCGCCAGCCCGCCACGCCATCCCAAGGCGCCCCCCATCCCCGCCCATCCGGGCCTCGAGATCGACGCCGATGAGGTGGTCTGGGCGCAGCGTTTCGCCCTCCAACGCGTGGTTTTCCGCCATGCGCGCTTCGATGGCTCGCGCTCCGGGACGCTGACCTGGGAGCTATGGCGGCGCGGCCAGGGTGTGCTGGTGCTGCCCTATGATCCCCGCTCCGATCGGGTGGCCCTGATCGAGCAGTTCCGCCTGCCGGCACTCGCGGCCGGAATCGAGCCGGTGATGACCGAATGTCCCGCCGGGCTGCTCGAATCGGGCGAGGACCCCGAAGCCTCGGGCCGGCGCGAACTGACCGAGGAAACCGGCCTCATCGCGCGGGCCATGCTGCCGATCGGCCGGCACATGCTGATGCAGGGCGGCTGCGACGAGTTGATCCATTTCTGGTGCGCGCAGGTCGATCTGCCGGCGCTCGGCGGCGGCACGCATGGGCTCACCACCGAGCACGAGGAAACACGGCTTCGCGTGGTGACGGCCGAGCAGGCCTTCGCCATGGTGGCCGACAATCTTATCGAGAATGCCCCGGCGGCGCTCGCGCTGCTGTGGCTGCAGGTGAACCGCACCAGGCTGCGCGAGACATGGACCCAGGGATGACCACCGAACCGCTTTTCGCCGAAGACAGCTACCTCACCACCTGCACCGCCCGCGTGCTGGCGGTGGAGGAGCGCGGCATCGTGCTCGACCGCAGCGTCATGTATGCGCGCTCCGGCGGCCAGCCGGGCGATGCCGGCAGCCTCGCCTGGGACGGCGGCAGCGCGACCGTGGCGGAAGCGATCAAGGGCGAGGCAGGGGTGATTTTGCACGCCCTCGCCTCCGGCAGCGCCGCGCCGGGGTTGGGAGCGGAGGTGACGCTCGGCCTC
Source organism: Acetobacterales bacterium (assembly GCA_038250135.1). Lineage (GTDB taxonomy): Bacteria > Pseudomonadota > Alphaproteobacteria > Acetobacterales > Acetobacteraceae > Falsiroseomonas. The sequence goes on along the minus strand of JBBSCP010000041.1, from coordinate 11,615 downwards.
GATTGGGCGCGCCGGCATCGCCACATGCGCATGCACACCACCATGCACCTGCTGTGCAGCCTGCTGCCGGGCATCTACGCGACCGGCAACCAGATCGGCGCCGACAAATCGCGCCTCGACTTCGACCTGCCCGAGCCGCCGACCGCCGCCTGGTTCACCGAAAAGCTCAACGAGATGATCGCCGCCAACCACGAAATCGGCTCGGGGTGGATCACCGAGGCGGAGCTCGATGCGAAGCCCGAGATGGTGCGCACGCTCTCGGTCCAGCCCCCGCGTGGCGCGGGGCTGATCCGCCTGGTGCGCATCGGGCCGATCGAGGCACCGGTGGACCTCCAGCCCTGCGGCGGCACGCATGTGCGCGCCACCGGCGAGATCGGGCGCGTCGAGGTGACGAAGATCGAGAACAAGGGCCGGCAGAACCGGCGCATCCATTTCATCCTGGCGGAGTGAACGCGCGATGGAACTGCCCCCCTTGGAACTGATCGTCTCGACGGAATGGCTGGCAGGTGAGCTCGGCACGCCCGACCTGATCGTGCTCGACGTCACGAAATACTTGCCCAACGAGCCGTTCGACGGCAAGGCTGAGTTCGGCAAGGCGCGGATCCCGGGTGCGCGCTTCCTCGACATCGACGAGGCCGCGGACCAGGAAACCACCCTGCCCCACATGGTGCCGACCGCCGGGCGCTTCGCGAAGGTGATCGGCGCGCTCGGCATCTCCAACGCGCATCGCGTGGTGCTCTACGACCAGAAGGGCATGCACTCGGCACCGCGCGGCTGGTGGCTGCTGCGGCTGTTCGGGCATGAGCGCGCCGCCGTGCTGGATGGCGGGCTGCCGAAGTGGAAGGCCGAGGGGCGGGCGTTGGACTCGGGCGAACCGTCGGCGGTGGCGCCCGCGATCTTCGTCCCCGACCTGATCGCGCGGCGCCTGGCCGGCATCGGCGACGTCAAGCGAATCGCGGAAAGTGGCAGCGCGCTGGTGCTCGATGCCCGTGCCAAGGGCCGCTTCGATGGCACCGCGCCTGAGCCGCGCCAGGGCCTGCCGTCCGGCCACATGCCCGGCGCGGCGAGCCTGCCCTTCCTGACGCTGCTCAACGCGGACGGCACTATGAAGGGGCCGACCGAACTTGCCCGGCTGTTCGAGGCGGCCGGGGCGGATGGCTCCCGCCCGCTCGTCACCTCCTGCGGCACGGGGGTCACGGCCTGCGTGCTGACGCTGGCCGCGCTGCGTGCCGGGCTGGTCGAGCCCGCCGTCTATGACGGGTCCTGGACCGAATGGGCGAGCCGACCCGAAACCATCAAGCAGACGAGCACACCCTGATGCCCGACGATCACAACCCGGCCACCCCGAAGCACGGCTTCGCGACCCGCATGTCGCATGCCGGTCGTCCGCCGGTGCGCAGCCATGGCTTCGTCAACCCGCCCGTGCATCGTGGCTCCACCGTGCTCTCTCCTTCGTGTGAAGCGCGGCGCGAGAATGCGAAGCAGCGCTTCGGCCGGGTGATGACCTACGGCACCCAGGGCGGGCCGACGAACTGGACGCTCGAAGACGTCATCAGCGAGATCGAGGGCGGCACCCACACCACCATCGTCGGCACCGGCCTTGCTGCCGTGGCCGCGCCGCTGATGGCCTGGCTGAAGGCGGGCGATCGCTGCCTGATGCCCGACAGCGTCTATGGCCCGGCGCGCAATCTCGCCGAGGGTCTGTTGAAGGGCTGGGGCATCGAGACGGTTTACTATGACCCCTGCATCGACGCCGCGGGGCTTGAGGCGCTGTGGACGCCCAATACCAAGGTCCTTTACCTGGAAAGCCCCGGCAGCCACACCTTCGAGGTGCAGGACGTGCCGGCGTTGACCGCGGTGGCGCGCGCCAAGGGGGCGGTGTCCATGATCGACAATACCTGGGGCATCCACACCTTCCAGCCCTTCCTGCATGGCTGCGACGTGTCGATCCAGGCGCTGACGAAGTATGTCGGCGGGCATTCGGACATCCTGCTTGGCTCGGTCTGCGTGAACAGCGAGGCGCACCACCTGATCCTGCGCGCCGGCGCCACGGCGATGGGGCATTACGCGAGCCCCGATGATTGTTGGCTGGCACTGCGCGGCGTGCGTACCATGCCGGTGCGGCTGAAGGCGCAGTTCGAGGCCTCGCTGGAAGTCGCGGCCTGGCTCGCCGAGCGGCCCGAGATCCATCAGGTGCGCCATCCTGCCCTGCCCGGCGCGCCAGGCCATGAACTGTGGAAGCGCGATTTCGATGGCGGCTGCTCGCTGTTCGGCATCGTCTTCCAGCCCCGCTTCACCGAGGCTGAGATCTTCGCCTTCGTCGATGGCCTGAAGCTGTTCGGCATCGGCGCGAGCTGGGGCGGCTATGAGAGCCTCGCGCTGCCGACCAACGGCATGCTGGTCCGCCGCGTGACCAATGCGCCGCCAGGCCAGGCGGTGCGGCTGCATATCGGGCTGGAGTCGGTGCCGGATCTGATCGCGGACCTCGCGCAGTCGTTGCAATCACTGCCACGCTACGGCACCGTCAGTTCACCTTGAATCAAGGTGAACGGATTTCGTGCTGAAGAGTAAATGGTTCAGGGAGCACTATCCGTCCGTTCGGACGGATTTCGCGCTCTATAACATCTTGATTCTAGTGCAAAAATTCAGATCGTATGATTCCATCTGATCGGAAATTGCTCTGGGTCAGGCGGGCGGCGCAGGGCCTGCGCGGAAGGCCTCCAGCGCCGCGATATACTCATGGAAGGCAGCGCGGCCTGCAGCGGTCAGCATGTAGAACTGGGTCTTGCCCAGACGGCGGCCGGAGACGACGTTGCCGTGGTTCATCAGCCGCTTGAGCACGAGGCGCACTGTCGGGCCGCTGTATTGCGTCATGTCCGCGATCTGATCGACCGACAGTGCTGGCCCGGCCCCCTGGAGCCCGGCCCCCTGAAGCCCGGCCCCCTGAAGCCCGGCCCCCTGAAGCCCGGCCCCCTGAAGCCCGGCCCCGTAGAACAGCAGGGCGACGTCGAAGGCGATCCGGCTGTTTTTGATGCCGACGCGCGCATCGATCAGCCGCAGGCGCTTCAGGAGATCGAGAGCGGCGATCTCAGATATCGTTAAACCCGCGCCGTCTTGCATGTGTCGCTTTTGCCAGACGTATTCGAAGATGCAACATACCTAAAACAAACTAAGTTTTCCGTGCTTACGAATTTGTGACTTGCGCTGCGCATCTGCCGCAAACGCCGTCTACCTCCACCGTGGCCCGCCGCACCCGGAAACCGGCGCGGGACGCCGCTTTCGCAACCGCCTCGGCCACGCCGGAATCGCAGATCTCGGCGCTGACGCCGCAATCGCGGCAGATCAGGAACTGGTGCTGGTGGTCATGCGCATGTTCATGCGCCTGGTGCTGGTGGTCGCAGGCGACGAAGGCGTTCAGCCGCTCCAGCCGATGGATCAGCCCCTGGTCGAGCAGGAAATCCAGCGCCCGATAGACGGTCGGCGGTGCGGCACCGGCGCGCGTGGCGCGCAACTGGTCGAGCAGCGCATAGGCGCCGATCGGCTGGCGCGCCGCCAGCACCAGGGCCAGCACCTGCCGGCGCAGCGGCGTGAGCTGGGCACCGCGCGCCAGGCAGCCGGCCTCGGCCCGCACCAGCGCGGCTTCCAGCCCATCATCCTGTTGCAGCGCCACCGTTGCCCTTCCCTTCACCCGGCCCCGATGGACCGGCACGCCGATTGATATAGTATAACGGAATGGCCGAGACACCCTCCCCCGCCGCCCACGCTGCGCTGCTCGATGCGCTTCGCTTCGACCAGCAGGGCCTCGTCGCCTGTGTGGCGCAGCAGCATGACACGCTTGAGGTGCTGATGCTTGCCTGGATGAACCGCGACGCGGTGGCGGAGACGCTGGCGACCGGGCGCGTCACCTACTGGTCACGCTCCCGCAACGCCTTGTGGCGCAAGGGCGAGACCTCGGGCCAGGTGCAGCGCCTGGTCGATTTACGGCTGGATTGCGATGGCGATGCGCTGCTTGCGCTGGTCGATCAGCTTGGTGTGGCCTGCCATACTGGCCGACGCTCCTGCTTCTCCTGGGCGCTGCGGGACGGCACGGTGCAATCCCTCGCCGAGCCTTTGGCCGACCCGAAGTCCCTGTACGGCGCAAGAGCAGACGGTTCATGAGCGGGCCCATCCCCGTCACCTTGCTGACCGGCTTTCTCGGCGCCGGCAAAACCACGCTGCTCAACGCCTTGCTGCAGCAGCCCGCCATGGCCGGCACCGCCGTTCTGATCAACGAATTCGGCGAAATCGGCCTCGACCACCTGCTGGTCGAGCGGCTGGATGGCGAGACGGTGCTGCTCAACGCCGGCTGCCTATGCTGCACCGTGCGCGGTGATCTGGTGGTGGCGCTCGACGGGTTGTGGGAGCGGATGCTGGCCGGCCATGCCATCGCGCGCGTTGTGATCGAGACCACGGGACTCGCCGACCCGGCGCCGATCCTGCAGACGCTGATGGGCCATCCGGGGCTCGCGCATCGCTTCGTACTGGATGGCGTCGTGACGCTCGTCGATGCCGCGACCGGGGACGCCACGCTGGACACGCAGGTCGAGGCGCTGCGCCAGGCCGCGGTCGCGGATTTGATCGTGTTGACCAAGACCGACCTCGTCGGCCCCGAGGCAGCTTCTGCCCTCACGGCTCGGCTGCACGCGCTGAATCCGGTGGCGCCAGTGCTGGTCGCTACCGCCGGCGCGGTGCCGGCCGAGGCGCTGCTCGGCCTCGGGCCTTATGACGTCTCGGTGAAGTCGCCTGACGTCGCCACCTGGATCGGTGCCGCGGCGCGCAAGCACCACCACCACCATCACCACGACCCGAATCGTCACGACCGGAGCATCCAGGCACTATGCCTGGAGTTCGACCGGCCGATCTCCTGGGATGGCCTCGCCACCTGGCTCGAAATGCTGGCGATGACGCGTGGCACCTCGGTGCTGCGGATGAAGGGGCTGCTGGACCTGAAGGGCGAGACGCTGCCGGTGGTGGTGCATGGCGTGCAGCAGATCTTTCACCCGCCGCGCCGCCTGGCCGCCTGGCCCGAGGGCACGCCACGCCGCTCGCGCCTGGTCTTCGTGCTGCGAGACCTCGATCCGAAGGTGGTGCGGGACGGGCTGGACGCCTTCCTGCGCGCCGCCGAGGAGCGTGATGCGCTGGCAACCCACGTCTGAAGCGCCGCGTTGACTTGCCTGCCGCCGCGCGCTTCCCTGCCGTCAGGCTGGGACTATCGCCGGAGGGATCGGATAACGCCATGCCGCTGACAATGCCGGAGGAAATCCTCCTCCTGATGCTCGATGACAAAAGCGGTCGCCTGCAGGAGCGCGCGGCGCCCTCTGGCGACTATGCCATCGCCGGCGCGGTGATCGCCGAACTCGCGCTCCACGGCCGCATCGACACCGACCCCAAGCGCCTCTACGTCGTCGATCCGACGCCGACCGGCGATGCGCTGCAGGATCGCGCCCTGGCGCAGATCGTCGCCGCCACCGAGATCAGCGACAGCCGCTTTTGGATTGAGACGCTGGCTGCCGATTCCGACAAGTACCGCGAGGTGCTGTTCGAGCGCCTGGTGGAGAAGGGCGTGCTCAAGCGTGTCGAGGGCAAGTTCCTCTGGGTGTTCCCCGAGCGCCGCTACCCGCAGATCTCCGACAAGGAGGAGCGCGAGGTGAAGGCGCGCATCATGGGCGTGCTGTTCAAGGACGAGATCCCGGACCCGCGCGATTCCCTGCTGATCGGCCTGTGCCGCGCCGCGGGCCTGTTCCCGCTGCTGCTTTCGGGCCAGGAACTCGACCGCGTGCAGGCGCGCATCGACCAGGTCGCGGACCTTGAGGAGCTGAACCGCTCGCTGGCGGACGCGATCCGCGAAATCTATGCCCAGATCGCGCGCTTCGCGCCGATGGTATAAGCCGCAGCCACCATATTCCGAAGAACAGGACACGCTTCATGGACATCACGGAGACCACGATCGGCGGCGTGAAGGTGGCAGCCCTCAAGGGCCGGCTCGACACCGCGACGGCGCCGGCGGCCGAGGCCAAGCTGGTCGGCCTGCTGGACGGCGCGGCGAAGGTCATATGCGACCTGAGCGAGGTGCACTACGTCTCCTCCGCCGGGCTGCGCGTGCTGCTCAAGGCGGCGAAGCAGGCCAAGGCCGGTGGCGGCGCTTTCGCCATTGCCGCACCCCAGGCGCCGGTGCGCGAAGTGCTGGAGATCAGCGGTTTCGACAAGATCCTCGCGATGTATGCGACGCGCGACGAAGCCGTGCGGGGCATCGGCTGATTGAAACGCCGGCGCGGCTCAACCGCGCCCGAGCTTCACCCCCAGAATGAGCATCGTCAGCGGCACGTTGGCGATGTTGGCGGCGACCAGCCCCGAGGCGCGCCGGGCGCTTCCGTCAGGTCTTGATCGCTTGCGGCACTACAGCACCATCCGATCGCCGCGATCCAAGCCACGCGGGTCCCCTTCCGTGAAAGCGCGGGCGCCCCTATGCATCGCCCCATGGCGCCAGTCCACCTGACCTTCGAGACCCTTTCCGGCCCCGCGCTGCAACCGCTGCTGCCCGTGCTGTCGGAGCTACGCATCGCGGTGTTCCGCGAATGGCCCTACCTCTACGAAGGCGCCGCGACGTCTGAGCAGGATTATCTCGGCGCTTACGCCAGCGCGCCGGGCTCGGCGATCGTCATCTGCCGCGACGGCGATCGGGTGGTCGGTGCGGCCACCTGCGGCCCGATGACCGAGGGCCAGGCAGATGTCCGCGCCACCTTCCAGGCTGCCGGACTCGATCCGGCGCGTCTTTGCTATTTCGGCGAATCCGTGCTGTTGCCGGCCTATCGCGGCCAGGGTGCGGGCCTGCGCTTCTTCGCCGAGCGTGAGGCGCATGCGCGTCGCCTCGGCCTGCCCGAGGCAACCTTCTGCGGCGTCATCCGCGACGATGCCGATCTGCGCCGCCCGGCCGATTACGTCGAGCTCGACGGCTTCTGGACTCGCCGCGGCTATGTCAGGCGGCCCGAGCTGGTCGTACGGTTCCGCTGGAAGATATTCGGCGAGGCCGCCGAAAGCGACCACGACCTGATGTTCTGGACGCGCAGGCTGTGATTTCACTGCGCCTCGGGCTCCTCGCCTGGCCGGTCACGCGCACGCACGACGTCGCGGGTTTCGGGGCCAAGCTCGACCATTGGCTCGACCAGGCGCGCGGCCAGGCGGATCTGGGCGTGCTGCCGGAATATGCCTGCGTCGAGCTTGGTGCGGCGCTTCGCGGCACCACCGCGCCCGATGAGGCTGCGGAGCTGGCCGGCATGTTGGTGCATGCCGAAGCGATCCTCGCGACGATGCGCATGGCGGCGATGCGCGCGGGGCTGTGGCTGCTGCCAGGCACGCTCCCGATGCGCCGCGGCGCCGATGTGGTGAATGTGGCACCCCTGATCGCGCCGGACGGCCGCATGGCCTTCCAGCACAAGCGCATCATGACGCGCTTCGAGGCGGAGTGCTGGGGCGTCAGCGCGGGCGAGCCGCCCGCTGTCTTCGATACGCCCTGGGGCCGGATCGGCATCTCGATCTGCTACGATGTGGAGTTCCCCAAATATGTCCGCGCGCAGGCCGAGGCCGGCGCCTGGCTGATCCTCGCCCCCTCCTGCACCGACACGCCGCAGGGCTTTTCCCGAGTCCGCATCGGCGCGCAGGCACGGGCGCTGGAGAACCAGTGCTACGTCGCGGTCGCGCCCACGGTGGGCGAGGCGCCATGGTCCGCCGCACTGGACGACAATCACGGCCAGGCCGCCGTCTATGGCCCGCCTGATATCGGTTTTCCGGCGGATGGCGTTGTGGCGGCCGGCACCATGAACGCGCCGGGCTGGGTTTTCGCCACGCTCGACCCCGCGCTGGTCGCAGCGGTGCGGGAGCACGGCGCGATGCGCAACCATCGCGACTTCCCGCGCGGCCCCGTCGCGCGCCCCGTCCCTGCGGTCTTCGCTTGACCCTGATCTACATCGTGGCCGGCGAGGCCTCCGGCGACGTGCTCGGCGCGCGCCTGGTGGCGGCGCTTCGGGCGCGCGAGCCCTCGCTCCGCTTCGCCGGCATCGGTGGCGAGCGCCTTGCCGAACAGGGCATGCCCTCGCTGTTCCCGATGCGCGAATTGTCGCTGATGGGGCTGATCGAGGTGCTGCCCAACATCCGCCGCCTCGCCCGTCGGTTGAGCGAAACCACCGCCGACATCGCCGTGCGGCGGCCCACCGTGATTGTCACCATCGACAGCCCCGGCTTCACGCTCCGCCTCGCCGAGCGCGTGAAGCCGCTTGGCATCCCGATCGTGCATTACGTGGCGCCGCAGATCTGGGCCTGGCGGCCGGGGCGCGTCGCCAAGATCAAGACGCGAGTCGACCAGATCCTCTGCCTTCTCCCCTTCGAGCCGGTGATCTTCGAGGCCGCAGGCATCCCGGCGCGCTTCGTCGGCCACCCGGTGCTGGAAAGTGGCGTCGATGCTGGCGATGCCGCGCGCTTTCGCGCCACCCATGGCCTCGGCGCGGCGGAACGCGTTCTCATCGTCATGCCCGGCAGCCGCCGCTCCGAGGTGAAGCGTCTGCTGCCGGCGTTCGGCGAAGCGCTGCGCCTGCTGGAAGCGCGCGTGCCGGGCCTCCGCCCCGTGCTGCCGGTCAGCGCCGTCGTGGCGGAAGCGGTGCGCGCCGGCAGTGCCGATTGGCCGGCGCAGCCGATCCTGGTGACGGACCTCGCCGAGAAGCACGACGCCTTCGCCGCGGCCGAGGCCGGCCTGATCAAATCCGGCACATCGAGCCTGGAAATGGCGGTGGCCGGCGTGCCGCATCTGATTGCCTACAAGGTCAATCCGATCACCGCCGCCATCGTCCGCCGCCTGGTGCGCGTGCCCTTCGCCAGCCTCGTGAACCTGCTGGCCGAGCGCGCCGTAGTGCCGGAATTCCTGCAACAGGCCGCGACCCCTGAGGCGCTTGCCGAGGGCCTGTTCACCCTGCTGACATCGCCAGAGGCCGGCACCGCGCAGCGCAGGGGGTTCGCCGAGGTGCTCGGCAAGCTCCGCCCGCCAGAAGGCCTGCCGAGCAGCGCCGCGGCCGCCGCGGTGCTGGCGTGCCTGCCCTCGGCCCCTCTCTCCGCCCCCTCCGCCTGAAGGTTGCCCAACCCCTGGCCCAGGTGAAGATCCTCCGTGCAGCATTGCTTGGCTTGGGCATGCTCGGCGCCAATCCGTTGGCGGCGCAGGAGCGCAGCACACCGCCCACGGCGCCAGAACGCACGACCGACCCCGCCGGCAGCTTCGCCTTCATCCTGGAGAACGACACCTTCCCGGGCCGGGATCGCTTTTATTCCAACGGGTTCCTGTTCGCCTGGCGTTCGCCCTCCTATAATCCGCCGGCCTGGCTGGCAGCGGTGACGGACCGGCCGAGCCCGATCGTCAGGCAAGCAGCCGAAGGGTTCCCCCCCCCTCAGGCCGCCACATCCAGCTGTGTCTCGGCGAGGCCTAGATAGGCGCGGGCCTCGGCAAGGAACGCTGCCTGTTGCGCGCGGGTCTGCTCGCTGAGTGGCACCTGCGTGGCAACCAGCGCCTGCATGTCGGCGATCTCGCGCAGGTGGCGGCTGGCCTTGAGCGCATGCGTCACGCTGGTCCGGTGGCGACGGTGCGCGTTGAGCGCCGCGGCCTCATAGACCACGCGCCCGGCGCCGGCGCAGATCTCGGCATACAACCGCCAATCTCCCGCCACGCCCATGCCATCGAGCTCCGCCCCCACCTGCTCCATCGCGGCAAGCAGCGCCTCTCGCCGAAACACCACGCCCGAGACGTTGAGGATCACGTTCTTGACCGCGAGGAAGCTGGCGAGAAACTCCGGCCCCTCCATGACGAAGCTCTGGTCGAAGGCGCCGGGCCGGATCTGATTGACATAGGGCTTGTAGCTGGCGCCGAGCGGATCCCCTTCCTCGTCCATCTGGCTGCTGTCGCAGAAGCCGAGCACGGCGCCGGTCGCGTGCATCCGCCGCACCAGCGTGTCGAGCAGGCGCGGATCGGCCACGTCGTCGGCTTCCGCGATCCATACATACTCCCCCCTGGCCAGGCGCAGCCCCTTGCGCCATTGCGGGAAGGGCGAGCCGGTATTCACCGCATTCACCTCGAGCCGGATGTCGCGGCCCTCGCGCGCACAGATGCGACCGATCTCGGCGACGGAGCCATCGGGTGAGGCGTCGTCGAGCACTATGACCTCCAGCACCGGCAAGGACTGGCCGAAGATGCTGCCCAGGCGCAGCGCGAGGTAGCGCTCATAATTGTAGTTCGGCAGCACGACCGACACGCTCGGCACCGTGGGGTCGAGGCGCTGCAAAAGGCGGAAGCAGTAGGAGTCGAACTGGAAGTCGCGCCGGATTTCTTCTCGCCGGGCCAGGGCGCCCGCTTCGGCGATGGCGGGGGCGAGGTTGAGCAACTCGCCGATCGCGCGAATCGCGGCCATCGGGTTGGCCGCATTCACCAGCCTGCCGTGGCGGGCGATCAGCGCGTCGCATCCGCCCGTGCCCTGGTAGCCCACCACCGGCAACCCGACCGCCAGCGCCTCCATCACCACGGAGGGGAAAGGGTCCTCGCGGGAGGTCAGGAACACCAGATCGCTCGCGGCGTACCAGCGCGACACATCCTCGACATGACCGATCAGGCGGATGCGTCCGGCGAGGCCGGCCTGCGCCACATCCGGCAGGTGCCATTGCGTTTCCGGCGCCGGCGCGCCGACCCAGAAGAAGTACACGTTCGGCCGCTGCGCGCATACGGCAATGGCGGTGGCGATGAAGCGGTCGATGCCCTTGCGCAGATCGGCATAGCCGACATTGATGATCAGCCGCGCATTCGGCGCCAGGCCGAGCTCCGCGCGCAGCCCGCCATCGCCGCGCGGCAGCGTGGCGAGACGCGACATGTACAGCCCCTGCGGGTCCACCTCCACCTTTCCCTGCGCCGGCCCCGCCACCTCCAGGAACTGGTCACGCACCATCGCGGCAGGAAAAATCACATGATCCGACAGGCGCGAGATCGACGCCGCCGCGGCGCCGAGGTCAAAGGCCTCGATCAGCCGGCGCTGCTCATGTACCAGCGTCAGCACCTGGAAGCCGGCGCGCTTCAGCGGCTCGACCAGAGCACCGCTGGCGGTACTGTTGACGAGCGCCTGGGCGAAGCCGGCCTCGCTCATGCGGCGCAACTGCGTACCGAGCGCGGCCTCGCCCTCCCCCACCACTTGCACCGGCCCGATCTCGCGATAGGCGTCGAGCAGCGGGCCGCCCTGGCGCAGCAGGATCGCGACATCGAGGCCGAACTGCCGGCGATAGGTGCGCGCCATGTTCAGCGCCAGCATCTGCGCGCCGTTGCGATGCGCGTCATGCCCCACGATCAGCAGCTTGTGCCGCCCATCCTTGTGTTGCGAGGGCACGTTGAAGACGGCGCGCGCCAATGCGTTGAGATAGGCCGCGCCGTAATGCACGTCGGGCTCCAGCGTCGCGCCCTCGGCCCATTCGTTCCAGGCATTCACACAGACGATGGCCTCGCCATGCGTCGGGTGGCGGCGGGCGAAATCGATCGACTGCGCCATCCACGCCTCGAACTT
>JBBSCP010000040.1:0-19388 GCA_038250135.1 Acetobacterales bacterium | reverse complement strand
CTTTGCGCGACTTTACGGGCACAACAACCTGCCCGACAGCAGCAACATGTGCCACGAAAGTACATCCGTCGCTTTGCCCGAGGCGATAGGTGCTCCCGTTGGCACCGTCACGCTGGATGATTTCAAAAAGACCGCCTGCATCCTCGCTTTCGGGCAAAATGTCGGGACGAACGCGCCGCGCATGCTCCACCCGCTCCAGGCCGCGTCGCGGCGCGGGGTGCCGATCATCACGTTCAACCCGCTGCGGGAGCGCGGCTGGGAACGCTTCACCAATCCACAGGCGCCGGTTGAGATGCTGAGCTTGGCTGAGACTCGGATCTCCTCAGCCTATCACCAGGTGAAAGCGGGTGGCGACATCGCCGCCATCATGGGCCTGTGCAAGACCCTGATCGAAGGTGATGACGCAGCCAGCGGTCGCCGGTGGCTCGATCACGCCTTCATCGCCGAGCACACCCACGGGTTCGAGGCGTTCGCGGCAGCCTGCCGCGCCGCGAAGTGGCCGGACCTGGAGGCACGGTCAGGTCTCAAACAAACGGCGTTGGAGCAGGCGGCCGCGACCTACGCGGGCGCGTCTTCGGCAATGGCCATTTACGGGATGGGGCTGACGCAGCACCGAACAGGTGTCGAGAACGTCCGAATGGTGATGAACCTTCTGCTGCTGCGCGGGAATGTCGGCAAGCCTGGTGCCGGAGTGCTACCGGTGCGCGGCCACTCCAATGTGCAGGGCCAGCGCACAGTCGGCATCACCGAAAAGCCGGAACTCCTGCCCCTCGATCGCCTGGCCGAGCAATACGGCTTCGAGCCGCCACGCGACGCCGGCATGAACACGGTGGAGGCGTGCGAGGGGATCATCGACGGCACCGTGCGGGCCTTCCTCGGCCTCGGCGGCAACTTCATCCGCGCCGTCCCCGAGACAGCGGCGATGGAGGCGGCCTGGCCGCGGATGCGCCTGACGGTGCAGGTCGCAACGAAACTCAACCGCAGCCACCTCATCAACGGCGAGGTCGCGTTCCTGCTGCCCTGCCTGGGGCGGATCGAACTGGACGAGCAGGCGAGCGGGCCGCAATCCGTCACCTGCGAGGACACCATGGCCAAGATCCACGCCAGCCATGGCGTCATGGCACCGGCGGGCACCGATCTTCTGTCTGAACCTGCCATCATCGCCGGCCTCGCCCAATCCGTGCTGGCACCCAACCCGCGCGTTCCCTGGGCCGAGTGGGTGGCCGATTATGGCCGCGTGCGCGACGCCATCGAGACCACCTATCCGGACATGTTCCGCCACTACAACAAGCGCGTCTTCGCCGGCGGCTTTCACCGCCCCCTGCCGGCCCGCCAGCGCCAATGGAAGACTGACAGCGGCCGCGCAAACTTTCACGTGCCGCTTTCCCTCAAGGAGGACCTGGCGACGGACCTCGAACGTGCGGACGTACTGCAACTCATCACCATCCGCTCGAATGATCAGTTCAACACGACCATCTACGGTTACGAGGACCGGTTCCGTGGCGTCAGCGGCACGCGAATGGTGGTGTTCATGAACCGTCACGATGCCTCCGGCCGCAGCCTCGCAGACGGCGACACCGTCGATATGACAACGGCGGTCGATGACGGCCTGACGCGCTGTGTAAAGGGCTTGCGCGTGGTGCTGTACGACATCCCCACCGGCTGTTGCGCTGCCTATTTTCCGGAATGCAACCCGCTCATCCCGCTCTGGCATCACGCCGAGCGAAGCAAGGTTCCAGCAGCGAAGTCCATACCCGTGCGGCTTTGCCGCGGCCGGGCGCCATGAGGGTTCTGCCCGCTCCGCTGACCACGCATGGCCGGCTCGGCTTTGCCGAGGCCTCGTTCGAACAAGGCCACCGTGTCCTGGCCGAGGAGACGGCCATCGCGCTCAGCTATGACGGTGCCACCCACGCCGTCATGATGGCGACCCCGGCCGATCTGGAGGATTTCGCGCTGGGCTTCTCGCTGACCGAGGGCGTCATCGCCACGCCGGCATCGATCGAGGAACTGGAGGTCATGGCGCGCGGCCCCCTCGGCGTTGAGATCCGCATGTACCTGTCCGCGGCCGCCGGAGCGCGGTTGGTTCGGCGCAGCCGCGCGATGGCAGGACCCGCGGGCTGTGGGCTGTGTGGCCTTCAGGCGCTTGAGGACGTGGCGCGCGAACTGCCGTACGTGACCGCTACCTTATCGCTATGGCCCAGCGACGTTACCGCCGCGATGTCGGCCTTGAGTGACGCGCAGGCCTTGAATCGCGAGGTGCGCGCCATCCACGCCGCTGGCTTCTGGCGGCCGCGTGATGGTCTTCTCGCCGTCGCCGAGGATGTCGGCCGCCATAACGCGTTGGACAAGGTGGCAGGCAAACTCGCGCGCAGCGGCGTGAATGGCGCGACAGGCCTGATCGCGCTCACCAGCCGCGTGTCGGTGGAGTTGGTGCAGAAGGCGGCCCGGATCGGCGCGCCGGTCATGGTCGCGATCTCGGCGCCGACGGCGCTTGCCGTCCGCACGGCGGAAGCCTGTGGCATTACCTTGATCGCCGTCGCACGCGATGGCGGCTTCGAAGTATTCACGCACCCCGACCGGATCAATCGTGGGGCGCGTGGGACGCATTGAAGGCGTGACCGACGCGTGGCGTCCCCTGCGAGACCTGCGTCGCCTTGCAACCCGGCGGACCCAACGCCGTACATCCGCATGAAAATTCGACCGGATAACGATCTGCCGGCATCCACCTGGCAACCCGGAACCTGAAGGGGCGTTGTACCGACAACAATTGGGGCAATCAGGCTGATGCCGGTCACGAGAACGGAACGCCGCCTAGGCGTCACGATAGTGGGTATTGGTGGCGCAGTGGCCACGACAGCCATCGCAGGAATCGAGATGATCCGGCGGGGCGACAACCAATTTCAGGGGCTACCGCTCGCAAATCTGTCCACTCCCGGCCTCGCGGACTATCGCGACATGGTTTTTGGGGGATGGGATCTCGATGCTTCGGACCTGTCGGCTGCCGCCGCAACACATGGCGTCCTCAACGACGCGCAGCGGACGGCGACAGGCGAGGCGCTGGCCGCGATCCGCCCGTGGCCGGCGATCGGCAGCGGCGCATTCTGCCGCGGCATCGCAGGCGCCAACAAGCATGAAGCCAACGGGCACCGCGCCGCTGTTGCGGCAATTGCCGCAGATCTACACCGGTTCCGCGCGACGAGTGGTGCCGACGACATCGTGATGCTCAATCTGGCTTCGACCGAACGGACGCCCGAGGCCACCGATATCCTGGCGTCGGTCGAGGCATTCGAACATGCCATGGATCGAGACGACCCATCCATCAGCCCTGCCATGCTCTACGCCTATGCCGCGATCGATAGCGGCGTGCCCTATGGTAACTTCACGCCAAGTCTCGCAGCCGACGCGCCGGCGCTTCGGGAGTTCGCCAGACGGCGTAACGTTCCGGTAGCCGGCAAGGATGGGAAGACCGGCCAAACGATGATGAAGACAGTGCTTGCGCCGGCGCTGCGGGCGCGCGCCCTGCATGTCGACGGCTGGTTCAGCACCAACCTTCTTGGCAATCGTGACGGAGAGGCGCTGCGAGACCCTGACTGCCTGCAATCGAAATTGAACACAAAGTCCAACGTACTGGACAGCATCCTTGGCTACCGTGTCGAGGATCACCTGGTCGACATCCGCTACTATCGCCCGCGGGGCGATGACAAGGAAGCCTGGGACAACATCGATATTTCCGGGTTCCTCGGGCACCGCATGCAGATCAAGGTCAATTTTTTGTGCAAGGACAGCGTGCTTGCCGCCCCGCTGGCGCTGGAAATCGCAAGGGTACTGGACCTTGCCCGACAACGGGGCGAAGGGGGCGTGCAGGAACAGCTTTCGGTTTTCTTCAAGGCGCCAATGGTGGCCAATGGCCATGATCCGGAACACGCCTTCCACGTACAGGAGACAATGCTTCTGAACTGGCTCAGTGCGCCTCAATGAAGGAAGTGGCCGGAGCGCCAGGGCCGCAATTGCTGGGAGTGCTGCGCGAACTGGGCAATCTGAAGCGGATTCGTTCCGCGGGGCGACCAGGCTCCATCGCCGAGCGCCTGTTCACAACTGCATGGTCCAGGCTTCTCGGGGGAAGGCCTATCGAGGAGGTCTGGCGCCAGACGACGGCCGAGGCGTTGGCGGCTTCCCGCCTTGGCGATCTCGACCATGTGGCGTTGCGCGCTGTCGGCCTGTCCCATGACGAGACGCAGGAGGTCTTGCTTCGCGGACTCCGGGAGGCCGCAACCACCATCGACGAGCACATTCTGCAGCAACTTATCGCCAGCATGCAGGGGGATCGGTCGTTTGAGGGCCATCCTTTGCCTCCATTCGTGGGGCAGTTGGCAGCCCAGCCTCGCGCCGGCGCGACCAGCCCAGGCCATGCCCGGCTGCTTTTCGAACCCCCCGAAAGCCATGCCGAACATTGCCTCATGGTCGCCGTCTATGGCGTGTTGGTGGCACCGACCTGGGGGGCAAACCCCGCCACCGTGTTCCTGGCTGGCCTGTCTCACCACCTGCATAACGCGCTGCTTCCGGATTCAGGCTTTGTGGGCGAAGTTTTGCTCGGTGAGGCACTCGAACCCGCTTTTACGCGCGCCACGGAACAGGCTCTTGCCGACTTGCCGCCGGAACTGGCCGCCAAGGTCAGAATGTCGCGCGAAATCCTTCCGGCCGCTGATACACCCGAAGGCCGGGCGTTTCATGCCGCCGATACGCTCGACCGCGTCCTGCAGGTCGAGCATCACCTCCGTGCGGCCAGAACAACCCTGGATTTCGCGCTGGACGACATGGAGTTGATCCATGCCGGAGCGGTGAGACCGTTTCAGCTGACCGTGATCGCAGCCATGGGCTTGTCGCGATGATGGAGGCGGATACGCCGCATTCGGTGCGCGACTCGGCCGGCCAACGCTGGCCCATGCTGGACGGCATCGTGTTCGCCCGGGCCTCCCGCCCGGCACTCGCAGCCCGCGCGCTGCACTGCCTCGATGCCGGGGATGTTGAGACCGCGCTGGTCGCTCTGCTCGCCGACCAGGATGACTGGTGGCAAGGCCCGGTGGCTGACCCGGCCGCACTGCGTCGGCTGGTGCGCGACCGGGCGTCACTGAACCTGAGAGAGGCGATGGCGCTTCTCTCGTGGGGCCCGGTCGCCGATTACTTCGCCCACCGTTGGAGCGACCCGACCTTCCTCGCCGGTCTCGCCTTGGTGGAGGCGCATTGGTCTTCGCCCGCGACCGTATTCGAGCTCGCCTGCGGCATCGGTCAATACTTGCGAGCCCTGGCGCAGCAGGGCGCGGCCGTCACCGGCGCCGATGTCGTGTTCGCCAAGCTCTGGGTCGCGCGGCACTGGGTGGTGCCGGAGGCGGAGCTGATATGCTTTGACGCCGCAGTGGGTTCCTGGCCTCTGGATCACCGCCGCCGCTTCGGCCTGATCGCCTGCCACGACGCCTTCTATTTTCTGGAACCGAAAGGGCCGATTCTCAGGCAGCTCCGAGGCATGGCGGACCAGCAAGGCACGCTGGCCATCAGTCATATTCACAATCGAGACTGGCCGAACCTGTCGCCTGGCGCCGCAATGTCGGCAGCGAGCGTCACCGCGCTATTCCCCGACGGCATAGTTTACGACGACGCAGAACTTACCCATGCGGCCCTTCAGCGTCGCGTGCCGCGCAGCGCGCCAGCGGCAGAGCTCGCCATGGCTGAAGCCTTCGGCGTGGCCGCCGGGCCGGGACTGAGGCCGCCCTCGCGGGTCTGTGGCGCACTCGCGGTGTCCCGTGATGGGACTAGGCTACGCCGCAACCCCTTGTATCACGATGGCAGGATTTTGTGGCCGTCAGAACGTTACGAGCGAGAGTATGGTCCGCGCGCTACCTATCCGATGCGCGCCACTTGCCCGGAGCAGGCCATAGCTGGCGCCGCAACGGCCGATTGGGCACTGCGCCGGGAATTGCTCGACCTGCCGGAGCGCTGGTGATGTCCCCAGCGCCCTGTCCTTCCTTTGGGCTTGGTTGGGGCATCGCCGGGTTCGGATGGGTGGCCCGTGATCATGCGGCCCCTGCGATGTTGGCTTCAGGCCACTCCGTGCGCGCCGTCTGCGACCCTGATCCCGCCGCACGTGCCGCTGCACAGGCGAGGTTCCGGCCTAAGGGCGGCGTACACGCCGATCTCGAGCCCCTGCTGAACGACCCGGCTGTGACAGCGATCTACGTGGCGGCCCCGAATGATTGCCACCGGAGCATCGTCGAAGCGGCGGCCAGCGCCGGGAAACCTGTGCTCTGCGAAAAGCCGATGGCTTCGACGCTTGCGGATGCGGAGGCGATGGCCGAGGCGGTATCGAGCGCGGGTATCCTGTTCGGCACCGCTTTCGATCAGCGGCACCACCCGGCCCATGCGGCCATGCGCGACGCCATCCGCGACGGCGCGGTCGGCGTGCCAACCGCGATCCGCATCGTCTATGCCTGCTGGCTGGGCGCTGAGTGGACGATGACCGGCGAAGGCGACAACTGGCGGACGGATCCCAGCCGCGCTGGCGGCGGGGCGTTGATGGACCTGGCCCCGCACGGACTTGATCTGGCGGAATTCCTGCTCGGGGAACCGGTCGAGCAGGTGGCCGCATTCACCCAGAACCGCGTGCAGGATTACGCGGTTGATGACGGTGCCATGCTTATGGGCCGAACCGCGGGCGGCGTCCTGGTGCAGCTGCATGTAGCCTACAATTGCCCCGAAGTCCTGCCAAGGCGGCGGCTGGAGGTGATCGGCGCCGGCGGACAGATGGTGGCGCGTGACACC
Source organism: Acetobacterales bacterium (assembly GCA_038250135.1). Taxonomy (GTDB): domain Bacteria; phylum Pseudomonadota; class Alphaproteobacteria; order Acetobacterales; family Acetobacteraceae; genus Falsiroseomonas. The sequence continues at coordinate 12,575 of JBBSCP010000040.1, read as the reverse complement.
ATGGGCCAGACGGCAGGCGGTGACGTGATGCTCACCGACGCGACGGGCGCATCGCGCGCATTGCCGATTTCGGACGCGATCGCATCGCCTTTCCACCGCCAAATGGCAGCCTTCGCCGACGCCGTCGCCGGAGGGGGGGGCGGCGCGGTGTTCAGCCTGGCGCGCGACCTGCACACAATGCGTCTGCTCCACCGCGCCTATGCGGGGGATGCCGGATGCCCTTAGTCCCCTGGGCCTGCGGCCATTGTGGTTTCTGGCAGAAACATTTCCTGCCGCGTTCGTGTCCGGTCTGCGAGGACACCCGCAACGACCTGCCGGAAGATGGCTGGCAATTCCTCACCGAAGCCGAGGTCGCGGCGCGGGTGACCGGCTCGTGGCGCACCCTTGATCGCGACGTCGTGGCTTTCACCACCGACCCGCCATTCGGCCTGAACGGCACGGGTTGGCTGTTGCTGCATGCCGAAGGCAACACCGCCTTCGAGGCGGCGCCCTATTATACGCCCCCGATGCTGGCTGAAATCGCCCGGCTGGGTGGCATACGCTTCCTCGCGGCCTCGCACTGCCACGGCTACGGCGCGCTCTGGCAATTGCAGGACGCGTTTCAGCCGGAAGTCCTTGCCATCCAAAAGGATGATCTGCGCATGACGAAGGCTTTTCGGGTCACCTGGCCCTTCGACGACGCCCTGCAACTCCGACCTGGGCAGACGCTGTTGCACATCGGCGGGCACTACGAAGGCCAAGCCGTTCTGTACGACAAGGCGCGCCGGATGTTGTTTTGCGGCGACGTCTTCAAGATAGATCAGAACGCCGCCGGGGAAAGCGTTGCGGTTTCGACACACAAGGCATTCCACAAGGCGATACCGTTGTCGCCCGGCGAGGCAAAACACTATCGTGCGGTGATCGAGTCGCTGGACTTCGATACCGTCTGCACGCCTTTTGAACACGCGCCCGGCATCACCACGGCCATGGCGCTGGCCGTACTCGACGACCAATTGGAGGGCATCCCGGGAGTGCGGCACATTCCGCTCGACGAGTTGCGTGCGCGAGGCAGCGCAGCATGAGCGACGGTCTGCGCGCTGTAGCCGATGCATTTCGCGCCACGATGCCGGACGGCGCCGAGGTTTCGACCTTCCGCATCGACCACCTCGACCGGACGGGTGTACCGGTGGTGCAGGCCAACTTTATCCTCCCGAGCGAACCGGCTACCGTTGGCTACGGCTACGGCTTCACCGAGGTGGAGGCGGAGGTCGGAGCCCTCGGCGAACTATGCGAGGAGGTCCATGTCGGCCGCCACCTTGCCACCGCACCACGGGTCATCGGCAGCCACGCCGAGCTGTCCAGACATCGGCGGGCGGTCGATCCCCTGACCCTGTGCCTGCCCGCCGGCTCGGATTACACGCCGAACCTCGTGCTGCCCTGGCTCGAGGCGCAAAGCTGGCCGTCCGGCGAGCCGGTGCTGGTGCCGCGCGAATGGGTCGCGGCCTATCCGTATCAGCTCGGCGAGAAGGCCAGCCTGATCATGCCGATCACCAATGGTCTCGGCGCTGGGTTCGATCTTGAGCACGCGATCGCGCACGGTATCATGGAGGCGCTGCAGCGCGACGGAAACGTCGTCTCATACCGCGCGCTGGATCGGGGGATTGTGGTCGAGCCCGATGCTGTGGACGAGCCGTCGGTGCAGGAGTTGATGCTACATCTTCGGCATCTCGGAATCGACGTCACCGTCAAGCTTGCATCCGATGATTTCGGGATGGCGAACCTCTACGTGGTCGGCGATGATCGAGGCGAGGTTCTGGTGCCGATGCAAATCACCGCCTGTGGCGAAGCGGCACATCCCGACCGTGCGCGGGCGCTGCGCAAGGCATTGTTGGAGTTTTGCGGATCCCGCGCACGCAAGGCCGCAACGCACGGGCCACTGGAGTTGCTTCGTGCCGCTTTGCCACCCGATTACGTTGAACGGCAAATGGCGGTCGCGATGCTCGACGACGAAGAGCCGCGGGCCATGACCGCGATGATCGAATGGCTGGAGCAGGACGCCGCGGCACTACGCGCGCGGTTGTCTGGCAACGTCTTCGCCAGGCGCGGGACCCGCCTGATGTCCGAACTGTCCACCGTATCCGCCGCCGCCGTCGCTGCCTCGGCGGACAGACTGGCTTTGCTCGTCGAGCGCCTGTCCGCCGCAGCGTTGACCGCGCTCTATGTCGATTGTTCCCCGCCTGGGGGCGCTGTCCGCGTGGTCAAGGTCATTGTCCCTGGCCTCGAGGCGGAGACAATGAGCTATCACCGGATCGGCTGGCGCGGCGTGCAGCGTCTTCGGGCCCGGCGCGACAAGCTGCTGCTCGATGCACCGCACGAAGGTGCGAAGCGTGTCCGGCTGCTGCCGGCCGACGAGGCGCGGGCTGGCGGGCCTGCCTGGTTCGACGCGTCCCTCGCCGACCGATTGGTGGGCGGCCTTTACCCGATGTACCGCGAGACCGGTCCGTTTTCAGCCCGCCTGTCGAGCGCGAACCAGCATCGCGAGGCGAATGACCGATGACCCTCCGCTTCGCCTACAACACCAACGGCGCCGCCAATCATCGGCTGGCCGACGCCGTCGCGATCATTGCGGAAGCCGGCTATGAGGGTGTCGCCCTGACACTCGACCACCACCACCTCGATCCATTGGAGCCCGGCTGGGAGCAACGCGCAGAGGCCTTGGCACGCGACCTGGCGACGCGTGGAATGGGGTGCGTGATCGAAACCGGTGCGCGCTACGTGCTCGATCCGCGCGTCAAACACGAGCCGACGCTGCTCTCGCCGAGCGTCGAAGGGCGCGGCCGTCGCGTCGAATTTCTGCGGCGGGCGATCGACATTGGCAGCATCCTGGGCGCCGAAGCGGTGTCTTTCTGGGCCGGCGTGCCGCGCCCTGGGGTCACGCCGCACAACGCCGCAGCATGGCTTCGGCAGGGGCTGATGGAGGTGCTGGAGCACGCATCCCGACGCGACATCACGGCCGCCCTGGAGCCTGAGCCGGGGATGCTCGTGGAAACGGTTGACGATTGGGCGCTGCTGCGGCGCGAGTTGCCTGGATTGAGCCTGGCTCTTGATCTGGGGCACCTGCTGGTGACGCAGGAGCGCACGCCACCGGAGGCGCTGCGGGAGTTCGCGGCGGAGCTTGGCACCGTGGCGATCGAGGATATGGCCCGCGGGATTCACGTCCATCTGCCCTTCGGCGAAGGCGATATGGACATCCCCGCCTGCCTGGACGCGCTGGAGGCGATCGACTTCAAGCGCCTGGTCTGCGTCGAACTGTCGCGCGAGAGCCACCGGGCCGACCAGATGGTCCCGCGTTCACTGGAATGGTTACGCGCCTGCCGCGCCACAGGCCGGCCGGCATGAGAATCCTCTTTCTCTCCCGCCGCTTCTTCCCGGCCATCAGCGGCATGAGTGTCTATGCGTTGAACCTGCTTCGCCTGTTGGTTGACGCTGGGCACGACGTGACCATGGTCAGCCAATACCGCGGCGATCCAGTCGGTACAAAGATCTATGGCGGGGGGCCACCCCCACCGGTTCCTGGCGTGCGGGTGGTGGGACTGCGATCCTTCGGCGAGGAAGCATTCGCCGAGCCGGGCGGCGCTGATTTCGAACGCGACATAGATGCGATGGTGGACACCATCCTGGCAGAGCACATGCGCGCGCCGTTCGACATCCTGCATGCGCAGTACGGCTACCCGAATGGCTGGGCCGTGCTGCTGGCCGCGCAGCGGATCGGCGTGCCGACAGTGGTCTCCATCCAGGGCGGCGACGGCCACTGGGTTGGTTCCTGCTGCGAGACACATCGACACGCGATGCTGCATGTGCTCGAGCGCGCCGACCGGCTGTTGATCGGCTGCGAGAGCTTTGCCGCGGAAGTTGTCGAACGTCTTGGCGTGCAGCGCGATCGGTTCACGATCGTCCCTGGCGCGGTTGACGTCCAGCAGTTCCATCCCTCGCCGGGCCGCCATCCTGTCGCGGCCGCCGACCCGGTAAGGCTGCTTTATCACGGTCGCGTCGACCGGCGGAAAGGCGCCCTCGACTTCATCGAAGCGCTTGATCTGCTGCGCGCTCAGGGCGTGCGTTTCTCCGCCACGATCAGCGGTATCGGGCCTGACCTCGAACCCTGTCGGACTCGTGACTCAGAGCTCGGCCTGGGTATCGCCTTTACCGGCTATGCGGACTACGCGGCCACGCCGTCGGTGTACCGCGACGCCGACGCCTTCGTCTCGCCAACTTATGCAGAAGGCTTTTCCAACACGGTGCTGGAAGCCATGGCGAGCGGCCTGCCGACGGTGTCTTGCACCGCGGTCGGCGTGGTGGACTGCCTGCGTCACGATCAGAACGGGTTGCTGAGCACGCCGGGCGATGTCGCCGGGTTGGCGGCCAATCTGCGTCGTATGATCGAGGACGGGCCGCTGCGCGCGCGGCTCGCGGCCGCCGCACTGGAGGAATGCCGGCGGGTCTACAGCTGGGAAGCGGTCGGGCGGCAGATCCTCGCGGTGTACGAGAGCCTGCGGGGCACCGCGCCAAACTGCGATTTCAACTCCACCCTAATGCGTGACGCCTGTCGCTTTCGCGCCCAGCCGCATCTGCTCTGATGGGGGTCGCTCTCGCCCTGTCGCCGCATCTGGACGACGCCGCCTTTTCGGCCGGCGGCACCCTGGCTTGCTTGGTCGATCAGGGCTGGACCGTGGTGCTGGCGACTCTGTTCACTGCCTCGGTCCCCGGGCCAAGCGGTTTCGCCCTGGCGTGCCAGACCGACAAAGGCCTCTCACCGGATGCCGACTATATGGCGCTGCGCCGGGCAGAGGATCTTGTCGCTTGCAAAGCGCTCGGCGCGCGGCCGGTTTGGCTTGGGCTGCGCGAGGCGCCGCACCGAGGTTACGCTTCAGCCGCCGAGCTTTTCGCAGAGATCCGCGAGGATGACACGACCGATCAGGCGGCATCGGCCGCCATCGCCGGATTGCTATCGTCGCTGCAACCGACGTTGCTTCTGGCGCCGCAGGCGATCGGGGCGCATGTCGACCACGTGCTGACAGCGCGTGCGATCCATCAGTTGCGCCCGGCGGTCCCTGTGCTCTGGTGGCAGGATTTTCCTTACATGACACGCAACGGGAGAATGCGCCGGCCCTTCACGCCGACAATGGACGGGTTGCCGGAAGCTACCCTGCCGAGCGATCCGCTGCGCCGGCTCACCGCCTGCGCCGCCTACACCAGCCAGCTCGGCTTTCAGTTCGGCGGCCTCGATGGGCTGACCCGCGCCTTGTCCGCGACAGGCGGGGACGAGCGCGTACGGATCCAAGGTGATTTGGCGTCGGCTGGCCTACTGCACTATCCGCTGACTTTGAGTTATCGCGCTTCGCTACTTCCACGTCGCGGGGGTTGATCCGGCCGACCGCAGCGGACTACGCCGGCCGGTCGCCACACCGCTGGTGCAGGTGGCCTGCGAGATCGCCCTCGGCCGCCGCGTGCCAATCACTGCCCTTGGCGACGATCACGCCACCCCGGACGGCAACGGCGTGCGGGGCTAGATCTTTGTCGCCGTGGCCGCCGCGCATGCCGCGGCGCTCCGGCATTTGCGGGCCGGGCGCGGCGGCGTGACATTAAACTGCGACTACGGTGGCGGCCTTTCCGTGCTTGCCGTGCTGCGCGCCTCTCTCTGCGTTCCCGCATGGTGAGAGCGATGCGCGCAGTGTCGGCTTGGAACGAACCGTCGCAACCCTCTCGTGCCTGCGGTGTTGATGATGACAGTCCGCCATCGTGAGCGGATGACGCCAGAAAAAAGGACTTACCCATGAACATGGCACGCATCCTGATGCTTGGCGGCTTGGGGGCCGGCCTGGCCATCGCCCCGAATGCCGATGCGCAGATTACCGCGCCCTCCGGCACCGCCACCACCACGCCACGCGCGGCCGAGCGTAGCGATAACGCGGTCGTGCCCGCCGCGCAGCTTGAGGCCGGCGCCAACAGCTACACCGAGGGGCAGGCTCGATCGAGGCTTGAAGCCAATGGCTTCAGTGCAATCAGCAACCTGCGCAAAGACGATAATGGTTTCTGGCGCGCCACCGCGATGCGCAGCGCCACCGCCGGGGATGTGGCGATGGATTTCCAGGGCCGCATCGCGCACGGCGCGGGCGTGGCGACCATCGGCGCCCGCTCGGCCGGCACGCTTGTCAATCCGCCCTCCACGGCGGTCGGTCGCGCGGCCGACCGGGTCGAGGGCCGGCCCACTGCGCCGGATGGCGCGCCGGGCAACCCGCCTGGCACCGCCGCCGGTCGCGCCGTCGATCGCACCCTGGGCACCAACTCGACCGGTGCGAACCCCACCCCGGCCCGCTGATTTTCGGCTGGACGGCCCGCCCAATCCGGGCGGGCTACCCCATCCCTTCACGGAGTATTCGCCATGAGCGATCAGACCTACGCCCGCCTTTATGACACCTACGCCGCCGCCTCCAACGCCGTTCAAGCGCTCGAGGCCGCCGGCTTTTCCGGCGATCATGTCTCCGTCGTCAGCAGCCAGAATGAGAGCAACGTCGAGTCGCGGACCCCCGACGAAACGGCAGCCGGCACCGGCGCCAGCATCGGCACCATCGTTGGTGGTGGTGCTGGCCTTCTGGCCGGCCTCGGCGCGCTGGCCATCCCCGGTGTCGGCCCACTGGTCGCCGCAGGCTGGCTCGTGGCGGCGCTCACCGGCGCCGGCGCCGGTGCGGCGGCAGGTGGCCTTATCGGCTCACTCACCCATGCTGGCGTTGCCGAGGCCGACGCTGATGTTTACGCCGAGGGCGTGAAACGCGGCGGAACCCTCGTCTCCGTCCGCGTCGATGCCAGTCGTATCGACCGCGCCAAGGAGATCATGAACGCACATGGGCCGGTGGATCACACTGCACGTGCAAGCGAATACCGCGCGGGCGGTTGGACCGGCTATTCGCCGGACGGCACCGCGGACAACTCGCCGGGCACCATGGCCAGCCGTGCTACCGACGACGTGCTGGGCACTAACGTCTCCGGCGCCAGGCCGGAGAACGAGCGGCACAATCCGCCCGGCACCGCGGCCAGCCGAGCGGTGGACGACGTGACCGGTACAAACGTCTCGGGCGCCCGCAAGCACTACACCGACAGCCCCACCAGCAACCCGCCCGGGACTGCGGCCTCGCGCGCGCTGGACGACGCAGCCGGTACCAATGTCAGTGGTGCTCGACCGGGGAACCTGACCGACCGGCGTTGATCGCCGTCGGGAAATGACGAAGGCAGCCGCCAGTCCGGATGGCCCGGCGGCTGTTTCGTTGTCCGGGGCGCGACCTTTCTCATGTTCAGTGGCGCTTCTGCGTCAACAGATGGGGTGGGTTGATCTGGCATAGTGATCTGATCGGCAGCGTCATAATCAACGGTGCGCGCGCGGCCCGAGGTCACCTTCCTTCGGCCGTGCGCCGCTGTTCCGCGCCGCCGTTTGCGGCCCTGCTCGCAGCTGATGACATTAAGTTTTTTGTTCCGGCATTACCATCGCGCTGCGCGCACGTTCAGGCCCGGTGTCGGCCATTCAGGTCCGGCGCCATTTCGAAGGAAATCCAAATGCCCGCTCAATTCGCCGCCACGCTCAAAGCCCTTGCTTCAGGTGCCTCCGCAATGACGCCAGCCGCTGCCATCCGGAACATCGAAGCCTGGGAGGCGCATCTGGAAACGGTCGAGGTCTCCGGCGTCAAGGGGCTGAGGACGAATCTGGAGCGCTTGCGGCGCCTGCTCCAGGCCGAGAAGCTCGACGGAGCCGCGATCTGCCAGATCATGATCACCATCGCCGGAGAGACAGGGCGGATTGCCGGGCGCGTGGAGGGCAAGCGCGCCGAAAGCGTTCAGGAACTCTCTGTTGCGCTGGAGACTGCGGCAGGCGAGAAAGTCTGAATTCGACCTGTCCTCGTTAAAACCACGCCTCCCCATGAGCGCCACGCGCCCATGGGGAGCGCGACCAGGTTCATTTCACTATCAAATCACAATGTATTGGGATGCCGCCTCGCCGGCACATAAATCAAATCAGCGGCCGGCGCGAGTTGGTTCAGCCATGCGGCAGTTCACGTCAACGCCGCACTGCTGCGCGGGGAATTCCCCGCCTGTGTGATTGACGCATGGCGGCGGCGAGCTGAAGTTTCTCGTCAGCTTGAACCGTCACTGGCAGTGCCGACACAACGAGGATTTTCCAGTGTCCCTGTGACATCCGGCGATGCCCACATCAGCAGGGCTTCAGCCCGCACGTACGCCAGGTGTCACGCCCGGGTCACGACACTAATCGCGTCTGCCAGCCGCGCACGTGCGGCGCCGAAGCCTTTCCACGGGTCTGGTGGCAGCCGGTCAGCGAGCGCGGCGTTGAGCTTCAGGCCATTCGGGGAAAGCCCGGTCTTCAGCGCCGCCCAGCTCAGTGGCCGGGCGATCGGGGCTCCGCTGCGGGCGCGCGGGGACCAGGTAGCCACCGCGGTCGAAAGCAGATCGTTGCGCAAATAATCCAGGAAGACCCGCCCTTCGCGCGCGCGCTTCGCCATATTGGTCGTAAACCGGTCAGGCATGTCGCGCTCAAGCATCGCGCAGAGCAGCCGGCAGAACTGCTTCGCCTCCGGCCAGCCCGCATTCTCACCCGGCCTGGGCGACGCCAGCGGTACGACGAGGTGAACGCCCTTGCCGCCCGTGACCCGGGGGAAGGCTTGCAAGCCGGCAAGCGCCAGGCGCCGGCGGAGCATTTGTGCGCCGTCGATTACCGCGCCGAAATCGAGGCCCTCCGCGGGGTCGAAGTCGAAGACGAGCCGGTCGGGAATCTCCGGCGCATCGGCATGGGCGCCGGTGACGTGCAGCTCCAGCACCGACATTTGCGCCAGAGCCAGCAGCCCCGGCAGGTCGTCGATCCGCATGAAGGGCCGCTTCTGGCCGGGCATGGCGACGCTGCCGATGAGCGGCGACTGGCCGGCCATGGCGTGGCGCTGCATGAAGGTGTCGCCGCCCAGCCCATCGGGCGCCCGCACCACGGAGAGCGGCCGGCCGGCCACATCGGCAAGGATGCGATTGGCGAAGCGCGTGAAATAGGCGGCCAGGTCGGCCTTGGTGAGGGCCGGGGTGTCGGCCGTGGCTGGCCACAGCACCCGCTCGGGACGGGTCATGCGACCTGGCCCAGCTGGCGGCGCGGCGGGCTTGGGCGGTGCCGTGACCAACTTAGCGGGCTGGTCCTGCCGCACGCCCTGGAAACTCGCATGGCGCAGCAGCCCGTCCTCGGTCGTGCCGCCATGGGCGACCTCGACCACCAGCACGGGCTTGACCCAGGTCACGTCGTCGACCCGGACGAGCTTTGGCGGGGCGAAGGGCGACGTCGGCAATTGCAGCGGCTTCAGCGATGCCAATAGCGCCTCGGCCGTGCCGCGCGCGAAACCCGTGCCCATCCGCCCCTGGTAGACCAACTTGCCCTCGCGCATCGCGCCCAGGAGAAGGGCGCCGATGCCCCGGCCCTTCTTCGCCACCGTCCAGCCGCCCACGATGAATTCATCGCGGTTACGGCATTTCGCCTTGGTCCAGGTATCGCCGCGGCCCGAGCGGTAGGGACTGTCGCGGCGCTTCGAGACAATCCCCTCCATCGCGAGCTTACAAGCCGATGCCAGCACGGCGTCGCCCGGTGCGTCGAAGCCCTCCAGCATGCGCAGCGCGGGGGCATCGACGCGGATCAGCGCCCGCAAGGCGGCTTTTCGCTGCGTGAGCGGCAAGGCCCGCAGGTCCGCCCGCCCATCATGCAGCAGGTCGAAGGCAAAGAAGACCAGCGGCGCGCTGGCCTGGCGGCCGAGCGTCGCCTGCAGCAGGTTGAAATCCGGCGCGCCCTTCTGGTCGAGCGCGACGACCTCGCCATCCACCAGCCCGTCGGGCAACGAACTCGCGGCTTCGGCGATGGCTGGAAAGCGCGCCGACCAGTCGAGGCCGGTGCGGGTGCGCAGCGTGACGTGACCGCGCTCGACCCGAAGCTGGATGCGGTAGCCATCCAGCTTCAGCTCGTGCAGCCAGCCCTCGCCGCCGGGCGGGACGGTCACGAGGCGGCAGAGCTGCGGGTCGACGAAACGGGGCATCGCCGCGGGTTCAAGCAGGGGCGGTCCGGCGGCCTTGGCCGGTTTTGTTGCCGACGCCGGCTGCCCCGCCCCGATCTGATCCATCGTCCGCCCGCTGCGCACCGAGGTTTCGGCCCGCAGCACTGCGTCGCCCTCGCCGGGCTTGGCCTGGCTGTCCTTCTCCTTGATCAGCAGCCAATTGGGTTGGCCGGGCTTCTCGCCGGGCCGGGGCTTCATTCGCACCAGGACGAAGCCGCCGCGCAGCCGCTCCCCGGCGAGCACGAATTTCAACTCTCCGCGATTCAGGTCGTTGTCAACGCTGCCGGGGTCGAGCGGCCCCCAATATCCGGCGTCCCAGATCTGCACCACGCCACCGCCATATTCGCCCGGCGGAATCAAGCCCTCGAAGGTGCCGTAGTCGATCGGGTGATCCTCGACTTCGACGGCCAGGCGCTTGTCATGCGGGTCCATCGACGGACCGCGCGTCACGGCCCAGGATTTCAGCACGCCGTGCCATTCCAGCCGAAGATCGTAGTGCAGCCGCCTCGCCGCATGCTTGTGCACGACGAAGGACAACCGCTGGTCCTTGGTTCCGGTCGTGCCGGCTGGCTCCGGCGTGCGGGCGAAGTCGCGCTTGCCTCGATAGGCCGAGAGCCGGTCGGTGCTCACCCCGCCCGCCGGCGCTGGCGGGGTTTGGGCGCGGGCACGGGCTCGGGCTCGGGCTTTGCCTTGGCACTCTTGGTCTTGCGCGCGGCGGGTGCCTGGCTTGCCGGCTGCTTCGCCTCCAGGCTGCGGCGCAGCGCTTCCATCAGGTCGATCACATTGTCCTGCGGCGGGGGTGCCGCGGCCACGCCGCCATCGCCGCCATCCTGCTTGGCCTGGATCAGCGCCCGCAGCGCGTCCTCGTAGCGGTCGTTGAATTCGCTCGGATCGAAGACGCCGGATTGCTGCTCGATCAGGCGTCCGGCGATGTCGATCATCCCCTTGTCGGTGCGGCCCTTGGGAATGTCATCGAAGATCTCGGCGGCATCGCGGACCTCGTCATGCGAGCGCAGCGTGGTCACGAGCATGCCGCGGCCGCGCGGCTCGATCGCCACGATCCGCTCCCGCGTGCCCATCACCAGGCGGGCAAGCGCGATGCGGCCGGCGGCTTCCATGGCGGCGCGGATGACGTTGAAGGCGTCGATGCCGGCCTTGCCATCGGGCACCATGTAATAGGGCGAATCCCACCAGATCCGGTCAATCTTCGCGGCCTCGACGAAGCGCTCGATATCCAGCGTCCGGGTGCTCTCCAGTCGCACCGAGCGGATCTCCTCATCGGTCAGCAACACGTAGCGGTCGCGCTCGACCTCGAAGCCGCGTACGAGATCGCTGCGCGCGACTTCGCCGGTCTTCGGATCCACGGTCTGGGTGCGGATGCGGTTGCCGGTCTTGGGGTTGATGAGGTGAAAGCGCACGTCATGCGCGGATGTCGTGGCCGGATAAATCTCGACCGGACATGCGACGAGTGAAAGCCTGAGGTGTCCCTGCCAGGTCGGACGCGGTGCCATGATGACCTCCTCCCTAAAATGCGTGACCGACGCGCGTCGGTGCGCCGGTCACGCGCCGGTCATGCGGCCGCGCGGGCTTCGGCGTTGATCGTGGTGCTGCCCATCTTGTGCAACATTGACGCTGCGGCCTTTTCTTCCTCCAACGTCTCGCGCAACAGGGTGGCCACATCGTCCTTCCCCTGCACCTCGGCCCAGGCGAGCAGCGAGCCGTAGCGGGCCATCTCGTAGTGCTCCACCGCCCCGCCGCATGCGATCAGGCCTGCATCGCGAACCGGGCTGGGTTCGCTCGCCTCCTCGAGCAGTTCCTCGGTCTCCTGGATCAGGCCCTGGATGGCTTCGCAGGTCTTACCCTGGGCACGTTTGCCGATGATTTCGAAGACGCGCTGCAGCCGCTCGACCTGGCCTTCGGTCTGCTGTCGGTGCTCTGTGAACGCCTGCTTGAGCTGGGCGTTCTGTGCCGCCTTCGCCATTTTCGGCAACGCCTTCAACAGCTGCCGCTCGGCGTAATAGATGTCCTTCAATGTAAGAAGGAAGAGGTCATCGAGGGTGATCGTCATTGGTCTTCCTTTTGTTCAACGGGCGCCCCCAAAAATGCTTTGAGGACAGCTGCAGTCCAAACGACCAGCGCCTCCATGGGTTACACGTTCATGCTAAATTCCTGGAACTCTGAACGGGTTCGATCTGAGATGAGAGGGTTGGTCTTCTCACGACGCAATCAAATACTTAAGTAGGGTCGTATTGCTGTCGTCGATTGCCCTCCGTGCCAATGACCATGAGACATCGACCCCCCGGAAGTTTACCCTTGAGGGCGACAGGTGAAACATCGACATGGTCATGCTCCGCACGCCAGCCAGAGACAGCGTTTCCGCGGGTGGCGCTGAGACCGAGGAAGGCCGTAGGCCGACGCTGGTTTCAGCGCCACCGGCGGCGTCGCCCGAACTGGTGG
>JBBSCP010000039.1:0-19443 GCA_038250135.1 Acetobacterales bacterium | reverse complement strand
TGCGGCCATGATGGGCACACCACCATGCTGCTCGGCGCGGCGAACTACCTGGCCGAGACGCGCAATTTCGACGGCACCGTGGTGTTCATCTTCCAGCCCGGCGAGGAAGGCGGCGCCGGCGGGCGTATCATGGTCGAGGAAGGGCTGTTCACCCGCTTTCCCTGCGACCAGGTCTACGGCATGCACAACGATCCCTCCCTGCCGCTGGGCGAGGCCGATATCCGCGACGACGTGATGATGGCGGCGAGCGATCGCTTCGCCGTCACCATCCGCGGCCAGGGCGGCCATGCGGCGCGGCCGCATGCCGGCATCGATCCGGTGATGATCGGCGCGCAGATGCTCACCGCGCTGCAATCCATCGTGGCGAGGCGCGTCGATCCGCTGGAAAGTGCCGTGATCTCGACCACGCAGTTCCACGCCGGCACCGCCGACAACGTGACCCCGGACGAGGCGAAGCTCTCCGGCACGGTGCGCACGCTCACGCCCGGCGTGCAGGACATGATCGAGGCGGCGATGCGCCGGGTGGTGGAAATGACCGCCGCCGCGCATGGCGCGACCGCCGAATTCACCTATACGCGCGGCTACCCGCCCACGGTCAACCACGCCGAGAACGCGCGGAAGGCGGCGCGCGTGGCGACCGCCATCCTGGGCGAGGGCAAGGTGCGGCGCGACATGCCGCCGGTGATGGGCGGCGAGGATTTTTCGTTCATGCTGCTCGAACGCCCGGGCGCCTACATCAAGCTTGGCCAGGCAGCGGGTGCCAAGGGCGCGCAGCCGGTGCACACGGTGCAGTATGATTTCAACGACGATCTGCTGCCGGTGGGAGCGAGCTTCTTCGCCACCATGGTCGAGCAGGAAATGCCGAGAGGGTAGAGTTTTTTGGTGCCCTCAGGCGCCGGGCGGCCGCCTCCGCGGCCTTGGCTCGCCGTTCCCGCCAAAGCAATTTCCGATCGAATGGAATCATTCGATCGGAATGCTCTAGAATCAAACACTTCTAGAGCACGAGATCGATCCGAGAGGATCGATCGTGTTCTAGTTCAGCACACCGCCCCAGGGCGGCAATCGGCCCAACCGACTGCGCATCACGACAAGAAGGGGCGCGCGGCCCGGCGAGGCCGGCAGCAGCACGCCGCGCGGGTCGGTGGCGAAGCGCGTCAGCGCGACAGCATCCATCACATTGCCGCCGATCGCCTCCACCACGCCCGGCGCGACGCCGACCACGATGTCGCAATGCATCGGGCGCGCGATGCCCGCCTCGGCCAGGCGCGCCGTCCAGTGCGGCAGGGGGGAAGGGGAGCGGTCGATGCACACCAGATCGCCCAGGCCCGGCACCGCCTCGGCCGGATCCTCGGGGATGAAGGGCGCCTGCGCGGGAAAGGCGGCGGCGTCCGCCATCAAAGCGTCGAGGTAGAAGGCATGGGTGGCGCTCGGCCGGAACTCGCGACGGTCCACGCCGGCCGCGCCGAACACCCAGGAGATGAAGGCGGCGGACCAGGCGGGGGTGCCCCAGACCGGCACCGTCGGCAGGCCACCCGCCAGCACCGTGGCGTAGCGCGCGCGGTTGTCGGGGATGGCGCCGTAATCCTCGGGCACGGCGCGCCAATAGGCGAGCACGCGTGGGAAGTTTGCCGGCGCGCTCTCGGGCATCTCGGGCGGCGCGGGCGCCCAGGCGTCGCGCACGGGCGAGCCCCATTCCTGCCACTCGGCGCGGGCGAGGCGCAGCACGCGCTCCGCAGCACTCGGCGGGTAGGGCAGCGGCGGCGTTGTCGGCGGCGGCACGATGGCACAGCCGGCGAGCAGCAGCGCGGCAAGCAGCGCCCGCTTCACGCCAGGATCGGCAGGCGCATGGTCAGCGATTCCGGCGCCATGAACCCAAGCGCCACTGCCGCCTGGCTGCCCGGCGTGGCGCCGCCGCCGCGCATCGAGGCGCGCACTTCCAGCATGCCCTCATAGGGCTGCACCAGCGGTCGCAGCAGGCCGATGGCCTGGCGGTGCAGAAGCTGGACGGCCTCGGCTTCCTCCGCGCCGAGCGGCAAGGAGGCGTCCTCGACGGCGAGCAGCACGGCGCCGAGCGCGCGGGCGAGCATGCCGAGCCCCTCGGCATGGCGCCCGGGATCGGTGGTGCCGGCGCCGGCCACGGCCATGGCGTAGTCCTGCGGCTGGATGGCGCGGATCGCGCGGCCCAGCGGGTGCAGCGGCGGGCCGTCCGGCAGGCGCCGCGCCACCCGCGCCAGCGCCAGGATCGCCGCCGCATGCGCCGGCAAGCCCTGCGCGCCGAAGCCCCCAAGGCCGCCCTGCGCCGCGACAAGCCGCGCCGCCAGGGCTTCGAGCGTGGCTTTCAACTCGGCCCCGTCGCGCAGGCGCGTCTCCACCGCCGCCAAGGCGAGCGCCAGATCCTCGACTGCGGGCGTGCCGGCCAGCAGTGCCGCCAGGTGCCGGTCGAAGAAGTCGGCGAGCACCGCCCGGCGCTCTGGCGCCAGCGGTGCGCGATAGGCCCTGGCGCTGTCCAGCAGCAGTTGCGAGGCCACCGCCAGCAACGCCGCGCCTGACGGGGACAGCGGTTCGAGGTCCGTTCCATCGAGGCCCGGCGCCAGCATCGCCTGCGCGGCGGCCTCGGCGCTGGTGCCGGCGGCGAGCAGCCGGTCCTCGCTGACACTGAACGCCTCGCCAGCAGCGAGGTCGGCAGGGCCATGGCGCAGGACAAGCCAGTGCAGCGCGCCTGCCTCCTCCGCCACCGCCTTCACATCCTTGACCGTTCCGGGCGCGGTGGGGCGGAGATGCACGGTCGGCGCGCCTTCGCGCCATCCGGCCTGGCCGAGCGCCACATGCGCCACCGGCGGGGCCTCCGCCCAGATGGTCAAGGCGGGCTCGGAAGGCGGGGCGAAGGGGCGCCAGCCGCCGGGGCCCTGCACCTTTGCCTCGGCCAAGGCGAGGCCCTCGGCGCTCAGCGCATCCAGCGCGGTGGACAGGCGAAGCTCAGTCAGCGCGTGGCTCGCGGTGAAGCTGACGGTGAGGCGCATCAGGGGCGACGCGCCGGTGATGCGGTATTCGTAACGCAACCGCCCAGCCGGCACCGGCCGCCCGCGCAGCAGCCCGGCGAGGCCGGTGGCGGGGGTCTCGTGCCAGAGCAGCACTTGATCGCCTTGCTGTTCCAGGCCGAAGCGGTCGATCCCGTCCTCGGCATCGACGCTGCTGCGATGTCGGCCGATGTGGAACTGCACGATGTTGCCGGTATGGGCGAGCGGCGCCAGCGCCGTGCCAGGCCGCCCCGCCGAATTGCCGCGCAGCCATTGCAGCACCACGCCCGTGCCGAGATCGCCGGCGAAGCGGTGGAAGGGCGTGAGGATCTCGAAGCCACGCGGATCGTTGCGCCGGATTTCGAGCCCGCCGAGCGCGAGGCGCCGGCAGGGCAAGGGCGCCTCGGCCATCGCGATCACGAAATCCAGCACGCCATCGGCAAAGGCCGAATCGCCGTCGCGAATCGCGGGCTGGATCAGGAATTCAACCGCGCGCGCATTGGCCACGACGTCGCAGAGCGGCGCTTCCTCGGATTCGGCCAGCGCGATCAGCCCCACGCCCTCCACCGTCACGGCGCGCGCCAGGCGCTGCCGCAGCAGGGCGAACAGGCGTTCTTGGTCGGTCGCGCTCAACAGGTTCCGCATGGCACCTCGGCAGATACTGGTGAACGACTGTAGGGCGGCACGACAGGGCCAGGGAAGGCGGCTAATGTCGCCGCATGAGCGATACGCCGAAACCCGCCGAAGGCGGGCGCCTGATCTTCCAGTCGGAGGTCTTCCAGCCCACCCCGCGCACGCCCCGCCCACCGACCGGGCGTACGGTGGCGGAGGCCGCGCGCCAAACCCCCGTGCACGCGGTGTGCGACGTGCTGGTGGTGGGCGGCGGCCCGGCCGGCACGATGGCGGCGATCGCCGCGGCGCGGCTCGGCGCGCGGGTGATCCTGATGGAGCGGCACAACCACCTCGGCGGGCTCTCGACCGGCGGGCTGGTGGTGTGGATCGACCGCATGACCGATTGGGACGGCCGCCTCGTCATCCGCGGCCTGGCCGAGGAACTGCTCGACCGCCTGCCGGAGGAGGCCATTGCCGGCCCGCCGCGCGAGGCCTGGGGCACGCGCGACGCCGCCACCGCCGCCTGGTGGGCGCTGCGCACCGCGGCCTTCCACGGCATCGTTACCCACTCGCCCACCGTCTGCCCGGAATTCCTCAAGGCGACCTCGCTGGACATGGCGCGGGAAGCCGGGGTCGAGCTGCTGTTCCACGCCTGGGGGGCCGAACCCATCGTCGAAGGCAACGCCCTGCGCGGCGCGATCTTCGAATCCAAGCAGGGCCGCCGCGCCATCCTCGCCGCCGTGACCATCGATGCGACGGGCGATGGCGACCTCTACGCCCGCGCCGGCGCCGCCTTCGCCGACGATGTGGACGAACGCGACATCCACCATTGCATGAATACGTCCTGGACCTTCGCCGGCGTGGACATGCCGCGCTACCTGCTCTGGCGCGCCGAGAAGCCCGACGAGTTTTCCGACTTCATGCGGCGCGGCAAGGAAAGCGTCGGCTTCTTCGACAAGGCCTTCGCCAGCTGGCGCGACGACGTGGCGCTGTTCATGGGCCCGCGCCTCGCCGGCTACTCCGCCGTGATGGTGGACGACCTCAGCGAGGTGGAAGGCATCTCCCACCGCCTGATGCTGCGGCACCTGGAACGCTACCGCGCCGAGGCACCAGGCTTCGAACGCGCCTTCCCCATGCTCTCCGCCCCGCAACTCGGCGTGCGGCACGCGCGACGCCTCGGCGGGGTCGGCGGCGTGACGCGGGCAATGTGGGACGGACGCATCACGCCCGACGAAATCGGCATCTCACCCAGCCTTGCCCCGAAATTCGAGCCCGTCTCGGTGCCCTACGGCGCCATCCTGCCAGCGACACTGGACGGCCTGCTCGCCCCCGGCCGACACCTCGCCTGCGACGCCACCAGCCACTCCTTCCTGCGCGAAATCCCACAATGCTGGCTGACCGGCCAAGCCGCAGGCGCCGCCGCCGCACTGGCCGCAGCACGGGGCATCACCCCTCGCGCCGTGCCGATTGCGGACCTGCAGAAAGCCTTGCAGGGTCAGGGGGCGCTGCTGCGGACGTAGTTTGAGTTGCGCGGGTGGCCTTCAGGAAGGGCGCTGCCCTCCCCAACCCCCCCCCACGCAACCCCGGCCGTCCTCAGGTGCCCGCTGATGCCTGCCAGACCTGTCCGGGTCGCACCGGGAGGAAGCGTGAGGGTGTGATCCCCGCGGCCGTCAGGGCGGTGGCGAGTTCGGTTGCCGGTTCTTCCGCTCCTTCGCTGGTCAGCGGGAAAGTGCCCCAGTGGTAGCCCAGGGCCTGGCGGGCGCCGAGCAGGCCGAAGCCGGTGACAGCCTCGGCCGGGTCGATGTGTTGGGCGGCCATGAACCAGCGCGGCGCGTAGGCGCCGATGGGCAGCAGGGCGAGATCCACGGCGCCGTGTTTGGCGGCGACGTTGCGGAAGGGCTTGCCGGCATCGAAGCCGGTGTCGCCGGCGAAGAATACGGAGGGTCCAAGGCCCTTCACCACGAAGCCCGTCCATAGCGCCCGGTTACGGTCGAAGGCGCCGCGTGCGCTCCAGTGATGCACGGGTTCCAGCGTGGCGGTGATGTCGGGGCCGAGTTGCACGACATCGCCCCAATCCGCGACCGTCACCGCGATGTCGGCGCGGTGCGCCTGGATCGTCGAATCCTGGCCGAGGGGGGCGATGATGCGTGGCCGGTCGCGGTCCCAGATTTGCGCCAGTGTTGCCAGGTCGAGGTGGTCGTAATGCCCGTGCGAGAGCAGCACGGCGTCGATCTTCGGCAGGTCGGCGAAGGCGATGCCGGGCGGGTTGCGGCGGCGGGGTCCGATGAAGCTGAAGGGGCTGGCGCGCTCGGACCAATGTGGGTCGGTCAGCAGGTTGAATCCGCGCGACTGCAACAGGAAGGTTGCGTGGCCGACGAAGGTGACGCGCAGCGCCTCGCCAGTCACCCGTGCCGGCGGGCGGTCTGGCGGGAAGGGGCTCGGCACGTTCTCCGGCCAGGGGGTGGCGCGTTCAGTGAGTTGCCATTGCAGCACCTGCAACAGGCTGCGCGGGGCCTCGCCACCGGGGTTGAAGAAGCGCGCGCCATCGAAATGGTCGCTCACCGCGCGCGCCGCGGCGCTGTCACGAGGGCCGAGGCAGGCGCCGAGGAAGGGCAGGCTGGCGAGCAGCCCGAACAGGCCACGGCGGGATGAATTGCTGTCCATCATGCCGGAGATAGCGCAATCGGGCGGCGCGGCAAGGCGTCAGGCGGCACCGAACAGCGCGGCAAGCGGCGCTTCTGGCGCCCAGCGCGGCGTGTTGTCCTTGTCCACCAGCACGGCGCGCACGCCCTCGGCGAAGTCCGGATGGCGCGTGACGGTGCGCGTCAAAGCGAGCTCCATCGCGAGGCACTCGGCCAGGGATTTCGCCGCCCCACGCTGCAACAATTCGATCGTGACAGCGAGGCTGGTGGGCGAAACGCGGTCGAGCACGGCGAGCTGCGACGCGGCCCAGTCGCTGGCCTCGGCGTGCAAGGCGGCGCGGATCGCGGCGAGGGAGTTGCCCGCGAAACAGCGATCTATCGCCGGGCGCTGCGCGGCAATGCCGCCCGGCGCGACGGGCTCGGCGAAGTCCGCGATCACGCCAGCATCGCCCAAGGTCAGCGCGGCGTGCAGTTCTGCCAGGTTGGCGCGCGGGACGAAATGCGTGCCGAGCCCCGCCTCCACCGCCTCGGCGCCCTTCAGCCGCGCGCCGGTCAGGGCGAGCCACTTGCCCAGCGCGCCGGGTAAGCGCGGCAGCACGAAGCTCGTGCCGACATCGGGGAACAGCGCGATGGCCGTCTCGGGCATCGCCAGCAGCGCGTGCTCGGTGACGATGCGGTGGCTGCCGTGCACGGACACGCCGATGCCGCCGCCCATGCACACCCCATCGATCAGGCTGATCCAGGGTTTGCCAAAGCCGGCGATGGCGCCGTTCACGGCGTATTCGGCGGCGAAGAAGGCCTCGACGCCGGCCGTGTCGCCTTCCAGCACCAATTCGCGCATCCGGCGCACATCGCCGCCGGCGCAGAAGGCCCGACCGCCAGCGCCTTCGACAATCACGAGCCGCACCGCGGCATCCTCGCGCAACGCCCGCAGCGCGTCGGCCAGCGCGTGGATCATGCCGAGGTCGAGCGCGTTGAGCGCGCGCGGTCGGTTCATCAGCAGCGTGCCGGCCGCGCCCTCGCGCCCCAGGATGATGCTCGGCTCGTGCATGCTGTCGTTACCCCCTGATAGGCCGCGCAGCCTGACGCTGCGGGGGCGTTTCGGGAAGAGCGCGTTGACAGGCGGGGCGGGTGCGGCCGAGTCTCGGCCCCGATGACCCAACCACTCGTGCGCTTCGATGCCGTCTCGAAATCCTATGGCGGCGGGCAGGCGGCCGCGGTGCAAAAGCTCGACCTCGATATCGCGCAGGGCGAATTCCTGACGCTGCTCGGCCCCTCGGGCTCGGGCAAGACCACCACGCTGATGATGCTGGCGGGCTTCGAGGCACCGACCATGGGCCGCATCCTGCTCCAGGGCCGCGACATCGCGCGCCTTGCGCCGCACAAGCGCGGCATCGGCGTGGTGTTCCAATCCTACGCGCTGTTCCCGCATATGAGCGTGGCCGAGAACGTGGCCTTCCCCTTGGAAGCGCGCGGCATCGGCCGAGCGGAATGCGCGGCACGCGTGACCCGCGCGCTGGGCATGGTGCGGCTTGTGGGCTTCGGCGAGCGCCGCCCCGCGCAGCTTTCCGGCGGGCAGCAGCAGCGCGTGGCGCTGGCGCGCGCGATGGTGTTCGAGCCGCCCATCGTGCTGCTCGACGAGCCGCTCGGCGCGCTCGACAAGGCGCTGCGCGAGGAGATGCAGTTCGAGCTGCGCGCGCTGCACGACCGGCTTGGCCTGACGATGATGTACGTGACGCACGACCAGGCGGAGGCGCTGACGCTGTCGGACCGCATCGCGGTGTTCGAGGGCGGGCGGCTGCGCCAGATCGCCTCGCCGCGCGCACTGTATGACAGCCCGGCGGATGCCTTCGTCAGCGGCTTCGTCGGCGAGAACAACCGCCTGCCCGGCCGCGTGGTGGCGGTGGAGGAGGGTGTGTGCCGCGTGCGCCTCGATGGCGGGGCGGAGGTGGAGGCGACGGCGGTGGACAGCGGCGGCCCCGGCACACGTTGTATCGTGATGGTGCGGCCGGAGCGGATCGCGGTGGCGCCGGTTTCGGCCCTCGATCTGGGCGCGGAAGGCGTGCTGCCCGCGCGGCTGACCGAGTTGCTGTTCCAGGGCGACCACATCCGCCTGCGCCTGACCCTGCCGGGCGGGGCGGAGGTGGTGGCGAAGCGCCCGATCGGCGGCGCTGCCCTGCCCGCTCCGGGCGAGGAAGCCGCCATCGCCTGGCCGGCGGGCGTGGCGCGCGCCTTCCGTGAGGCTGTGCCGCACGCCTAAAGCACGTTTGGTTCAAACGGAATCGTTTGAACCAAGGTCCGTGCTTTAGATTCAGGTGTTTATAACGCACGAAATCGGTTCAATTGAACCGATAGTGCGCTAGAGCAAGATCGATCTTGTTTTCGAAACCATTGAGGAGACGCCAGAATGAACGCCGCCGCCCTGCGCCATGCCGCGCTGTTCGACCTGACCGGGCGCGTCGCGCTCATCACCGGAGCCTCGCGCGGGCTCGGCGCCGCCATGGCGCGGGGGCTGGCGGAGGCGGGGGCGGAGGTGATCCTCAACGCGCGCGATCCCCTGGCCCTGGAAGCCGAAGCCGCGCGGCTGCGCGCCGATGGCCTGCAGGCGCGGATCAGTGCCTTCGACGTGCGCGATCCGGCGGCGATGGCCGCGGCGGTGGGCGGGCTGGGGCCGATCGACATCCTGCTGCACAACGCCGGCAACCAGCATCGCGCGCCGGTCGAGGACGTGACGGAGGAGGGCTGGGCGAGCGTGCTGGACACGCATCTGACGGCGCTGTTTCGGCTGTCGAAGCTGATCGTGCCGGGGATGAAGCAACGCCGCCGCGGCAAGGTGATCGCAACCGGCAGTCTCGCGTCCGACCTCGGGCGCGGCACCATCACGCCCTATGCCGCGGCGAAGGGCGGGCTCAAGATGTTCATCCGCGCGCTGGCGGTGGAGCTTGGCCCGCACAACATCCAGGCGAATGCGATCGGACCCGGCTGGTTCGACACCGAGTTGAACAAGCCGTTGCTGAACAACCCCGAATGGCTCGCCATGGTGCAGCGCCGCTGCCCCGCCGGGCGCTACGCCGACCCGCGCGAGATCGTCGGCACGGCGGTGTTCCTTGCCGCCCCCGCCAGCGATTTCGTCAGCGGCCAGCTGCTGTTCGTCGATGGCGGCGTGACAGCCAACATGGGGTAGCTGCCGGCTTGCGGCCTTGCCTTTTTACTTTTGGGCCACGAATGCGGCCCCGCGCGCAGTATGACCTGCTCACCCGCGAAACATCGCGCAGGCGCGCAAGCCAAGCCACCGGAGGCCGCGCCCGGCGCCTGAGGGCAAGCTAATGCACCCTGCTTGTCGGCTCGTGCGGGCTGTCGAGGCTGAAGGGGGGGATGGCGACCTCGAAACTTTCGCCGCTGCCTTGCACCACCATGTGATAGGCGCCGCGCATGAAGCCCGAGGGCGTCTGCAACGGCGTGCCGGAGGTGTAATTGAATTCCTGCCCCGGCTGGAGCACGGGCTGTTCGCCCACCACGCCCTCGCCATGCACAGCCTGGGTTCGGCCGCGCCCATCGGTGATGTGCCAGCTGCGTTTGAGCAGCTGCACCGTCTGCTCGCCCTCGTTGCGGATCGCCACACGGTAAGCCCAGACGAAATGACCACGCTCAGGCTCGGACTGGTCGGCGAGGTAAAAAGCTCGGACATCCACACGGATGCGCCGGGTTGTCGCGCTGTAGTCTTCACGCATTGTACATCTCCCCGCCGCGATTGTTGTCGCGCGCGGGGGCTGTTGTCCAGGGGGGGGCGCGATCAGGCGCGCCGCAAGGCCACGGCGACGCCCGCGCCCAGCAGCATCGCGCCGCCGCAACGGTTGAGCGCGCGCCGCACGCCGGGCCGCCGCACCGCGCCCGACAGGCGCGCGGCCATCACCGCATAGCAGCCCGCATTGAGCGCCGCGAGCGTCACGAAACTGGCCACCAGGATCGCCGCCTGCGGCAGGAAAGGCCTGCTGGCGTCGATGAACTGCGGCACGAAGGCGACGAAGAAGGCGATGCCCTTGGGGTTGAGCGCGGTGACGACATAGGCCTGCCGCATCGCCTTCCCCGGCGCGAGCGGCGGTGTCGCGCCCGCCTCGACCGGCGCGCGCCACAGCTTCACGCCGAGGTAGACCAGATACGCCGCACCCGCCCATTTCAGCAAGGTGAACAACGTGGCCGAGGCCGCGAGAATCGCGCCCAGCCCCGCCAGCGACAGCGTGATGGCCGTGAGGTCACCGAGCGCCACGCCTGTCACCAGCGGCAGCGCGTTGCGCGCCCCGCCGCCGAGGCTCTGGCCGATCACCAGCAGGATGGTCGGCCCCGGAATCAGCAGCATCGTCATGGCCGCGGCAAGAAAGGCGAGCCAGGTGGTGAGGTCCATGACCTATCTCCGGCGAGGCGCATCCGGCAGTTCCGGCATCAGGCCGAACAGCGAGGCCTCGGCCGTCGCCGCAACCTTGGCCTTGGAGCGCTTGGGCTTGGCAGCCGGTTCCACGGGAAGCGCGGGTGCGGCCTCGATGATGGTCTTGAGTCGCCTCGTGGGCTTGGGCGCGGGGCTGATCGCGTCCAGCGCCTCCGACAGATCGGCGATCAGGTCGGCCACATCCTCCAGCCCGACCGAGAGCCGCACCGTGCCATCGGTAATGCCGAGTTTTTGCCGTTCTTCGGCGCCGACGCGCATGTGCGTCGTCGTCGCCGGATGCGTCACCAGCGATTTTGCATCGCCGAGGTTGTTGGAGACGTCGATGAGCTTCAACGCGTCGAGGAAACGAAACGCCTCCTCCTTGCCGCCCTTCACGTCGAAGGTGACGAGGCTGCCGCCGGCGGCCATCTGCGCCTTGGCCAGCGCGTGCTGCGGGTGATCGGCGCGAAAGGGGTATAGCACGCGGGCGATCTCGCTGCGCTCGGCCAGGAAATCGGCGACTGCGGCGGCGGCGCGGCACATGGCGGGCAGGCGCAGATGCAGCGTCTCGAGTCCCTTGAGGATCACCCAGGCGTTGAACGGGCTGATCGAGGGGCCGGTGTTGCGGGTGAAGGGCTGCAGCACCTCATCCACCCACTTCTTGCGTCCCAGCACGGCGCCGCCAAGCACGCGGCCCTGGCCGTCCATGTGCTTGGTGCAGGAATAGACGATGACATCCGCACCAAACTGCAACGGCTTCTGCAGCAGCGGCGTGGCGAACACGTTGTCCACCACCACCAGCGCGCCCGCCGCATGGGCGAGATCGCACACGGCGGCGAGATCGACCAAGTCGAGCATCGGGTTCGATGGCGTCTCCAGCAGCACCATCGTCGCCGGCGTGGCGAGTGCGGCCTGCCACTGCGCCAGGTCGCCGCCATCGACGAAATCGGCGCGGATGCCGTAGCGCGGCAGCAGCGTCGAGACGATCCAGTGGCAGGAGCCGAACAGCGCGCGGCTTGCCACCACACGATCGCCGGTCTTGAGGTGCGACAGCATCGAGGCGTGCACGGCGGCCATGCCGGTGGCGGTCAGGCGGCAGGCCTCGGCGCCTTCCAGCGCGGCCAGGCGATCCTCGAGCATGGTCGAGGTCGGGTTGCCGAAGCGCGAATACTGGTAATGCGTCGCCTTGCCGAGGAAGGTGTCCTCGGCCTGCCCGGCGCTGTCATAGACGAAGCCGGAGGTGAGGTAGAGCGCCTCCGACGTCTCGTCATGATTGGAGCGCATCTGCCCGCCGCGAACCAGCAGCGTGGCGGGGCGGAGGGGACGGTCGGGCAGGGTCTTGGCCATCTGAGCACCTTCAAACGCGCGGGCGTCCGGCCCCCTTGCGGGGCTCGGGGCGGTGGTGCCCCGAAGGCCCTTTAGCGCGCATGTTTTCGGTGGGGTGCACCGCCCTTGTGACAGGGACCTCGCCGCAATCAGGCCGGACAAATCGCGAGGGGCGCGAGAACGCCAAACGGGTGGTTACGGCGCGATGACCGCTTGGTCAAGGCACGGCGGCCCGGCGGATCGGGTTAGGGACGATCAGATAGCGAAGCCTGGAGCAGGCGATGCGGCGGCGACGCGTCGTGCTTCCGGCCCTCCGGCCTCCCCTCGCGGCCGGGGCGCAATCCTCGCGCGAGGAGGCTGTGCGCTGGGTGCGAGCGGCAGGATCCGGCCATTGCCCGGGATAGGTCGATCGCCGGCTGTAACTGCCTTGGCCGCTCTGGCCAGCAGCCCCGTCCGGCGTTCTCGCCCTCGCCTCAACAACCGCAGCAATGACCGCGCCGAGCAGGGCGCCCGCGCTGGCGTCATCGCCAACTTCAACGAGGCCATCCGCCTCGACCCACGCCACGCCAACACCTTCAACAGCCGCGGCGTTGCCCGCGCCGGGCAGGGCGAGCGCGGCGCGGCGACGGATGCGGTGGAAGCGCGAAGGCTTTGGCCCGCCATCGCGGACAGCCTCACGGATGCCTTCGGCCCGGGGCCGGCCTTCCCCTGAACCGGCGCGAGGGTGTCGTTCGTGCCGTCGGCTCCTCAATCGGCCCGGGGATGCGCCCGCTTCCAGGTCGCCAACAACGCCACCGCATCGACACTGGTGTAGCGCTGCGTGGTGGACAGGCTGGCATGGCCGAGCAATTCCTGGATCGCCCGCAGATCGGCGCCGGCGCCGAGCAGATGCGTGGCGAAGGAATGGCGCAGCGCGTGCGGCGTCGCGTGTTCCGGCAGCCCGGCCATGCGGCGATAGTTGCGCAGATTGCGCTGCGCCACGGCGGCGTTCAGCCGCGCACCACGCGCGCCGACGAACAGCGGTGCCTCGGGCGTGGGCGCGGGATGGTGGCGCAGCCATGCGCCGATCGCGGCGCGCACCGCGGGCAGCACGGGCACCAGGCGCTCCTTGTTGCCCTTGCCGCGCACGCGCAGCGCTGCGGTGACGCCAGGGCGCGGGGCATCACGCACGTCGAGCGAAAGCGCCTCGGCGATGCGCAGCCCGCAGCCATAGAGCAGCGTGAAAAGTGCGATGTCGCGCGCCGCCTGCATCGCGGGATGCTCGGCGCGGTCGGGATCGTGCACCGTGCCGATGTGCTGCGCCACGTCGCGCGCCGCCTCGGCCGACAGCGCGCGCGGCACCGGCGGGCGGGCGCGCGGCCCGCGCAGCCCGGCGAGGCAGGCAAGCCCGATGCCCTGCCGGCGCGCGAGATGCCGCAGGAAGCCGCGCAGCGCCGCGAGCCGGCGCGCCCGGGTGGCGTTGCCATCGCCCGCCTTGGCGCGGGAGGCGAGGAAGCCACGGATATCGGCCGGCCTGAGCGCGCCAAGCGCCGCCACATCCGGCGGCTCGCCCAAATGCTGCGTCAGGAAGCCGAGGAACAGCGACAGGTCTGAGCGATAGGCGTCGAGGGTGTGCTCGCTCGCCCGGCGTTCATGCGCCAGCATGTCGAGGTAGCCCGCCAGGGCGGCGTCGGCCTGCATCAGCGGGCCAGCGCCGCAGCGACGGCGCGGCCGAGGAAGGCCAGCGTTTCCGTCGATGGCAGCGTCTCATCCGCGCGTGCGCCCAGCACCAGCAGCACGGCGCCGGTGGCGAGCGGCACGCGCACCAGCGCATCGCGCAGGATCAGCCCGGCGGCCTCGGCATGGAGCGTCGCGGCGTCGGTGATTTCGGCGCCGACGCGCAGCGTCACCTCGCGCGCCGGGGCGCGCCAGGTGGCGGGTAGCGGGGCGAGCAGCGCGCACTGCGCGACATGCAACAGCGCGGGCCATTCCTGCGCCACCACCTCCGCCACGTCGCGCGCCGCGAGCAACGCCAGCACGGCGAGGCGGGCGCGCAGGCCGAGCATGGCGCCGGTGCGCATTTCGCCCTCCAGGGCGCGGGCGCCGGCGCGTTCGGCGGCGAGCATCGCGGCCATGTGGTCGGCCAGTGTCTCGCCATGCACGCGCTTCGGCGGCGCGAGCAGGCGGTAGAGTTCGGGCCGCGCCGCCAGGAATTGGGGGTGGCGCGCCAGCCAGGCCGCGACCTGCTCCGCGCCGAGCTCGGGCAAAGCGGCCGCGATCTCCTTCACAATATGCTCTGGCCGGTCTTGGACCAGTCGGCGAGGAACGCCGCAAGGCCGCTATCGGTCAGCGGGTGCTTCAGCATCTGGCGGATCACGCTCGGCGGCAGGGTGGCCACATGAGCGCCCATCTTGGCGGATTGCACCAAATGGATCGGGTGGCGGACGGAGGCGACCAGTACCTCGGTCTTGAGCGTGGGGTAGTTGCGGTAGATCTGCACGATATCGCCGATCAGCGTCATGCCGTCGGTCGAGATGTCGTCCAGCCGACCGACGAAGGGCGAGATGAAGGCCGCGCCCGCCTTGGCCGCCAGCAG
Source organism: Acetobacterales bacterium (assembly GCA_038250135.1). Classification (GTDB taxonomy): domain Bacteria; phylum Pseudomonadota; class Alphaproteobacteria; order Acetobacterales; family Acetobacteraceae; genus Falsiroseomonas. The sequence continues at coordinate 4,848 of JBBSCP010000039.1, read as the reverse complement.
CGCCTGCGCGGCCGAGAAGCACAGCGTGACGTTCACCGGCGTGCCCTCGCTCGCCAGCACGCGGCAGGTGTGCAGCCCGGCCTCGGTCAGCGGCACCTTCACGGCCACGTTGGCGGCGATGCCGCGCAGGTAGCGGCCCTCGGCCAGCATGCCGGCGGCGTCCGTGGCGGTCACCTCGGCGCTGACCGGGCCGGTGGTGAGGGTGCAGATCTCGGCGATGACCTCGGCCATCTTGCGCCCGGATTTGGCGATGATGCTGGGGTTGGTGGTGACGCCATCGACCAGGCCAAGCTCGCCCAGCGCGCGGATTTCGGACACGTCGGCGGTGTCCACGAAGAATTTCATCAATCGGATTCCCTGGTGCGATCCCGAAGGGGCCGGGAGCGTGTCGCGTAATGCCACGCCGGAGGATACAGGAGGGGGGCGGTGCAACGGAAGGCGCTGTCTCGGAGGGGGAGCCCAGCGTTGCGATCACGCCTGCCGGTGCTGCTGCCGCTGCCGCTCGCGGCGGGCAGCTACGACTACCGGGTGCCGGATGGCCTTGCGGTCGCGGTGGGCGACGTTGTGCGCGTGCCGCTCGGCGGGCGGGAGGTGCTGGGCGTGGTGTGGGACGGGCTGGCCGATCCCGCCCTGCCCGAGGCGAAGCTGCGCGACATCCGCGACGTGGTCTCCACGGTGCCGATGGCGCCGGCCTTGCGGCGATTCGTCGATTGGGTGGCGGCCTATACGCTGGCGCCGCCGGGTGCGGTGCTGCGCATGGCGATCAGCGCGCCCTCGGCCTTCGACCCCGCGCCGAGCCGCATCGGCTGGCAGCGCGCCGCCTCGAACGGGCCGAAGCTCACCGAGGCGCGCCGCCGCGTGCTCGACCTGCTGGCGCCGGGCGAGGTGCGGATGGGCGCCGAACTCGCCGCGGCCGCCGGCGTCTCGCCGGGCGTGGTGCGCGGCATGGCCGATGCCGGGCTGCTGCAACCCGCCCTGATGCCCGGCCAGCGGGCCTTCCCGCGTCCCGACCCCGACCACCCCGGCCCGACGCTGGGTGCCGAGCAACTTGCCGCTTCGGCGGCGCTGACGGCGGCGGCAAACTCGCAAAAATTCGGGGTCACGCTGCTGACCGGCGTCACCGGCTCGGGCAAGACCGAGGTCTATCTCGACGCGGTGGCCGAGACGCTGCGGCGTGGCCGCCAGGCGCTGGTGCTGCTGCCGGAAATCGCGCTCTCGGCGCAATGGCTGGAGCGGTTCCGCGCGCGCTTCGGCGTCGATCCGGCGCTGTGGCATTCCGAGCTCGGGTCGAAAACCCGCGCCACCACCTGGCGCGCCGTCGCGGCGGGGGAGGTGGATGTGCTGGTCGGCGCGCGCTCGGCCCTGTTCCTGCCCTTCCCCGATCTGGGCCTCATCATCGTCGATGAGGAACATGAGACGGCGTTCAAGCAGGAGGATGGCGTCGTCTATCACGCGCGCGACATGGCCGTGGTGCGCGCGCGGCTGGAGGAGGCCGCCTGCGTGCTCGTCTCCGCCACCCCCTCGCTCGAGACGCTGACCAATGCCGAGACCGGCCGCTACCAGCACCTGCATTTGACCGAGCGCCATGGCAGCGCGGGCATGCCGCGCGTGGTCGCACTCGACCTGCGCCGCACGCCGCCCGAGCGCGGCCGGTTCATCAGCCCGCCCTTGGTGGAGGCCGTTCGCGAAACACTGGCGCGCGGCGAGCAGGCGATGCTGTTCCTCAACCGTCGTGGCTATGCGCCGCTCACGCTGTGCCGCGCTTGTGGCCACCGGCTGCGCTGCCCGAACTGCACCGCCTGGCTGGTCGAGCACCGCGCCCAGCGCCGGCTGCAATGTCATCATTGCGGCCATGCCGAGCCGATCCCGCCCACCTGCCCGGAATGCCACGCGCCCGGCACGCTGACCCCCGTGGGACCGGGCGTGGAGCGGGTGGTGGAGGAAGCGACCGCGCTGTTCCCCGAGGCAAGGCGCATCGTCATGGCGTCCGACACCATCCCCGGCCCGGCGGCGGCGAGTGCGGCGGCGGCGGCGATCTCGGCGCGGCAGGTGGACCTCATCATCGGCACGCAGATCGTCGCCAAGGGCTGGCATTTTCCGCACCTGACGCTGGTCGGCGTGGTCGATGCCGATCTCGGCCTGGCCGGCGGCGATCTGCGCGCCGCGGAACGCACCTTGCAGGTGCTGCATCAGGTCTCCGGCCGCGCCGGACGGGCGGAGGCGGCGGGGCTGGTGATGCTGCAGACCTTCAACCCGGAGCATCCGGTGATGCAGGCGCTGGTCTCGGGCGATGTGGACGCCTTCATGCGCGCCGAGGCCGCCGGCCGCCGGCCCGGCCATTGGCCACCCTTCGGCCGGCTGGTCGCGCTGGTGGTGAGCAGCGAGGAGGAACGCGCGGCGGAGCGCACGGCGCGAGACCTCGGCCTCGCCGCGCCGCGGCTGGAGGGCGTGGAGGTGCTCGGCCCCGCCCCCGCGCCGCTGGCCTTGTTGCGCGGGCGGCATCGTCGGCGGTTGCTGCTCAAGGCGCGGCGCGAGGTGAAGGTGCAGGAGGTGTTGCGAGAGTGGCTGGCGCGCGTCGCGGTGCCGAACAACGTCCGGGTCCAGGTGGATGTGGACCCGGTGAGTTTTTTGTAGCGGGTTTATTTATGCCCTCAGACGTCGTGCCGAAGGCAAGCCTGCGGTGTGACGGGCGCCGGCATCCGCCGGCTTGCCTTCGCGCCACTCGGCGCGGCGCCCGTTCGGGCGGTCGGCCCGCGCAAAGTGGCGCGGGCCGACCTATTCCTTAATCCAGCTTCGCGCCGGAAATCCGCACCACTTCCTGCCACATCGGCCGCTCCCGCGCCACACGGGCGGTGACCTCGGCGGGCGTGCTCCAGACGCATTTCGCGCCGGCGCGCAGGAAACGCTCCTGCATCGCCGGAGTCTGGCCGATCTCGCGCATGGCAGTGGCCGCGCGGTCGAGCACCGGCGCCGGCACGCCCATCGGGAAGGCCATGGCGCACCAGGAGGTGACAACGAAATCCGGCACGCCCGCCTCGGCCATGGTCGGCACGTTGGGCAGCGTCGCCCAGCGCTCGGCGCCGGTCACGGCGAGCGCGCGCATGCGGCCTTCCTGGATCACCGGGATGTAGCTGGCGAGGTTGTCGATCGCGAAATTGAGGTCGCCCGAGAGCATCGCCGGGATGATCTGCGCAGCACCCCGGAAGGGCACATGCGTACCATCGATGCCGAGCCGGCTGGTGAACAACGCCCCGCTCAGATGCGCCGTGGTGCCCACGCCGGGCGAGCCGAAGGAGGCACCGTTGCGCTGCGCCTTGGCCCAGTCGATGAAGGCCGCCAGCGTCGTTGCCGGGTTGTGCTGCGCCGAGACGACGACGACGTTGGGCAATTCCCAATGCATCGAGATCGGCTGGAAATCGCGCTGCGGGTCATAGGGCAGGCGGCTGTAGAGGAACTGGTTGATGTGCCACGCGCCGAGCGTCAGCGGCCCCATGGTGTAGCCATCCGGCGCCGCCTTCGCGAGCGCATCGGCGCCGATATTGCCGCCCGCACCGGGCCGATTCTCCAGCACGAAGGATTGCCCGAGCTTCTGCTGCAACTGCTCGGCGACCAGGCGGGCGAGGATGTCGGTGGACCCACCAGGCGGCCAGGGCACGATCAAGCGTACCGTCCGGATCGGCCAGGGCGCGGATGATTGCGCCAGGGCCGGGGCGGCGAGGGCGGCGGCGCCGGCGGCGAGCAGGCTACGGCGAGCGATCATGCGACATTCCTCCTTGCTTGTTGCCGCTTCGGTCGCACGGCCGTGGCGGCAAGGCAAGCGCGCCTGGCCCTGGCAGATCGGCTTCAGATGGAATTGTCTGAAGGCGTGAAGAAGCCTCAAGAACAAAGTCTGGAGCACGAGATGCGTCCAATTGAACTCATCTCGTGCTCCTCGGCGCGGACCATCGGCCCTGGCTGCGGCGCTGTACAGCTTCCGGGTCCAGCTTCCGGCGCCGCGGTCAGCCGGGCTCGGCAGGGCGGCGGCGCAGCCCGAGCAACGCCGCCACCGCCAGGCCGAACAGGCCGACCGCACCCGGCGCCGGCACCGCCACCAGCGGCGAGGCAGCGGCGTCGATCTCACCTGCGGCTATCAGGCCACAGCGAAAGAAGGCATCGGTGCAGTCCGTGCCGACGGTGCCGCCGCCGGCGATGTAGGCGACCTGATCGTTACCGGCAAAAATCACCGCATCGAAATCGAGGAAGTCCAGCGTCGCCAGGCCGAGGTCGAAGATCAAAAGATTGTCCAGGCCGAGGATGAACGGCGAGATGAGGCTGTTGCCGCTGAAGGTCAGCCGGAAGCCGGTGATCTCGTCGATCGGGTTGCGGTTCTCGCGCTCCAGCCGGCCGTCGCCGTTCAAGTCTGCGCCGGCGACGGTGAAGCGCAGTTCGGCGCCCTCGCTGAAGCCGCGCTGGACGAAGCTGAGGCTGCCGGCCGAGGCAGCCGCGCCGAGGGTCAGGGCGAAAAGCCCCGCCAGGGCGGGTGTTGCGAAGCGCATCGGGATCTCCTGCGTGAAGCCTGCCCCGGCGTTACGCGACGGACGCCGCGCCGGATGCAAGCGAGGCGGAAGATACACGATGGCCAGCCGGTTTCGGGCGGCAGCGTCATTAAGATCGCGTCAACCGCTGCGGTCATGAAACAGGTTGAGCTCGACGTGCTGAATTCCTCATGCGAAAGGATCGTACGTCCTTCGCGCTCGGTGGTCGCCAGGCTATGTCCGCTTGTGGCGCTGCTTTATGGCGCCCGCGGCACAAGACCAAGCGGCGCTGGTTTCGCTCGACGCGCGAAGTTTTGACAGCTATCTTCAACCT
>JBBSCP010000038.1:0-19536 GCA_038250135.1 Acetobacterales bacterium | reverse complement strand
GGCAAGCGCCAGTCCGGACCCTCCAGCAGCATCGCCAGCTGCGCGGTCGTCAGCGTCGCCGCGACCGCCGCGGAACAGGGACAGGTGGCCGCAGAACGGGTCGGCCTTGCGCACCGTCTGCACCTGCGCGGCCAGACCATCGAAGCCGCGGTGCATGTCCGTGACGCGGAGCGCCAGGTGCGCGCGCATCCCGACACTCAGACCGGCGGAAGGCTGCGCGTGCCCGACAGCGTCACCCTGCTGCTCGATCCGCCCTATTCTCGAGAACGGAACTGCATGGAGAACGTCCGGCACTATCGCCGGAGAACACCCTCTGTGCGCGGGTCTGGGCCGGCCACGACGCCATCGTCGATCCTGGCGTCAGTGCCTGGCACTTCCTGAGCAACGCCGGCGCCGAGCAGGCGCCCGTTAGGATGACGGCTAAACGCACGGCCTCAGTGCCCGGCGCGCACCAATACGCCAGGGCGCGCGCCGGTTTCCAGTCCATGCTCCATCACCGGCACGCCGGAAACCAGCGTCATGTCGTAGCCATCGACCCGCTGCACCAGGCGCCGGCCACCCGCCGGCAGATCGTAGATCATCTCGGGATGGTGCAGGCGGAGTGCCGCGAAATCGATGACGTTCACATCCGCCTTCAGACCTGGCGCGAGGCGCCCTCGATCCGTCAGGCCGAAGAAATCTGCCGTCTCGCTCGTCTGCCGCTTCACGACGAATTCCAGCGGCAGGCGCTCGCCGCGCGTGCGGTCGCGCGCCCAATGGGTGAGCATGAAGGTGGTCATCGAGGCATCGCAGATCACGCCGCAATGCGCGCCGCCATCGGACAATCCGACGACGGTATGCGGATCGGTGATCATATCCTGCACGACGCTGAGATCGCCCGTCGCATAGTTCACCACGGGAAAATACAGCATGCGCCCGCCATCACCGCCAACGAGGTAGTCGAAGGCGAATGCATCGGCCGGCACACCTGCCGCGGCGGCCATTGCGGCCATGCTGCGCTCCGGCGGCGGCTCGTAATCCGGCGGATCGCCGAGCGCGAACATCTTGTCGAAGCGCGTGCCGATGGCGCGCGACAGGGGCGGCAGCACCTCCATCAGCCGCGCGGAGGGCTCCTCCGCGAGGATCTGCGCGCGCATCGCAGGCTCGCGCAGCCGGGCCAACTGCTCGGCCGGCGAGAGATGGGCGAGTGTCGCGAAACTCTCACGCAGGGCGAAGGGGTTGAGCGACGTCGTGAGGCCGAGGATAAGGCCGACCGGCCGGCTGGCTACCTGCGCGGAAAGTGGCAGGCCATCGGCGCGGGCGGCGCGCACGCCATCCATCAGGCGTCGCCAGCGCTGCGGGTCATAGGCGCGATCGGTCAGCAGGAACCAAACCGGACGCCCGGAATCGGCGGCGACCTGGCGCAGCCATTTGAACTCTGCCGCCTCATCCTCGAAATCGCTGAGCATGCCGAAAGCGCCGCTGCCGGCACGGCCCATGGCGCGGCCGATGGCAAGCAATTCCTGCTCCTCGGCGTAGCGCGCCGGCGTGAGCTCGCCAGTTGGCGTCTTGTGCTGGTCGGTGCGGGAGGTGGTGAAACCGAAGGCGCCGGCGCGAAGCGCTTCTTCGGTCAGTCGCGCCATCTGCTCGATGTCGTCGGGCGTGGCCGCCTCACGGTTCAGGCCTCGCTCGCCCATGACGAACACGCGTAATGGATGGTGCGCGACCTGGGCGCCGATATCGATGGTGCGCGGCAGGCGGGCCAGCGCATCGAGATACTCGGGAAAGCTCTCCCAATCCCACTTCAGGCCCTCGGTGAGGGTGATGCCGGGGATGTCCTCCACGCCTTCCATCAGATCGATCAGTGCCTTGCGGTCGCGCGCCCGGACAGGCGCGAAACCGACACCGCAATTGCCGAACAGGATGGTCGTGGCACCATGCCACACAGTGGGGGCGAGCACGGGATCCCAGGTCGCCTGCCCGTCGTAATGCGTGTGCACATCGACCCAGCCGGGCGTGACGAGCCGTCCCTCGGCCTGCACCTCGCGCCGCCCGGGCCCGGCCTTGCCGCCGACCTGCGTGATGCGATCGCCATCGATGGCAAGGTCGCCGGTGAAGGCGGGGCGCCCGGTGCCGTCGACGATGGTGCCGCCGCGGATGACCAGATCGTGCATGGGAAGGGTCCTGCATCTGCTGCGGGGCGACAATGCCGCCGTTGGTGGTCGAGGGCAACGCTACAGGCTGCGTGAATGTGAAAAGTCGCCAGCCCGCCGCTTGAACTTCTTGCCAAGAGCGGTGTCAATGCACCTTACCGGAGAAGGAGAGAACCCATGGCCGTTGAACGGCGCGACCTGCTGCTCGGTGCCGCAGCGCTTGCCGCAACCTCGCTGGCGGCGCCAGCCGTGCTGGCGCAACGTGCGGGGCGCACGCTGCTGCTCGCGGCCCCCGGCGCGCCTGAGGGATTCGATGGCGATGCCCTGCGCCCGGGCACGCAGGAAGTCGTGGTGCAAACCTATGAAGGGCTGACGCGCTACGGCCGCGTGATCCGCGATGGCCGCCCCTACCTCAACCCCGACGTGATCGAGGGGCACCTGGCGGAGAGCTGGACCAATTCGGCCGATGGCAAGACCTGGGCATTCAAGCTGCGCCAGGGCATCAGGAGCCCCTACGGCAATGAGCTGACGGCCGCGGATGTCGAATGGTCATGGGCGAAATCCTTGGCGCAGCGGCGCACTGGCGGGTTTATCGCCAATGTCTCCAACGTCACGGCGGTGAAGGCGACCTCGACCTATGAGGTGGAGTTCACGCTCTCCGCGCCGAGCCTGATCCTCCTGGCCGCGCTGACGCTTTACGTGCCGGGCATCTACGATTCTACTGAAGTGAAGAAGCACGCCACGCCCGAGGACCCTTGGGCACTCAAATGGATGGAGACCAACACGGCGGGCTTCGGCGCCTATCACCTCGAATCGCTGCGCGCCGGCGAGCAGGCGGTGTTCGTCGCAAATCCCAACTACTTCCGCGACCAGCCCTTCTTCAATCGGGTGATCTACCGCGCGGTTCCCTCCGCCGCTTCGCGAATCACGTTGCTGCGCAGTGGCCAGGTGCAGTGGATCCATCGCCCCTTCCTGCAACAGGTGTCGGAGCTGCGCGCCGATCGCCGCGTGCGCACGCAGGACAGTTTCGGTCGGACCATCTCCTCCGTGCGGATGAACACGCGCCTTGCGCCGTTCAACAGCAAGCAGGTGCGCCAGGCTTTCAACTATGCGGTGGACAAGCAGGCGTTGATCCAGGGCGTCTTTTTCGGGCTTGCCGAACAGGCGCGTTCCATTGTGCCGCCGATCGTCGCCAATTACGACCCGAGCGCCTTCAAGTACGACTATGATCCGGCCAAGGCGCGCGCCCTGCTCGCCGAGGCGAATTTTGATTTCAACCAGCAGATCGAGCTCCTCTACTCGCAGATCTTCAACTGGGAGGAACCGCTCTCGATCCAGGTTGCCTCGCAGTTGCAGGCCATCGGCGTGAGGGCACGCGCGGTGCGGATCAGCGACAGCGACATGCGCGCGCGCAGTGCTCCGGCGCGGCAGGATATGGCGCTGTTCAGCTTCGAGGACGGGCCCATCGTTCTCGACCCGGTCTATGCCACCTTCCTGCTCGCGCATTCGCAGGGCGTGTCAAATCGTGCGCGCTTCGAGAATCCCCGCATGGATGCGCTGATCGACGAAGCGCGCCAGAGCCTCGATTTGCCGAGGCGTGAGGCGCTGATGAGGGAGGCGCAGGCGCTGTGGATGGAGGAGGCGCCCTGGATCGTCACGGTTTATCCGACGGTGTGGGAGGCGATGGCTGCCAACATCTCCGGCTGGTGCCCCTACCCCGACGATCATGAGCGCTGGTACGATTTGCGCATCGTCTGAGATCGCACGCGTATGCCGATCGGGAAGATGCTGCTACGGCGCGTGGCCCTCGTGGTGCCGCTGCTGTTCGTCATCCTGTTGTTCACGTTCCTGCTGGTGCGGATCAGCGGGCAGGATCCGGTGGGGCTGCTCGCCGGCCCGACCGCGACGGATGCGGAAATAGCGCTGGTGCGCGCCTCGCTGGCGCTCGACCAGCCGCTCTGGGTCCAGTTCGGCGTCTATTTCGGGCGTGTGCTGCAGGGCGATCTTGGCGCCTCATGGCTCAGCAACCGGCCCGTGCTGGGCGAGATTGTGGAACGTGCGCCGGCGACGATCGAACTGATGGGCTGGGGCGTGCTGATCGGCGCCGGGCTCGGCATCCCGATCGGTCTACGCGCTGCATCCCGCCCCGATCGCAGCTTCGACCAGGTGAGCCGCTTCCTCTCGCTGTTGGGATTTTCCGTGCCGACCTATTGGCTCGGCCTCATCATGCTTTTCGTTTTCTTCTACCTGCTCGATTGGGCACCGCCCGGCATGGGGCGGCTGAACCTGATGCTCGATCCGCCGCCCTTCTTCACGGGCAGCTACCTGATCGATGGGCTGATCGCGGCGGATTGGGAGGTGGCGAATTCCGCCTTCCGGCAACTCGTGCTGCCGGTTATCTGCGTGGCGATCATCGCGGCCGCGCCGATCATCAAACAGACACGTGCGATCGCGCTGGAGGTGCTGGGCTCAGACTACATCCGCTATGCCCGCGCGCAGGGCCTGCCGCCGCGCGAAATCCGCGCCATGGCACTGCGCAACAGCCGCACGCCGGTGGTGACCTTCATCGGCACCGAGATCACTGGCCTCGTCGGCACGACATCGCTCATCGAATACGTCTTTGCCTGGGGCGGGCTCGGGCAGTATGGATTGTCGGCGATCATCTCTGGCGATTTCGCGGCCGTGCAGGGCTATGTGCTGGCGCTGGCGTTGTTCTCGGTCATTGTCTTTCTCGCCGTTGATCTGTTTGTGATGCTGACTGAACCGCGCGCCGGGATTGCGGCATGAGCGAGGCTATGGTCACGGCCGAGCGGGGTAGGCTGCGCTGGCTGCGGCGGCTGTCCGGCATCACGCGGCGCAGCCCGACCATGGCGGCAGGCGCAGCAATCTTGCTGGTCTTTGCGCTGATGGCGGTGTTCGCGCCCTGGATCACGCCCTTCGATCCCGAAGCCGCGAATGCCCGCAACGTGCTGGCGGCGCCGGGCGGTGCCCATGTCTTCGGCACCGATGGCAACGGCATGGACGTACTCTCTCGCGTCATCGCCGGCGCCGGCTGGGCCTTCGGAATCGCGATTCCGGCGGTGATCGTCGGCGTCCTCGCAGGCGTGCCGCTCGGTCTTTACACCGGCTATCGCGGTGGCTGGTTCGACGAGATCACGATGCGCTTCTTCGATGCGCTGCGCGTCTTTCCCTCCATCATCCTCGCCCTTGCGGTGGTCGCAGCGGCCGGGCCTTCGCTGTTCAACGTCGTGCTGGTGATCGGTTTCCTCGACAGCCCCGTCTTCGCCCGCGTTGTACGTGCCGAGGTTCTGGCGCTGCGCCATTCCACCTTCGTCGAAGCCGCGCGCGCCGCCGGCAATCCCACCTGGCGAATCCTGTTCGTGCATATATTGCCGAATGCGATCCAGGGTGCGATGGCGCAGACGGCCGTCCGCGCCGCCTGGGCGGTGCGCATCAGCGCAACGCTTGCCTTCCTCGGCGTCGGCATTCAGCCGCCGACCCCCGAATGGGGTGCGATGATCCGTCAGGGCGCTGAGTATCTCGTCACCGGGCAATGGTGGGTCGGCGTGTTTCCCGGCATCGCGCTGATCCTGATGGTGCTCGGACTCAACATGCTCGGCGACGGCTTGCAGGATCTGCTCGATCCGCGGCGTAAGGCGGCCACGCGGTGAGTCTGCTCGCTGTCGAGGACCTGCACACCCATTTCATCTCACGCGATCTGGACAACCGTCTGCGTGTCGCGCGCGCGTTAAACGGCGTCAGCTTCACGCTCGAAGCCGGGCGCGTGCTGGGCCTTGTCGGCGAGACGGGGGCGGGAAAATCGCTGACGGCGACGTCGATCATGGGCTTGCTGCGCCCACCTGCGGTGCTCATCGGCGGCCGCGCGCTGTTTGAGGGGCGTGACCTTCTGGCGATGGAGGAAGGCGCGCTCAATGCGTTGCGCGGGCGTGACATTTCGCTGGTCGTGCAAAGCCCGAAATCCTCACTCGATCCGTTGAGCCGCATTGGTGATCAACTTATCCGCATCCATCGCGCGCATCGCCCCGCCAGCGAGGCGACAGCGCGGACGCGCGCAATGGAAATGCTCGGCGCGCTTGGCATTCCCGACCCACCACGCCGCATGCGCGCCTGGCCGCATGAGCTCTCGGGCGGCATGGCGCAGCGCGTGCTGATCGCGCTTGCCTTGATGAACGATCCGCGCCTGCTGATCGCCGATGAGCCGACCACGGGCCTCGACGTCACGGTGCAGGCGCAAATACTCGACCTGTTGCGCGATCGTGTCCGGAACACCGGTATCGGCGCGATGATCATTACGCATGACCTCGGCGTGGTCGCGCATTACTGCGATGAGATGGCGGTGATGTATGCCGGCGCCATCGTGGAGAGCGGCCCGGTCAGGGCCGTATTTGCCAGGCCTGCGCATCCCTATACGCAGAATCTGATCGGAGCGACACCGGAACGGCTGAAGATCGGCGCGGCGCGCACCGTCGGCGGTACGCCGCCCAACCTCTACGAGCTGCCCGCCGGCTGCGCCTATAGCGACCGTTGCCCGCTCAGGGGCGCCGATTGTGCCATTCCGCCACGCGATGTGGCGCTGGGGGCTGGCCATGTGGCGCGTTGCCATCGCCTGGTGGCCGCGGCATGAGACACCCTGTGTCCACCCTGATGTTGGCAGGCATGGATTTTCGTAGCGGCGAGGTTGATGGCGGAGTCTTACGGCCCGCCGGTTTGCCATGCCTGCGACAGCACGCGGATCCAGGCGCGCGCGAGGATGCGGTCGGCGCAGCAGGTGACGGCGAGGCGCAGGCGCTTCTTGCCGGCCCGTCGGAAGCCGGCGCCACGGGATTTGCCGGAGGCATGTGTGACGAAACAGACGCCGGCTTGGGCGGCGAACTGGTCCTCGGCGGGGAAGCGTTCGCGCATGTTGCCGAGCTCAGCGAAGATGGCGGCGGCGCCGGGCCAGAAGCCTTCGAGCAGTCTGCGCTATTGGTTGGCCAGCGCCACGCGCTGTGCCACGAGGTCGTCACGGCCGCGGACCAGGGCGCGGAGTGCGTGGATCTCGTCGGAGGCGGGCATGAGGGGGCGCAAGCAGTTTCTGTCGGTGCGCAGGATGTCTGCCAGGCCATCGGCAGTATGTTGGGCTTCGATGCGGTGGACGACCTTGCCGGCCTCGTCGATGATGCAGACGGCGTGACCGGCGCCGCCCCAATCGGACCACCGAAAAAACGGCATGTGCGGCTCTCCTTTGATTGCGCTAGGCCCACCCTTGCCCGGAGATCACGCGGATCGCCCACTGACAGGCGCTACGGCTGGCAGGCACTGGCGCTGCACGCCCTGGTCCGTCGTTATCTCCCGGCGCCTGCCGCGCGGCTGTCCGATGCGTGCGTCGGACCATGCGGGCCGTCCAGCGGCGAGCGAACTTCGCCGTCACGGCGGGGGCTTGGGCCGGCAGACACTACGCGGCTCCACGGCTCCGCAGCCGCCGGCCCGAAGGCGCACCAGTGAGCAACCTTCTCGAAGTCGATGATCTGTTCACGAATTACGGCGCGGTGCAGGCGTTGAAAGGCGTGTCGCTGCAGGTGGCACGGGGCGAGATCGTCACGCTGATCGGTGCCAATGGTGCGGGTAAATCGACCCTGTTGATGAGCCTGTGCGGCGATCCCCGCGCGCGGTCGGGGCGTATCGTCTTCGATGGCCACGACATCACGCAGCGACCCACGCATGAGATCATGCGCATGGGCATCGCGCAGTCGCCGGAGGGCCGGCGCATCTTCCCGCGCATGAGCGTGCTGGAGAATCTCCAGATGGGCTCGCAGGCGCAGCGGCATGATCCTGCGGAGGACCTCCAGAAGGTCTTCGCGCTGTTCCCGCGCCTCAAGGAACGCGCCGCGCAGCGTGGCGGCACGCTCTCGGGTGGCGAGCAGCAGATGCTTTCCATCGGCCGCGCTCTGATGTCGCGCCCGCGGCTGTTGCTGCTTGATGAACCCTCGCTTGGCCTCGCGCCGCTGATCGTGCGGCAGATTTTCGCGGCGATCCGCGACCTCAATGCGCGCGAAGGCCTGACCGTTCTGCTGGTCGAGCAAAACGCCAATCAGGCGCTGCGGCTCGCGCATCGCGGCTATGTGCTGGTGACCGGACGCATCACGATGGAAGGCACCGGCGCGGAACTTCTCGCGCGGCCGGAAATCCGCGATGCCTATCTCGGCGGTAAGCATTGAAGGTTTACGCTGCAATCGATTGTTGACCTGCGTGCGCCAAGTCACGATGATGCGCGCACAAGATCATCACCGGGGAAACGTATCATGCTCCTTGCACGCAGAACCACACTCGCGGCCGGCATCGGCAGTTTGGCCCTCGCCCGCGCGGCCCATGCGCAGGCCTGGCGCCCAACACGCGACGTGGAGTTCGTTATTCCCTTCGCTGTTGGCGGCGGCGCGGACCTCATGGCGCGCGTCATCCAGAAGATCATCACCGATGAGCGGCTGGTGCCTGTTGCCGTCAACCCGGTGAACCGGCCGGGCGGCGGCGGTGCGGTCGGCATCGCCTATGTCGCGGCGAGTCGGCGGACGGATCCGCACACCCTGGTGCTGATCAATGGCACAACGCAGATTACGCCGATCATGGTGCCGAATGTGCGCACGCTGTCGGAAGTGCGGCCCATCGTGAACGTCATGCTCGACGATTTCCTGCTGTTTGTGCGTGCCGACAGCCCGCACCAGACAGCCGCAACCTTCGCCACCGCGGCGCGCAGCGCGCCGGCGCGCAGCGTGAACTTCTCCACTGGCGGCACGACCGACCAGATGGCGATCACCGTGCTCGGCCGCGCAATTGGTGCCGAGCTAAACATGGTGAACTTCAATTCGGGCGGCGAGGCGTTGACGGCGCTGCTCGGTGGGCATGTGCAGGCCTCCATCGGCAATCCGCTCGAATTCATGGGGCATCTCAACTCCGGTGCGGTGCGCGCCATCGGCGTGTTCCGCGACACGCGCTTCAGCGACCTGCCGAATGTGCCGACGATGAAGGAACAGGGCATCAACGCGGAGAACTTCCAGATGTGGCGCGGCGTTGCGGTGCCGCGCCAGGTGCCCGATGCGGCCGCCGCCTACTGGACCGAGGTGATCCAGCGCGTTGCAGCGACCGACGCCTGGAAGAAGTATCTGCGCGACAATGTGGCCAGCGAGGCCACCATCGTCGGCGCCGATCTGACGAACTTCCTCGCGGCACAGGAGCGGCTGTATCGCGAATTGCTCGGCCGCCCGGCGTGAACCGACGGATCGGCTGGGGTGATCTCGGCCTGTCGCTGATTTTTTCCGCCATGGGCCTGCTGTGGATCACGGGTGCGCGCGATCTGGCAATGTGGGATCGCAGCACGCCCGGTCCGGGCTACCTGCCTTTGGTGTTTGGCATTTTGCTGATGGGCTTCGCCGTGCTGGCCGGGGTGCAGGCGGTGGTGGCACCTGCGGAGCCGGCTGAGGATCAGGACGGATTCCGCAAGCCGCTGCTGGTGCTGGTGATCACCGCGGTTGCCGTGACGGCGCTGGAGACCGCCGGCTTCGTGCTGACGATCTTCCTGATGCTGCTGGCGCTCTATGCGCTGGTTGAACGCAAGCCGCCGGTCACCTCGCTGCTGGCGGCGGCGGCGGTGACGGGCTCGCTGCATGTGATTTTCGCGGTATGGCTTGCCGTGCCTCTGCCGCTTGGCCCCTTCGGAAACTGACGCAGCATGGATGCGCTTGCGTCTTTGCTGAACGGCTTCGCCGCTGCGCTGACGCCCACCCACATCGCCCTGTGCTTTGTGGGCGTGCTGCTTGGCCAGATCGTCGGCGTGCTGCCGGGCATCGGGCCGGCGGCGGCCATCGCGCTGCTGCTGCCGATCACTTTCGGCATGGATGCGACCGGTGCGATCATCATGTTCGCCGGCATCTACTACGGCAGCCAGTATGGCGGCACGCTGACCTCGGTGCTGATCTCGGTACCGGGCGAGAGTTCCACCGTGATGACAGCGATCGATGGCTACCAGATGGCCTTGCAGGGCCGCGCGGGTGTGGCACTCGGCATCGCGGCGATCGGCAGTTTCATCGCCGGCACCATTGGTACGATCGGGTTGATTCTGGTCGCACCGCCCCTGGCGAAAATGGCGCTGGCCTTCGGGCCACCCGAGTATTTCGCCCTGGTTCTGCTCGGCCTGATGGCGCTGGCAGCGGTCGGTGGTTCATTGATGAAGGGGCTGACGGCCGGCGTCGCGGGCCTCGCGCTTGGCACCATGGGCATCGATCCGCAGGTCGGCGTGCCGCGCTACGATTTTGGCCAAATCTGGCTACTGGACGGGCTCGAATTCATCGTGCTCACCGTGGCGTTGTTCGGGCTCGGCGAGGTGCTCGGCGGGTGCAATGCCGGCGTGGCGCGGCCTGTGGCGAAGGTCACCAACGTACTGCCCTCGCGCGCCGAGTGGCGGCAATCGCGCATGCCCATCCTGCGCGGCAGCGTCATCGGCTTCATCATCGGCGTGTTGCCGGCCACGGGCGCGACCATCGCCTCCTTCGTCGCCTATATCGTCGAGAAGAAGCTTGCGAAGGACCCTTCGCGCTTCGGCAAGGGCGCGATCGAGGGCGTGGCGGGGCCGGAGGCTTCGAACAATGCCGCCGCTGCCGGCGCGATGGTGCCCATGTTGAGCCTCGGCGTGCCGGGTTCGGGCACCACGGCGGTGATACTCGGTGCGCTCATCATGTTCGGCGTGCGACCGGGGCCGGAGATGTTCACGACCAATGCCGACCTCGTCTGGGCGCTGATCGCCTCGATGCTGATCGGCAACCTGCTGCTGCTCATCATGAACCTGCCGCTGGCGGGCTTCTTCGCGAAGCTGCTGATGGTGCCCTATTCCTGGCTCTATCCGCCGATCCTGGCGCTATGCATCGCGGGCGTCTATTCGCAGTCGAACAGCGTGGAGGATGCCTGGCTGCTGGTCGGCTTCGGCGCGCTGGGCTGGCTGATGAAGCGCTATGATTGGCCGATGCCGCCGATGATCCTGGGGCTCGTGCTTTCGCCGCTGTTCGAGACATCGCTGCGGCAATCGCTGACGCTGAGCCTCGGCGATCCGATGATCTTCGTGGCGCGCCCGCTCTCGGCCGCGCTCCTGGCCTGCGCGGCGCTTGCAGTGGTCGTGCCGATCGGCATGGTGTTGTGGCGAAAACTGCGTGGGGGCCTGGCATGAGCGGCGCCTTGATCATCGCGAGCGGGCGTTGGGACAACAACGTCGCGGTGATCGACGCTGCGGCCGCGCGCGATCCCGCAAATGACGCGACGGATGGCGCCGTGATCTCCCGCCCGCGCGTGACGCCGGACGTGGATGGCGCGCCGGCCTCGGGGCAGCCGGTGTCGATGCTGGTCCCGCCGAGTGGGCCGCATGGCTATGTGGTGAACCATTCCGGTATCGTCCCGGCCGCGGCGGCGGGCGGGTATCAGCATGGGCATCCGGGGACGGTCACGCTGCTTGACCTCGCCATGCTGCGCGATCCGCGCGCCAATGGCACAACAGCGGCGATGGCCGGCATCATCGAGACGGGCACTTGCGGCCCTGTCGGCTCGGCGATCACGCCCGATGGCGCGCATCTGCTGGTGGCATCCGCGGAAGCCGCGGATGCGGAGGATGGCGGCGTCGAGATTACCGCCATCGACCGCGTAACGAATCAGGTGGTGCGGCGCATCCGGCTGCGCGATGCGGGCGGCAGGCCATGCTACCTCGACAGCCCTAACGTCGATTATGGGCGCTTCCCGAACCCGAACGGTATTGCGGCGAGCGCGCTCGGCACGGGCTGGCTGCTGAGCGCCAATGGCGGCACGGATGATGTCTCAATCATCGATCTGACGCGTGCCCTCGCCGGCGATGACACGGCGGAGGTTGTTCGCATTCCCGTGCAATCCGGTGGATTCGGCATCTCCGTCTCGCCTGACCAGCGTCTCGCGGCGGTGGCGGCTCGAGAAAACATGCGGACTGGCGCCTATGGCAACACGGTCAGCCTGATCGACATCGCCGCGCGGCGTGAGATCGCGCGCATCCAGGTGGGCACGGACGATGCCGCGCAAGGCACGCGGCCCTTCGTCGCCGCCTTCACGCCCGATGGCGCGCATCTCATCGTGACCTGCTTTGCCTCGGATACCGTCTCGCTCGTCGATGTCGCCGGCGCGCGGGAGGTGCGGCGGCTGCAGCTGGTTGATCCCTCCGGCGGGCCGGCGCGGCCGCGTGGCGTGGCGATCGGCGCGGATGGCGCCTGGGCCGCGATCTCCGGCGGCAAGAAGACCGGGCCCGGCAGTTCCGTGCTGTGGATGCTCGACTTGCCCGGCTTCACGGTGGCATCGCGCGTCACCGGCATCGGCAACGAGACCTATCTGCTGGACATATTGCCCGCCGGTCGCTGAGCCATCGCGCATACCTCCTCTGGCGACGCACCGCGCGCGCGAAGGTCGCGCAGGGTGGCGGCGCCGTCGCGCTTGGCGAGGCGCCGTCCTTGCGCATCGGTCAGCAGCGGATGGTGCGCGTAGGTGGGCTCGGGCCAGCCGAACAGGGATTGCAGCAGCCGATGCAGGTCGGTAGCGGCGCGCAAATCCTCGCCGCGCGTCACCAGGGTCACGCCCTGCACTGCATCGTCGTGCGTCACGCACAGATGATAGCTGCTGAGCGCATCCTTGCGCGCCAGCACGACATCGCCGAAGCGCGCGGGATCGCAGCGCAGCCTTCCCTCGCCCTCCTCATGGTAGCTGAGGTCACGCGGCGCAGCGGCGCTGGCGCGCGCCATGTCGAGGCGAAGCGCATACGGCCTGCCCTGCGCGATCCGGTCCTCGCGCTCCCTTGCAGATAGAAGGCGGCAGGTGCCGGGGTAGAGCGGGCCATCGGGGCCATGCGGGGCCGTGGTACTCGCCGCGATATCGCGCCGGGTGCAAAAGCAGGGGAACAGCAGGCCAAGCGCATCGAGCGTCCCGAGTGCGGCGCGATACTCCACCATATGCGCCGATTGCACGCGCACCGGCCCATCCCAATCGAGGCCGAGCCAGCGCAGATCCTCCTCGATTGCGGTGGCGAATTCGGCGCGACAGCGCCCGGGATCGATGTCCTCCAGCCGCAAAAGGAAGCGCCCACCCACCCTGCGCGTGCGCTGCCAACCCGCCAGCGCCGAGGCGGCGTGGCCGAGATGCAGCAAGCCGGTAGGGCTCGGGGCGAAACGGGTGGTGATCGGCACCGTCATCGCCATGTTGTGCCCTGCGATGGGATGGCTGGGGAAGGGGCAGGCGATGACGCTCGAGGGACCACGCTGGGGACCGGCTTCGGCCTCAGCGCCACGCAAGCTGGTGGTACTGCTGCACGGCGTGGGCGCCGATGGCTTCGACCTGATCGACCTGGCGCCCGGCTGGGGCAAGGCGGTGCCTGAGGCGCTGTTCATCGCGCCGCACGGGCCGGAGCCCTGCGACCTCGCCCCCCACGGCAGGCAATGGTTCAGCCTGCAGGATCGCGCGCCCTCGCGGGTCGAGGCTGGCGCTCGGCATGCCGGTGCGGTGCTCACGCCCTGGATCGCGGCCGAGCTGGCGGCGCTGGGCCTCGCCCAGGCCGATCTGGTGCTGATGGGCTTCAGTCAGGGTGCGATGGCGGCGCTGTTCACCGGGCTGCGCTTGACGCCCGGCTGCGCGGGCATCCTCGCCTATGCCGGCGCGCTGCCTGGGGCGGCAGGTCTGGCCGCCCAGATCGCCTCTCGCCCGCCCGTGCTCCTGGTGCATGGCGAGGCCGATGAGGTGGTGCCGGTCGCCGCCAGCCGGCAGGCCGAATCGGTATTGCGGGGGCTCGGCGTGGCGGTAGAGGTTGCCTATCGGCCCGGGCTCGGCCACGGCCTGGACGAGGCGGGGATCAGCCTCGGCGCCCTGAGCCTGCAAAGGATGCTGGCGGAACCCATATGACGGCGGTGTGAATCCTGCCCAGGCGCCGGTTGCGCTGCATCTGGGCGGCTGGCATGAAGAAGAAAGTAACGCGGCGATGCCACAGTATCTGGGGCCTCACTAACGTTTTCGCCCCCAGGGCTTGGTAAGCTGCCTCCGGACGGGAGCGGCGCTTGCCTGATGGTGGACACTTCAATGGTGGTAAGGGATACCCCGCGCTCGTCCTGAACGCGGATTTCCGACCCTTGTCGTATTTCCCGCTATCCGTCTGGGCGTGGCAGGATGCGGTGAAGGCCGTGTTCCTGGACCGCGTCTCCGTCCTGTCCGAATACGAAACCTTGGTGCATTCGCCGCGCCTGACCATGCGCCTTCCGAGCGTCATCGCGTTGAAGGATTATATTCCTTCAGCCCGACGCCCGGCCTTCACGCGCTTCAACGTGTTCCTGCGAGACAGTTTCGAGTGCCAGTATTGCGGCCATGCCAAGCCGACGCCGGACCTGACCTTCGACCATGTGATCCCGCGCTCACGCGGCGGGCGCACGAGTTGGGAGAACGTCGTGACCGCCTGCGGCCCGTGCAATCTGCGCAAGGCGAACAAGCTGCCGCGCGAGTGCCACATGCAGCCCCGCATGGAGCCGCGCCAGCCGACCAGCTGGGAATTGCAGGAGAATGGGCGGAGCTTCCCGCCCAACCATCTGCACGAGAGCTGGCGGGATTACCTGTACTGGGATTCCGAGCTGGAGAATTGAGGAGGGCGGGCTACACCCGCTCAGTCACCTTGATCGCCACCTTGCAGCCCGCCTTGATTGCGGCCGTCAGCAGCTTGTAGGCGGGCGTCAGCTCGGCCTCATTGGCCAGGCCGATGTCGCGGTGCTCCAGTTCCTCGGCGCGGAAACGCTCGATGTCCGCGCGCAGCGGCGCCTCGTCATCGCCGAGCGTTTCGGCTTGGTCGCGGTAGTGCTCGTCGATCGCCTCCTCCACCGCGACGGTGCAGGCCATGGCGGCGCGATGGCCGAGCAGCGCGGTGCTGGCGCCGAGCATGAAGCCCGCGATATGCCACAGAGGCAGCAACGCCGTGGGCCGCACGCGGCGCTCGGCGATAAGTCGGGAAAAAGTGTCCAGATGCACCTGCTCCTGCGCCTGCATGTGCTTCAATACGGGGCCGTATTTGGTGCGACCGAGCACGGCGAGCTGGCCCTGGTAAATGCGCTGCGCGCCGTATTCGCCAGCGTGATCGACGCGAATGGTGCGCGCCACGTACTCGCGGGGGGTGGGGTCGCCGGGCAGGCGGCGTTCGGCGGTGGTCGGCATCAAATCCTCCGGACGGCGCCGCGGAAGGTGAAAGCCGCAAGCGCCAGCGCATAGATCAGGTTCATCTGCGCCATGGAAAGGGGCAGGCCGGGAATCAGATAGGCGGGTTCGTCGCAGGGCTTGGCCGGCGTGGGATTCAGGCCGCGCAGCAGGTCGTCCACAGTGACGCCCGCACCCACCTGCGCCGCCTCGCAGGCGGGTAGCGGGGAAGGCCACCAGCCGAACTCCACCCCCACATGCAGCGCCGCGATCGCCGCCGAGCCCAGCACCGCGAGCCCCGCCGCGCGCAGCGCCCAACGCCGAGTGGACTGCGGCAAGGCCAGCGCCAATCCGGCCAGCGCCACCGCCACCCAATAGGGCCAGCGCTGCCACAGACATAGCGCGCAGGGCGCGAGGCCGGGCCAGATCTCGCTGCCCCGGGCGAGCAGGGGGGCCGCGGCGGCGAGCAGGGCGACGATCAGGGCAATAGGCATGGGCGGAAGATCGCGCCGCGAGCGCCGTACCGCAACTGGACCACGCCGCCTGCGCTGCTACGCTCCGCCATCACGCGAAGGGAACGTCAAGCGATGCTACGCATCTGGGGCCGCGCCAATTCCTCCAACGTCATGAAGGTGCTTGTGCTGTGCGACACACTCGGCATCCCCTTCGAGCGCATCGACGCCGGCGGCGCCTTCGGCCGCGTCCGCGAACCCGACTATATCGCGAAGAACCCCAACGGCCTGGTGCCCACAATCGAGGAGCCGGACGGCTTCACCTTATGGGAGAGCAACGCCATCCTGCGCTACCTCGCCCGTACCCGCGCCCCCGGCCATGCCATCTCGCCCACCGATCCCCGCACGGCCGCCAACGGCGACCGCTGGATGGATTGGCAACTCGGCTCGCTCAACCGGCCGATGACGGTGGTCTTCTTCACCTACATCCGCACGCCCGAAGCCGAACGCGACTGGCCCGCCACCCACAAGGCCCTGGCCGAAGCGAATACGCTCTGGGCCATGGTGGAACAGCAACTCCAGGATCGGCCCTATCTGTGCGGCCCAGACCTGACTCTCGCCGACATCGCGCTGGGCATCCAAGTGCACCGCTGGTTCACGATGCCCATCGAACGCCAGCCGATGCCGGCCCTGCGCGCCTGGTACGACCGCCTGCTCGCGCAACCGGCCTACGCGAAACACGCGGGGCCGCTGACCTGAACAGAGAGGGCCACGCCCTCCCCAACGAGTCTCAGCGCCCCCGGCCGAGGTTCAGCTCTCCTCCTCGCGGTCGCCGTCCACTTCGATCTCGGCATCGATCGCCTCATCGGCGTCTTCGAGTTCCTCGGCGTCCTCAGCCGCCTCGTCACCCTCGGCCTCCTCGACTTCGACGCCGTCCTCGGCATCTGCCTCGACGGGCGCAACGCGCTTCTTCACCCGGTCATCGGGCGGGATGGGTGCGCGCTTCAGCTTCGGCTGCTCGGCCGGCTGTGTGGTACCGCATTTCGGGCAAACCGCAGGCAGACGGGCCATGTCATAAAACTTTGCGCCGCAGGAGACGCAGACGCGCTTCAGGCCGAGCTCAGGCTTCACCATGGAGATAGGGCGCCTCGTATCGGGCCATGGTCCGCGGGGTTGCCGCGGGGCCATGGCGTTTGGGGTGCGCGCGATTGCCACTTCGCGCCCTGCATGTCAAACGCCCGCCCATGGAAAACGGCAAATCCCTCCCGGTCCGCGCTTCCGCCGCCCCGTCGCCGCTGTCCGGCACGGCCGAGGTGCCGGGCGACAAGTCGATCAGCCATCGCGCGCTGATGTTCGGCGCGCTGGCCGTCGGCACCACCGAAATCTCGGGTCTGCTGGAGGGCGAGGACGTGCTGCGCACCGCGGCTGCGATGCGCACGCTGGGCGCCGAGGTGAACAATCTCGGGGCGGGGCGCTGGCGCGTCGCCGGGCGCGGCATTGGCGGCCTGGTGGAGCCCGCCGATGTGCTCGACATGGGCAATTCCGGCACGGCGGCGCGGCTGCTGTGCGGGCTGCTCGCCGGGCATCCGATCTTCGCGGTGATGACCGGCGACGCCAGCCTGCGCCGCCGCCCGATGCAGCGCGTGACGGAGCCGCTTTCGGCCACCGGTGCGCGCTTCACGACTCGCTCGGGCGGGCGCCTGCCGCTGGCGGTGGAGGGCGCGGCCGATCCGCTCTGCCTCGACTACAAGGTGCCGGTGCCCTCGGCGCAGGTGAAATCCGCCGTGCTGCTCGCCGGCCTCTGCGCGCGTGGCGTGACGCGGGTGATCGAGGCCGAGGCCACTCGCGACCACACCGAGAACATGCTCCGCCATTTCGGCGCCGTGGTGGATGTGGCGGAGGAGGGCGAGGGACGGGTGATCGAGCTGCTCGGCCAGCCCGAGCTGTTTGCCGCGCCGGTGGTGGTGCCGGGCGACCCCTCCTCCGCGGCCTTCCCGGCAGTGGCCGCACTGCTGGTGCCGGGTTCGGAGATCACGCTGACCGGCGTGGGCCTGAACCCGCTCCGCGCCGGCATCTTCGTGACGCTGCGCGAGATGGGCGCCGACATCACGCAGGCCAATGCGCGCGTCGAGGGTGGCGAGCCGGTGGCGGATCTGGTCATCCGCGCCTCGGCGCTGCGTGGCATCGCGGTGCCGGCGGCGCGTGCCCCCTCGATGATCGATGAGTACCCGGTGCTGGCCGTCGCCGCCGCCTGCGCCACGGGCATCACCCGGATGCAGGGCCTCAAGGAGCTAAGGGTGAAGGAAAGCGATCGGCTCGCTGCCACCGCTGCGCTGCTCGCCGAGAATGGTGTGCGCGCCGAGATCGAGGGCGACGATCTGATCGTGCACGGCACCGGCGGCCCGCCGCCGGGCGGCGGCTTCGTGACAACTCATATGGACCACCGCATCGCCATGGCCGCACTGGTGCTGGGCCTCGCCGCTCGCGCGCCGGTAACAGTGGACGACGCGGCCTTCATCGAGACCTCCTTCCCCGGTTTCGCGGCCCTGATGAACCGGCTGGCGGGTGGGGCGGCGATCGCAGCCGCATGAGTGCGGTGATCATCGCTGTCGATGGCCCGGCCGCGGCCGGCAAGGGCACGCTGGCGCGGCGTCTCGCGGCGCATTTCGGCTTGCCCTATCTCGACACCGGGGCGCTGTATCGCGCCGTGGGCCGCCGCGTGCTGGATGCCCAGGGCGATCCGCATGATGCCGTGGTGGCGGAGGCCGAGGCGCGCGCGCTGACGCCCGGCGACCTCGAGCGCGCCGATCTGCGCGGGCCGCAGGCGGACCGTGCCGCCTCGGCCGTCGCCACCATCCCCGGCGTCCGCGCAGCGCTCGTGGAATGGCAGCGCGATTTCGCCCGGCGCCAGGGTGCAGTGCTCGATGGGCGGGACATCGGCACGGTGATCTTCCCCGATGCCACGACCAAGCTGTTCGTCACCGCCAGCGTCGAGGCCCGCGCTCGGCGCCGCTGGGCGGAACTGCGCGGCCGCGGCGTGGCGATCGCGCTCGACCAGGTGGCGGCCGAGATGCGGGCGCGCGATGCGCAGGATGCCGGCCGCGCCGTGGCGCCGATGCAGGTCGCGCCCGATGCGGTGACGCTCGACACCAGCGAGCTCGATGTCGAGGGCGCTTTCCACGCCGCGCTGGCGCTGCTTCTGCCCCGTCTGCCTACCAGGTCTTGATCGGCGGGTTCTTGATCTCGACGCAGGTGGTGGGCTCGATAGCTTCCAGATGGTGGGTGACGCCCGGGGCATTGTACCAGCAATCGCCGGGCCCGGCCTCGAAGCTATGGCCATCGATCACGGCGCGCATCCGGCCGCTGACGACATAGACGATCGACTCATGGTCCGCATGAAAATGCGGCCGGGAGCCCTCGCCGGCAGCGAAGCGGGTCTCCACCAGCACCATGCCGGGCGTGACCATCAATTGGCGCAGCTCCACCGGGCTCGAGAGCTTGCGGCCCTCGACCTCGGTGATCCGCGTCACCAGCGTGTCGCGATGCGCGGTGAAGGGGGCGCCGTATGGCGGCAGGCGGCGGTCATCTGGCATAATCGGGGCTCCTGTATTGGCCGCCTCCATGGTGGCAGATGCGCGGCGCGGCGGGCAGCAAATCTCGATTCCCCTTGACTCCCTCACACCCCGGGATTAACGCCCCTGCGGAACGTCGAGCCGTGAGGACGGCGTGTCCCTTTTGAG
>JBBSCP010000037.1:0-19569 GCA_038250135.1 Acetobacterales bacterium | reverse complement strand
GTTTAGCGAAGCCAGGCGGGACTGGCGAGGGGCGGCGCGCCGTCAACGAAGCCTCGACCTTCGTCCCAGACAACGACGCGCAGTGAGCATGATCTGCACTCTCCGGACCCCCACCCCTGCAGGTTGCCACCGCGGCCAGCCTGCGGGGCATGCGCGCGGCCAAGGCACTGGCGACCGATGCGCCGGCGCGCCTGGTGACCGAAACCGCCCTGCTGGCACCGGGCCACCCGGCGGCGGCGGATTCCGCCGTCGCGCTGGTCGCCGCGCAGTGATTCAGCCGCCGTCTGCGGCGGTGTCACGCCGGCCTAACGGATTGATTACGCGGCATCCTCGCGCCGGTCGCGCGCCTTTACGTAGGCGATGGCGGCGTGTTCGAGGCAATAGGGCTTGCCGCCCGACGCTTCGGCCGAGCAGAAGCGGAACTCCGGCGTGCCCGGCTCGCCGATCGGCCAGCAGCAGTCGCGCTTTGAGGCGAAGCGCGGGAAGGCGCGGACCACGGTGGTGGGCGCCGTCAACGGCGTTGAGACCGGCGTCACGGGCGGCGGTACGGCCCGCATGGCGGGCTGCGGCAGGGTGCTGCGCGGCGCCGGAAGGCGAGGGGCGCGCGGCACGGCCGCCACCGGCTTGTCGCCCGGTTCGCGCCGGATCGGACTCGGCCGCGCTGACAGGTTCAGGCGATGCGCCTTGCCGACCACGGCGTTCTTCGAGATTTCCATGCGGCGACCGATCTCGGCAGTGGAATGACCCTCCGCCCACAATGCCTTCAGCCGCTCGATCGCTTCGGCGCTCCAGTCCATGCCCACACTCCCTGCTTCGCCCCAACACAACATACGGTAGGGCAATGGGGGGTGTAGGCACAAGGACTGGATTCATCGCGGTAACCAAAAAGCTGTGGATGGATCGGGCAGACCTTCCCAGAGTCAGAAGAACAGCCCCTTCTTCAGTAGGCCATGCACGCCCTTTTCGCCGTTCACGGTCTGCGTCACGCGGAAGTCCACCGCCAGGGAACAGAGCTGGTAGGCATCGGCGGCCGAGACGTTCATCCGCGCCACGATGAAGCCGATCATCTCCCGCAGCGCGAGCTTCATCGCGATGTCCAGATCCTCATGCATGCCCATCGAGATGTAGTGGGTTGGAGTCTCGGCGCGCGGATAGGCCAGGGCCGGGTCCTTCGCACCGCCGCCCTTCTCGAGGGTCAGGCGGAAATGGCCGGTGAGGCACATCTCCAGCGCGTTGATGCAGACCTCGCCGTCGCCCTGCACGCCATGCCCATCACCGGCCGAGAAATTGGCACCCGGCACGTGCACCGGCAGGAACAGCGTGGCGCCCGCGCCGATCTCCTTGTTGTCGAGGTTGCCGCCATGCGCGCGCGGCTCCTTCGTGCTGATGGTGCCCCAGATGGGCGGCGGGGCGACGCCCATCACGCCGAAGAAGGGGCTGAGCGGCAGGGTTACGCCCGGGCCGACCGGCACGCGCCCTGTCATGGCGGTGCGGTCCACCGGGATATGCAGCATGCGGTGATAGGGGAAGTCCTCCGGCAGCGTGCCGCCCAGCGGGCGAAACCCGCAAAAACCCCAATCGCAACCGAGCTCGATCCTCTCGATATCGACGCGCAGCACGTCGCCCGGCTCGGCGCCCGCCACGGCGACGGGGCCGGTCAGGATATGCGGGCCCATGCGCGGTGGCTTCGCGGCATGGATGGCGGCCAGCGCTTCGGGGATCTTCAGGCCGCTCTCGGGCAGGGGCATGACCTCCGGCGCGCCGGAGACGCATTCCAGCACCACCAGATCACCGCTCGCGACGGTCAGGAGGGGGGCGAAGCTGGCGTCGAAAGCGCCCCAGCGGATGGTGGCGGGGGTCGCGGGGATGCGGTGGGAGGTGGCCATGGAAACCTCGATGCGGATTGCCTGCGCAAATCAGCGCGCGCGCTGGCGCCGGTCAATCCATCCGAGACCGCGGATAGGGAGCCGCGGGACGCCGCCTGCCCATGCGGCAGGCAGGCCTGCCCGTTTCAGCGCGCCCCGATGACCCGGCGCAGCCGCCGCTGGTCCTCCTGGCAGACGCTGCCGAGGCGACGATACTCCGCCGGCGTGTCGATCAGGCCGTGCCCGGCCTCCCGCGCCCGGCGCAGACGCTCGAGCACCGGCTCCACCGCCGCTTCCAGATCATCCTGGAGCGCGGCCGCGGCGGCGGCGACGTCGGGCGCGCGGACCTCGGCCCGCGCCGCCCAGCGCTGCGCCGTGGTACGCAGCGTGGCCGCGGCCTCGCGCAGCGTGCGGTGATTCACCTCGGCATGGCGGCGTTCATGCGCCAGCACCTCGCGCGCCAGGCAACCATCTCGCGGCACTTCGCGCGCCAGGCGGATGCTGTGTTCGGCATGCAGCAGCGTCAGGCGCAGTTCCGCCGGCAGGGCACAGACCGGCCCGCCGGCGAGACCCTGGCTGCGCACCGTGATCTCGCTGCGCCATTCGACGCGCGACAGGGTGACGCCGAGATGGTGCAGATTTGCATCGGCCGCCTCGGCGCCGGAATCGCCCTGCGCCATCGCGCGAAGCTCTGCGGCGGGCAGGGGGCGGCGGATGCGCACCGGCGGATCGTCCACCACCAAGCGCACCGGCGTGGCGCCCCGCGGCGGGCAGGCGGGCGCCTGGCCCTGTGTCTGGGCTTGGCCGAGCGCCGGCCCGGCCGCCAGCAGCGCGGTCGCAAACAGGATGGCCTTTACAGCCATCCCTTCCGCCGAAAATACAGCACCGGCATCACCGCAGAGACCACCATCAGCAGCAGCGCCGCCGGGTAGCCCACTACCCATTTCAGTTCCGGCATGAATTCGAAATTCATGCCGTAGATGCTGGCGATCAGCGTCGGCGGCATCATGGCCACGGAGACGACCGAGAAGGTCTTGATGATGCCGGTCTGCTCGACATTGATGATGCCCAGCACGGCATCGAGCAGAAACTGCGCCTTGTTGTTCAGGAAATTGGCGTGTTCGACCAGGGAGCGCACGTCGCGCACCAGGGTCTTGATCAGCACCTGGTTCTCCTTGCGCACCGCCGTCGCCTTCTCGGCGCTGACGAAGCTGAGGATGCGCGTGAGGCCGAGCATCGTCTCGTTCGCGCGCGTCGTCACCTCGCCGACCTGGCCGAGCGTGATCAGCGTCTCGCGCAGATCGTGGTCGCGCTTGTTCGCCTTCACCGTGGCGCGGGCGCTGCGGAAGGCGGCGGAGCTCGCCCGGTCCATGTCGGCGCCGACGCGTTCGAGGATGTCGGCGAGCCGATCGACGATCTGCTCGAACATGTGCAGCATCACCGCATCCGCGCTGGCGACGAGTGCCGGCATGCGCTGGCAGCGCACCGAGAAGACGCTGAAGGCCTTGGGTGTCTGGTAGCGGACCGTGATCAGCGCCTGGTTCGACAGCACGAAAGTGATGGGCGTGGAGCCGAACTCGCCGCCATCGACGCCATAGAGAAAGTTGGCCGTGAGGAACAGCACATCCTCCTCGCGATAGAGGCGCGACGAGCTTTCGATCTCCTCCATCTCCTCGCGCGTCGGGATTTCGAGACGCAGCGCGTTCTGCACCGCAGCTTCTTCCTCCTGCGTCGGATTGAGCAGGTCGATCCAGACGGCGCGGGCGAGTTCCTCCGTCGGCAGCAGCCCATCGCGCAGCGCCACGCGGCCGTCGGTGACGATATAGGACGTCAACATGTTGCAGGCTCCCACCCTGGGGTCGGGGGCATGTAGCGCGGCCCGTGGCGGGCTGTCACCCCGGCTTCGGCAGATCGAACAGCTGCGTAACGCCGTTGAAATCTGCTGCTTCCGGATGCCGGCCGCCGGGGCGCGTGCCATCGGGCGCGCGAACCAGCTGACAGGTGCCGAGACCTGCGGCGGCGGCGGCGTCCAGCTCCTCCACCACGTCGGAGAGGAACAGGATTTCGGCGGGGGGAAGGGCGAGGTCCGTGGCGATCGCGGCATAGGAAGCGGGCGCGCGCTTGCCGCCCATGCGCGTGTCGAAGAAGGCGGCGAACAGGGCCGTGAGATCGCCCGCGACGCTATGGCCGAACAGCAGCTTCTGGGCGCCGACCGAGCCCGAGGAGTAGACGGCGAGGCGCAGCCCGCCGGCATGCCAGGCGCGCAGGCAGGCCGCGACGTCGGGCCAGAGATGGCCCTTGAGGCGACCATCGGCGAAGCCCGCCGCCCAGATCAGGCCCTGCAGCGATTTCAGCGGCGTGGCCTTGGCGTCCGCCGCCATCCATTCGCGCAGCCTTGCGCGTGGGTTGTCGCCGATTTCGGCGAGGATGGCGGCGACCTCCGGCGTATTGCTTTCAGCATCGAGGAAACCGTCCATCGCGGCCTCGGCGAAAGGGAACATCGTCTCCTTCACGTAGGCGATGGCGGTGGTGGTGCCTTCGATGTCGGTGACGATGGCCCTTATCATACCGCTGCCGGGAAACGCGCTGCCATGTCGGTGCCGGTATAGTGCGGCGTCCAGCCGGAGGTATCGCTGAAGATGCGCAGCACGGCGAAGTTCGGTGCCTCGCCGGCATCGAACCAGTGCCTGGAATTCGCCGGCACGCTGATCAGGTCGCCCGCCGTGCAATGCGCGTCGAACACGCGGCCGTCCATATGCAGCACGAAATTGCCCGAGCCGGCATGGAAGAAGCGCACCTCATCCTCGGAATGCGTGTGTTCGCTGAGGAACTTCGCGCGCATCGCGTCTTTCATCGGGTGGTCCGGCGTCAGCTTGATGACATCTGCCGTGCCGGCGCCGGTCTCGCCCATGAAGGCGTCGAGGCGCGGGCGATAGGCCGCAAGCACCGCCTCGGCCGGCGCTTCGGCCGGCAGGTCGGCGAGCGGCCAGCGCTCGAAGCGCACGCCGATGGCGGCGAGCTTTTCCGAGATTTCGGGGAGATTTTCAATCACGGCCAGCGTCGCATTGGACGCGGCATCCCAGATGGTCAGGCGGCTCATCGCATCCTCCTTTCTTCCAGTTCACAGCCCAGCATGAATTCCAACGCCTCCAGCCGGGTCAGGGCACCCGGCATGTCGGCCGCCCAGACATAGGCGCCATGGCCGCGGATCAAATAGCCGGGCTGCACCTCGGCCTGCGCGTCCCACAACCGGTCGAGCCCGCGCTGCATCCGGGCGATGTCCTGATCGTTGTGGAGCACCGGGATCTCGACCGCAGCGTCATGCGTCGGCAGGCCGGGGAATACCTTCAACAATTCATACCCGGCAAGCGTCAGGATGCTGCCCGTGGCGCGCGAAAGCACCGTATTGGCCATGGAATGGCCATGCAGCACGGCCCCTGCTTCGGGGAACCGCCTGTAGATGCCGCAATGAAGCAGCGTCTCGGCCGAGCTTTTCCGCGCGCTACCCTGCACCGTGCCGTCGAGGTCCACGACCAGCACATCCTCGGGCGTCAGGAACCCCTTGTGGCATCCTGACGCCGTGACGGCGAGGTGAGCCGCATCGAGGCGGATCGAGAAATTTCCCGCCGTCGCCGGCACCAGGCCGAGCGCATCCAGCCGCCGCCCGGCCGCGACGATGGCCGCCGCGACGGACGCAGGAATCACGCCGGCTGTTCCGCGGGATGGGTGCGGCGCGACCAGGCGAGCAGGCCGCCCGCGATGATCAGGCCGGTGAGGTCAGTCCAGATCTCCGGTACCATGAGCAGGATGCCGCCGCAGCCCGCGATCAGCCGCAGCGGCATCGGCACGGGGCCGTTCCCCATCCACCCCTCGGTCGAGCAGGCCAGCAGCCAGACGCCGAGCGTGGCGGTGGCGAAGGCCTGCAGGATCGGGACAATGTCCCCCTGCGCGAGCAGTGCGGGGGAGAGCCAGAACATGAAGGGCACGATGAAGGTGGCAAGGCCGAGCTTCACCGCGATCATGCTGGTGCGCCACATGTCGGCGCCGGCCATCGAGGCCGCCGCGAAGGAAGCGAGCGCCACGGGCGGCGTGATGGCCGAGAGGATGGCGAAGTAGAAGATGAACATGTGCGCGACCAGCGGTTCGACGCCGATGCGGATCAGCCCCGGCGCCACCACCGCAGCGGCGATGGCATAGGCTGCCGTGGTCGGCACGCCCATGCCGAGAATGATCGCCACCAGCATGGCGAACACCATCGCCAGGAAGGTCGAGGCGCCGGCGATGTCGAGCAGCATCGAGGCGAAACGCCCGCCCACGCCGGTCAGCCCGATCACGCCCGCCACCACGCCCGCGGCGGCGCAGACGGCGATGAGCTGCATCACTTCCTTGGCGCTGCCCGACAGGGCGCGCTCGATCGCGACCAGCGTCTCCGCCGAGGCGCCCACCAGGGCCGCCGGCAGCGCCTGCCGCCGCAGGGTCAGGCGATGTGCCAGCGCCGTACCCAACATGATGGCGATGGTGGCGGCGATGCCGATGGCGGCGGCGCGGAAGGGGGAATAGCCCATCACCAGCATCGCGATCAGCAGCACCAGCGGCGCCGCCATATAGACGCGCCGGCCGATATCCACCCAACGCGGCAGTTCGTCGCGCGACAGGCCGCGGATGCCGGATTTGCGCGCGTTCAGGTCGCAATGGATGTAGTTGGCGATGTAGAACAGCAGCGCGGGGATCAGCCCCGCCAGGGCGATGTCGGTATAGGGGCGGCCGAGCACCTCGGCCATGATGAAGGCGCCGGCGCCCATCACCGGCGGCGTGATCTGCCCGCCGGCGGAACTCGTGGCTTCCACCGCCGCCGCCGTTTCGCGGTCATAGCCGACGCGGCGCATCATCGGGATGGTGAAGGCGCCGGATGCCACGACATTCGCCACCGCACTGCCCGAGATGGTGCCGAACAGGATGCCCGAGATCACCGTGACCTTGGCCGGCCCGCCGCGCGCGCGGCCAACCAGCGCGAGGGCGAAATCGTTGAAGTAGTCGCCCGCCTTGGACGCCGTGAGGAAGGCCGCAAAGGTGACGAACAGGATGATGAAGGTGGCCGAGACCTGCACAATGGTGCCGAGCACGCCATTGTTGCCGAACAGCTCGACGATCACCTGATCCCAGGCGAAGCCGGTATGATACAGGATGCCCGGCATCCATGGCCCGACGAAGCAATAGGCGATGAAGACGATCGCGATCATCGGCATCACGAGCCCCGCCGTGCGCCGCGCGAATTCCAGCACGATGAGCGTACCGAGCCCGCCCGCCACCAGATCCTGCCAATTCGGCCCCATGAAGCTGCGCATCTCGATGCCGTCGGCATCCACGATGTAGTGCAGGAGAACCAGGAGGCAGAGCGCCATCAGCGCCCAGTCATATACCGGCACGTAGGCGCCTGGCCTGCCGGTGCGCGGCGAGAACAGGGCGAAGCCCAGCGCGGCGCCGAGAAACACATGCACGGCGCGTCCGACAGTCGGATCGACCGGCGCCACGAGCAAGACCCACATGTGCCACAGCACGAAGGCCGTGGCGCCCGCCCGCCAGGCATAGCCCTGCACGCCCGCCAGCTCGCGCCGGGCAGAGGCAAACTCCATGTCGTCCACCATGGTGATGGCGTCGGCGGACTCGTCCTCGGCTTTGGCCGGTCGTTGATTCATGGAAGCCCCCCGAAACGCGACGCACCGGCCCCGGACTTCAGGGTCGACGCGCGGCCCCGCAGTGAGGCGGGGCGCGTCCTTAAGTGGGCAAGACTAGCCTTGCCGGCCCGGCTGGTCCACCAAACCGGCCCCGTGCCGCCTCAGGCGGCGGGGCGGGAGGGGTTGGCCGGCTGCGCCGTTGAGGCGGTGGTCTGCGCGCCCGGTGCGGCAATGGAACCCGCCTTCTGCGCCGGGGTCTGAGACGCCGCATCGGCCGCCATCGAGGCGTCCTTGTCGTCGTCTTCCTTCATGTTCGACTTGAAGGATTTGATGCCCTTGGCGAGGTCACCCATCAGGCCGCTGATCTTGCCGCTACCGAAAAGCAGCAGAATAACCAGCAGCACGACCAGCCAATGCCAGATGCTGAATGAACCCATAGCGACGCCTCGATCCCGTTTGGGGCCCGCCACGAAGGCGGGCCGGTCGGTTGATTGCTGCACGGACCTTAATGCGCGCGATCCGTCAGCGCAAATCCGGACATGGCCTGCCGGGCGCCGCGACACAACAGGGGGCCACCAGGAAATCGTCCGAAACCGGCGAGGAGGCGTCCGGGGCCATTTGCCCGCAATATTTCGTGCCGTTCAGGAATAATTTGAGTTGCAATGTTGTAATCCATCAGCCAGATAGGCGCTGGTCCGGGCCCCTCTGGCGGCTTCGGCGGGTCATGCCCCGCCGCCGCGATGTCGGATCGCCAGAGAGCAAAACACGACGCCCGGCCCGGATCGTGTCCGGGTCGACGCACGTCCAACGCCCGGAGATAGACTTATGGAATTCCTCGTCGCTGAATGGATCGGCAAGCCGGTCTGGATGTGGCTTGGCTTCTTCACCATCGTGCTCTCGCTGCTCGCCTTCGACCTTGGCGTCCTCCACAAGGAGGACAAGGAGATGGGCATCGCCGAGAGTCTGTATCTTTCCGCCTTCTATATCAGCTTCGCCATTCTTTACGGCATCGCGATCTGGGTGGCCTTCGAGAACGGCTACATCACGACCGAGGACGGCACGCATGCCGGAATCACCTTCTTCACCGGCTTCTTCATCGAAAAGGCGCTGTCGATCGACAACGTCTTCGTGATCAGCCTGATCTTCACCTACTTCGCGATCCCCCGGAAATACCAGTACCGCGCGTTGGTCTGGGGCATCATCGCGGTGATCGTGCTGCGCGGGATCATGATCGCGGTGGGTGCGGCTCTGGTGCAGGAATATGGCTGGGTGCTGTATATCTTTGGCGCCTTCCTGATCGCCACCGGCATCAAGATGATGGTGGTCCCGGAAAGCGACCCGGACATCTCAAAGAACCCGGTGGTGCGCTTCATGAAGAAGCGCATGCGCGTGACCGACGAGCTGCACAACGAAAAGTTCTTCGTCCGCAAGCCCGACCCGGTGAGCGGCAAGATCGTGATCTGGGCGACGCCGCTGTTCCTCGCGCTGATCATCATCAACATCGCCGACCTGATCTTCGCGGTGGACAGCGTGCCGGCGATCTTCGCCATCACGACGGACACCTTCATCGTCTACACCGCGAACATCATGGCGATCCTCGGCCTGCGCGCGCTGTACTTCGCACTCGCCGCGATGGTGCATCGCTTCCATTACCTGAAATTTGCGCTGGCGCTGGTGCTGGTGTTCATCGGGGCGAAGATCTTCTGGAACCAGATCTTTGGGAAGGTCGATCCGGCCATCTCGCTCGGCGTCACGCTGGCGTTGATCGCGGGCGGCATCTTCTACTCGCTGTGGAAGACCCGTAACGACAAGCCGGCCGAGACGGTGGCTTGACTGCCAGGGGCGGCCCTTTGCCGGGCCGCCCCTCACTTTCGCGTGTACCGCACTCTGTACTTGATTTTTGGCCCCACGGAGAGCATCTTCCAGGCGTCAGCCTCGTTTGGTTCGGCCTGCTCTCTCCTGCTTCTGTTGCTGAGGCGCTCTGCGCCAAGGTGATCGAGCGCCGAGCCTGCTGCCTTCCCCTCGTGATTGATCCGCAGCGCATTCGCGCCGCGGCACCGGCTATGCGATCGGATCTTCCATGTCCAACGGCACCATCAAGTGGTTCAACACGACCAAGGGCTACGGCTTTATCCAGCCTGAGGACGGCACGAGCGACGTGTTCGTCCACATCTCGGATGTGCAGCGCGCAGGGATCACGGAGCTCAAGGAGGGCGCCAAGATTTCCTACGACGTGCAGCGCGGCCAGCAGGGCAAGGTTTCGGCCTGCAACTTGAAGCTGTCCTGAACCGCTTCCGGGGGCATCGCGCCCCCTGACGCCACTCGAAGCGCCGCCGTGGAAAAACCCGCGGCGGCGTTTCTTGTTGTTAAGCTCGTTCGTGGGTTCAGCTCGTCGGCTCGATGCCCAGGCGGCGGATCAGCCCGCCCCACCGCACGATCTCGGCGCGCTGCAAGGCGCCGAACTCCGCGGGCGTTGAGCCCACAGGCTCGAATCCCGCCGTCTCCAGCAGGCGGCGCTGCTCGGGCGCGTTCAGCGCCACGCGGCATTCTGCAGCAAGGCGCGCCACGCGGTCGGCCGGCATGTTGGCCGGGCCGAACATCCCGATCCAGGCGATGGCCGGGTCGTTCGCCACGCCGGATTCCGGCATGGTCGGCACATCTGGCAATTGCGGGATACGCGTGCCCGAGGTGACCGCCAGCGCCCGCACCGAGCCCTCCCGCACCTGGCCGAGTACGCCGCCCGAGGCTGCGAAGAAGGCCTGGATGCGCCCGGCGATCAAGTCCAGCACCGCCTGCGCCACGGCGCGATAGGGCACGTGCACGGCCTGGAATCCCTGGCTCGCCGCCAGATCCTCCATCACGAGATGGGAAAGTGTGCCCGGCCCGGTGGAGCCGTAATTGATCTTGCCCGGATTTGCCTTGGCATAGGCCACGAACTCCGCCGCATTCCGCACCGGCACCGAGGGATGCACCACCAGCACAAAAGGCAGCCGCGCCAGCAGCGAGATGGGCGTGAGGTCCGTCGCGGGGTCATAGGTCAGGTTCGGGTTAAGCACCTTGGCCGTGCTGCCGGGCCCGCCGATGGTGACACCCACCGTATGCCCGTCGGTAGCCCGCACGATCGCCTCCGTGCCGATGTTCCCGCCGCCGCCGGCGCGGTTGTCCACCACCACCGGCTGGCCGAGCGCCTGCGCGAGATGGCCCGAGACGGCGCGCGCCGCGAGGTCGGGCGTCGAGCCGCCGGGGAAGGCCACGATCATGCGGACCGGCCGGTCCGGCCAGGCGGGCTGGGCAAGCAGCGCGCTCGGCGCAAGGGCAAGTCCGCCGGTAGCGGCCATCAAGCCGCGGCGTGTGATTGTCATGATCAATTTCCTCCCTCGGATGCGTTGTGCGGAGCATGCCCTGCTCTGCGGCGCGACGCTACCGGCTGGCGTAGCGCGTTGCGCCATGCACGAAACCGCGTGCCGGATAGGCGGTGTTGCCGAGATCGTTCACCGGCGGATACCACACCCGCACCAGCGTCCAGTTATTCGCGGCCGAGACATCGACCACGCGCTGGTCCGTCGTAATCCGCCCACGCGTCACGCCCGAGGCCCAATTGGCGTGGTCCACCTGGATCTCGCGGCTGTTCACCACGCGCGAGACGACGGCGAGGTGCCCGCTCGGGTTGCGCGAGCTGCGGGCGATGACCAGCACGCTGCCCGCCTGCGGTGTTCGCCCGCGCTCATAACGCCCGCTCGCGGCATCCCACCATTGCCAGGCATCACCCTGAAGCTGGATGCCGCTGCGCGCCCGGGCATAAGGCACGCAGGAGATGGGCTCGCCCAACTGCGGCCGATGCGGCGCCAGCGCCCGCGGCCCGGAGGAGGTCCCGCAGGCGGCAAGGCCAAGCAGCAGCAACATGGCAAGGGCGGCGCGCATCACGTTGATTTGCATAGCGCAAACCGTAGCTGAGGGGCAAGCCGAATCACGCCGCCCGCGCCGCCGTCACCCCGCGCATCCGCCCGCCGGGCAGGGCGTAGGGGATCGCCGCGGCGTAATCCGCAGCATGCAACAAGGCTGCCCAATCGACTCCCGTCGCCACGCCCATGCGGCGGAACAGCCAGGCCACGTCTTCGGTCGCGACATTGCCGGTGGCGCCGGGCGCGAAGGGGCAACCGCCGAGGCCGCCGGCGGCGCTGTCGAACACCTCGCACCCAGCCTCCCAAGCCGCGGCGCAGTTCGCAACACCCATGCCGTAGGTGTCGTGGCCATGGAAGGCGAGGCGCGGGCGGCCATCGGCGCCCGGCCAGGCGCGCACGGCCTGGGCGAAGACCCGCCCCACCTGGTCGGGCGCGGCATTGCCCGTGGTGTCGGCGATGCCGATCTCCATCGCGGGATCGAGCGCCGAGACACGCTCCACCCAATCCAGCGCGTCGCGTTCCGGCACCACGCCCTCGAAGGGGCAGTGGAAGGCGCAGGAGAGGTTGAACCGCACCTTCATCCCTGCCGCGCTTGCATCGCGAACGATGCCCGTGAGGTCAGCGAAACTTTCGGCGCAGGTGCGGTTCACATTGGCCTTGTTGTGGCTCTCGGTCACCGACATGAACAGCCCGACGCGATGCGCCCCGGCCGCCAGCGCCAGGTCGAACCCTTTGCGATTCGGCGCCAGTACCGTGCATTCCAGGCCGGGCAGCGCCATCGCCGCACGCAGCACCTCGGCGGTGTCGGCCATCTGCGGCACGGCTTTCGGGCTGACGAAACTGCCGACCTCCATGCGCCGCAGCCCGGCCGCGTAGAGCTTTTCCACCAGCGCAATCTTCGTCGCGGTGGGCACGAAG
The DNA here is from genome assembly GCA_038250135.1 of Acetobacterales bacterium. GTDB lineage: Bacteria > Pseudomonadota > Alphaproteobacteria > Acetobacterales > Acetobacteraceae > Falsiroseomonas. The sequence continues at coordinate 7,209 of JBBSCP010000037.1, read as the reverse complement.
GGGCCGATGGATTGCAGCCCGTCGCGCGGGGCGACCTCGCTGATCGTGGCGTGCTTCATGGCGTTTCTCCCAACAATTCACCGAAGACATGGTCGTTGTGCGCGCCCACCGCCGGCGCGGTCCAGCGCACCATTTCCCGCGTTGTCACGCCGTCGAAGCGGAAAGGTGCTGCCGGGTGCAGCAGCGTCGCGCCCACCAGCGGGTCGTCCACCTCCAGCACCATGCCGCGGGCGCGGAAATGCGGGTCCTCGGCGCAGTCGCGGATGTCATAGAGGCGCGAGCATGGCACTTCCGCCGCCTCCAGCATTGCCTCGGCCTCGGCGGCGGGCAGGGTGCGGGTCCAGGCGGCGATGGCGGCGTCGATCTCGCCGACATTCGCGCAGCGGCCGGCATTGTCGGCCAGGCGCGGATCGCGGCCGAGCTCCTCATGCCCGATGGCGCTCATCAGCCGGCGATAGATCAGGTCCGAATTGCCGCCGATACAAAGCCATTTGCCATCGACGCACAGGTAGGTGTTGGTCGGCGCGGCGGTCGGGATGGCCGCACCGGCCGGCTGGCGGATGCGGCCCGTCAGCCCGTATTCCGGCAGCATCCCCTCCATCAGCGAGAAGACGGCGCCGACGAGATCGACATCGATCACCCGCCCCTTGCCCGCCGGATCGCCCTTGATCGCCCAGGCCGCCGAAACCACGGCCATCGCCGCATACATCCCTGCGAGATCGTCGCTGATCGAGACGCCGCAGCGCGGCGGCGCGTGCTCGGTCACGCCCGGCGTCGCGGTCAGGTGGCGCAGGCCCCCCATGGCCTCGCCGATCGCGCCGAAGGCCGGCTTGTCGCGATACGGCCCATCCTGGCCGAAGCCCGAGACGCGCGCGATGATCAGGCGCGGGTTGAGCGCGTGCAGCACCTCAGGCCCAAGTCCGATGCGCTCCAGGTAGCCGGGCCGGAAATTTTCCACCAGCGCGTCGGCGCGGGTCACCAGCTTGAGCATGCGCGCGTGCCCCTCGGCGCTTTTCAGGTCCAGCGTGACGGACATCTTGTTACGCCCATGCACACTGAACCACACGGCGTGGCCATTGTGCCGGCTGCCCCAGCCGCGGATCGGGTCACCCTCCGGCGGCTCGATCTTGATGACCTCGGCGCCAAGATCAGCGAGCAGCCGCGTGGCGAAGGGCCCCGCGATGTAGTGGCCGAGCTCCAGTACCTTCAGCCCGGTGAGCGGCAAGCCCGCCATGCGCATCCCCCGATCGTTCACGGGTTCGACCATGCCAGCACCAGGGTGCGACGTCACGACCGGCGACAGATGGGATCAACAAACTCTGTTCTGGAAAGGTTCCGTCAATCAATCGGGCGCATAACCTCGCTCGGGAATGCCTTTCTTTGCTTCCCGTCTCTCCCTCCCAGGGTGCCGGCGACTTCCCCCGATATGTCGGCATCCCATAACTTGGCGGGGCTCCTTCGGGGGTCCCGCCGCTTTTTTTCTCGCCGCTTTTCAGTCCCCGCCTCTTGTCAGTCAGCGGCGGTCGCGCAGCGCGACCAGCAGCGCCAGGACGGAGAACACGAGGCCGGCGCCGAAGACGGCGGCATGACGCTCGCCGGCCGCCTCGAACAGTGCCGCCAGCGCGAAGGCCACGCCAGCTTGCGCCGTGGCATAGGTCGCCGTGGCCCGCACCCAGACCAGCGCCGCCTGCATCCCCGCCACCTCCCGCGCCGCGGCGAGCGTCACTGCCGTGGCGCCCACGCCCGCGAAGCCGCCGAGCGGTGCGGCCAGCGCCAACGCCGGCCACCAGGGCAGCAGCGCGAGGCCGAGGGCCGCTACCTGCACGCCGAGCCAGATCGGCAGCGCCCGTCGCCCGCCGATCCGCCCCGCCACCCGCCCGCCGAGCAGCGTGCCGGCCACCGCGCCGGCGCCAAATCCCATCCAGATGATCGAGCCCGCGAAGATCGGCAGCCCTTGCCCGCGCACCGCGAGGTCCGCCAGGTAGACCATCGGCGCCACCATCCCCGCGCCCGACAGCCCATAGGCCAGGACCAGCCCGGCCGAGCGCGGCACCGCCGCCGTGCTTGCGGCCTCCGGCAGGGCGGGCGGGTTGGGGAAGGCCGGCCGCACCAGCGCCCAGACCAGCGCCACCGCCACCGCGAGGCCGAGCCAGGTCAGCGCCAGCCCGCCCGTGAGCAAGCCAGGTACCAGCAGCCCCGCCAACACGATGCCCGATCCTGCGCCCCCCATCACGATGCCGCCCGCAAAGCTGCGCTGTTCGGGTGCCACGGCGGCCTGCACGGCCGGGCCGGCCAGGGCCATCAGCACGCCGCCCGCCACGCCGGCCATGCCGCGCCACAGGGCGAACCAGGCCAGGCCGCCATTCCAGGCACAGGCCGCAAAGGCCAGCAGCGCCAGTGCCATGCCGAGGTCGAGCGCGCGCGGCACGCCAATCCGCGCCGCCACCGCGCGCCCGCCCAACACGCCGAGCAGGTAGCCGGAGAAATTCGCCGCCCCCAACAGCCCCGCGCCGCCGCCATCCACCCAGCCCTCACCGACCATCACCGGAAACAGCGGCACATAGGCGAAGCGGGCGAGGCCGATGCCCACGCAGATCACGCCCGCCCCGGCCAGGCCGGCGCGCCAGACGTTTGCATGAGGGGAACAGGTACTCATCCACCTCCATCATCAGCCACCGCCGCTCAGCCGTCCATCAGGTGGAGGGTTTCCGCCAGGGGCTTTCCTCTGGCCTTTCGCTTCCCGCCGTGCCATAGCGCCCCCCGGATCGGCCCCGGGACCCCCCGGACCCCCGGTCTTCGCTGCGATGGCGGCGGAAATGTCGAGGAAACGCCGAACCCGAACGGGGAGATGGCGGCGCCTCCGGCCACATGGGCGGCCTTGCCCATCGTGCCTCCCGGAAACGGGAAGCAGGATGGGACCCACTATGCGCAAGCAATGTGGGCCTTCCGCCTTCCCATGCCGCCCGAGACGCCGAGCATCCCTGCCCAGATGGGCCGGTACGACGAACCCTCGGCTTCCGCCTCGTCGCGATTCCGCCGCCCCCGCGACCGCGCGCGGGCGGCATTCTGCCATTGGTCCGCCGCGACGGCGGGGCCACGAAGGACGATTCATGTTCGACAAATACTTCCGCAAGGACATTTCCTGGGGCGGCCAGTTGTTGACGCTGGAAACCGGCAAGATCGCCCGCCAGGCCGATGGCGCCGTGGTGGCCCGCCTCGGCGACACCATCGTGCTCTGCACCGTGGTCGGCGCGCGCAGCGTGAAGCCCGGCCAGGACTTCTTCCCGCTGACGGTGAACTACCAGGAAAAGGCCTTCGCGGCCGGCAAGATCCCCGGTGGCTTCTTCAAGCGCGAGGGGCGCCCCAACGAGAACGAGACACTGGTCTCGCGCCTCATCGACCGGCCGCTGCGCCCGCTGTTCCCTGACGGATTCCGCAACGAGGTCCAGGTGATCGCGACCGTGCTGTCGCATGACCTGGAGAACAACCCGGATATCGTGGCGCTGGTCGGCTGCTCCGCCGCGCTGACGCTGTCCGGCATTCCCTTCTTCGGCCCGGTGGCCGGCGCGCGTGTCGCCTGGATCGATGGCGGCTACGTGCTGAACCCGACCGCCGCGCAGCTGCTGCAGTCGCAGCTCGACCTCGTCGTCGCCGGCACCGCCGAAGGCGTATTGATGGTGGAATCCGAGGCGCAGGAGCTGCCCGAGGACATCATGCTCGGCGCCGTGGAATTCGGCCACAAGAGCTTCCAGGCGGTGATCCAGGGGATCATCGAGCTCGCCGAAGTGGCCGCCAAGGACGCCTGGGCGATGCCCGAGGAATCCGAGGCCACCAAGACGCTCAAGGCCCGCATCGCCGAGCTCGGCCGCGCGCCGATCGCCGAAGCCTACAAGACCGTCGAGAAGCTGGCCCGCCAGAACCAGGTCGGCGCCGCCAAGAAGGCAGTGGTCGCCGCCCTCGAATCCGAGGGCCTCGACGCCGGCGCCGCCAGGGGCCTGCTGAAGGAGCTTGAGGCCGACGTCGTCCGCAACGCGATCCTCGACACCGGCCTGCGCATCGACGGCCGCAATACCTCCACCGTGCGGCCCATCGTGGCGGAGGTTGGCATCCTGCCGCGCTCGCACGGCTCGGCGCTGTTCACGCGCGGCGAGACGCAGGCGCTGTGCGTCGCCACGCTCGGCACCGGCCAGGACGAGCAGATCATCGACGCGCTCGCCGGCGAGTACCGTGAGAACTTCATGCTGCACTACAATTTCCCTCCCTACTCGGTGAACGAGACCGGCCGCATGGGCTCGCCCGGCCGTCGTGAGATCGGCCACGGCAAATTGGCTTGGCGCGCGCTGCATCCGCTGCTGCCCGAGAAGGACAAGTTCCCCTACACGATGCGCGTGGTGTCCGAGATCACGGAGAGCAACGGCTCGTCGAGCATGGCCACCGTCTGCGGCACCTCGCTCGCGCTGATGGATGCGGGCGCGCCGCTGAAGCGCCCCTGCGCGGGCATCGCCATGGGGCTGATCAAGGAAGATCGCGGCTTCGCCGTGCTGTCCGACATCCTCGGCGACGAAGACCATCTAGGCGACATGGATTTCAAGGTGGCGGGCACGGAGCTCGGCATCACCGCGCTGCAGATGGACATCAAGATCACGTCCATCACCTTCGACATCATGCGCCAGGCGCTCGGCCAGGCGAAGGATGGGCGGCTGCACATCCTGGGCGAGATGGCCAAGGGCCTGTCCGGTGCCCGCGGCGATGTGGCCGCAACCGCGCCACGCATCACGGTCATCAACATCAACAAGGACAAGATCCGCGATGTGATCGGCTCTGGCGGCAAGGTGATCCGCGAGATCACCGAGCAGACCGGCACCAAGATCGACATCGACGATGACGGCACCATCAAGGTCGCCGCCACCACGATCGAAGCCGCGCAGAAGGCGATCGACCGGATCATGGGCATCGTTGCCGAGGCCGAGATCAACAAGATCTACAACGGCAAGGTGGTGAAGACCGCCGAGTTCGGCGCCTTCGTGAACTTCCTCGGCGCCAAGGACGGCCTCGTGCACATCAGCGAACTGTCGAACGAGCGGGTGCAGAAGACCACCGACATCGTCAAGGACGGCGACGCGGTGAAGGTCAAGGTCATCGGCTTCGACGACCGTGGCAAGGTGAAGCTCTCCATGCGTGTGGTCGATCAGGCCACCGGCGCCGACATCACCGAGCAGGTAGGCGCGCGTCGCCCGCGTGAGGATGGTGAAGGCGGTGGCGACCGCCCCGATCGCGGCCCGCGCCGCGATGGCCGTGGCGATCGCGATCGCCGCCCGCGCCGCGAGGGTGTGACCGACCTCGGCGGCGAATAAAGCATCGCCCGCGCGGCCGGCAGGGGTCCTCCCCTTGCCGGCTGAGCCGCGCCATATACTTGTCATGCGGGGCCAGCTTGCCCTGACGATCTGACAGTTACCGGAGCCGAAAAGTCTTGAATGCGATAAACCCCATCCGCATGGGCGGTATCGACGTGCTGCCGCTTGTCGAGGGCGGCAAGGGCGTAGCTATTTCCAACGGGGCGACCTGCGGGGGCTGGGCCTCCGGTGGTGGCGTCGGCACTTTCTCGGCCGTCAATGCCGACGGCTATGACGAAGAAGGCAACATCATCCGCCAGATCTATCACGGCCGCACCCGGCGTGATCGGCATGAGGAGCTGGTGGCTTTCGGCATTTCGGGCGGCATCGCGCAGGCGCGCGAGGCACATGAACGCGCCGACGGCCAGGGCCGCATCCACATGAACATCCTGTGGGAGATGGGCGGGGCGGAACGCGTGGCGCGCGGCGTGCTCGAAGGGGCCAAGGGCCTGGTGCATGGCATCACCTGCGGTGCTGGCATGCCTTATCGCCTCGCCGACCTCGCGCGCGAATTCGGCGTGCACTACTACCCGATCATCTCCTCCGCCCGCGCCTTCGCCGCGTTGTGGAAGCGCGCCTACAGCAAAAACCGCGAGCTGCTGGGCGGCGTGGTGTATGAGGATCCCTGGCTGGCGGGCGGGCATAACGGCCTGTCCAACAGCGAAGACCCGCTGAAGCCCGAAGACCCCTATCCGCGCGTGCTCAAGCTGCGCCAGCAGATGCGCGATTTCGGCCTGGGCGACGTGCCGATCATCATGGCCGGCGGCGTATGGTGGCTCGAGGAATGGGCGCATTGGATCGACAGCGAGGAGCTTGGCCCGGTCGCCTTCCAGTTCGGCACCCGCCCGCTGCTGACCCGGGAAAGCCCGATCAGCGAGGAGTGGAAGACCCGCCTGTTGCAGCTCAAGGAGGGCGACGTGCTGCTCCAGGCCTTCAGCCCGACCGGGTTCTATTCCTCGGCCGTACGAACAGAATTCCTCAGCGAGCTGGAAGCGCGCAGCGAGCGCCAGATGCCCTTCACCACCGAGGCGAATGAGGCGCAAACCGCGCCCTTCCCCGTCGGCCCGCGCAAGCGGCTGGTTTATCTCAAGCCCGACGACCTGCCCCGCGCGGTTGCCTATACGGCCGCCGGCTTCACCGAAGCCTTGCGCACGCCCGACGACACGCTGGTGTTTGTGACCCCCGAGGCGGGCCGCGAGATCCTGACCGACCAGACCAATTGCATGGGCTGTCTGTCGCATTGCCGCTTCTCGAACTGGGCGCAGTCCGAGCCCGACTACAGCACCGGCAAGAAGGCCGATCCGCGCAGCTTTTGCATCCAGAAGACGCTGCAGGACATCGCGCATGGCGGGCGGCTGGAGCGCAACCTGATGTTCTCCGGCCACAACGCTTATCGCTTCGGCACTGACCCCTTCTACTCCAACGGCTTCGTGCCGACAGCGAAGCAACTGGTGGAGCGGATCCTCACCGGCCGGTGAGGCCGGTGTTGTGTGTGGTTCGCACGCCGCAGCACGGCTCGCCGTCGCGCGGCGACTCAAGGCACCCGCCGCGCCACCCGGCATCATCTTGGTGACCGGGCTCGACGAGGCGGTGGCCCGCGTCCCCGGCCTCGAACACGGCGCTGACGACTATCTCGGCAAGCCCTTCAAACTGCGCGAGTTGCTCGTGCGCATCCGCCCTGCTCGCCACCATGCGACGAGCCTGCCGAGGAGACCTGTCTGGATTCTCCTGCCACCGACACAAGCCCCGCGCCGCACTCGGCAGTAAAGTTTGCCGGCTTCGCGATCTGGCCCGGCGGGCGCCGGTTGATCCACCT
>JBBSCP010000036.1:0-19793 GCA_038250135.1 Acetobacterales bacterium | reverse complement strand
CAATTCTCCGGCGGCATGCGCCAGCGGGTGATGATCGCCATGGCGCTCGCCTGCACGCCGAAGCTGCTGATCGCGGACGAGCCGACCACGGCGCTCGACGTCACGATCCAGGCGCAGGTGCTGGCGCTGATGGCACGCATCCGGGCCGCGACCGGCACCGCGATCCTGCTGATATCGCACGACCTCGGCGTCATCGCCGAGATGTGCGAGCGGGTGGTGGTGCTCTACGCCGGGCGCGTGGTGGAGGAGGGCGATGTACGGGCGATCTTCCGCCGCGCCGCGCACCCCTACACGATCGGACTGCTGCAATCGGTCCCGCGCCTGGATGACGACCGCAAGCGGCTGGCGCAGATCCCGGGCTCCGTTCCGATGCCGGGGCAGGTGAAGTCGGGCTGCCCCTTCTATGCCCGGTGCAGCTTGCGCATCCCGCGCTGCGCCGAGGCGATGCCCCCCCTCGCCCCGGTCGGCGAAGGCCATCGCGCGGCCTGCTGGGTGACGGCATGACCGACCCGCTGCTGCGTGTCGAGGCGCTGGGAAAGACCTTCGACGCCGCCGGGCGGCTGCCCTTCGGGCGCAGGACGGCCGGCGTCCGGGCGGTGGATGACGTCAGCTTCACCGTGACCCGCGGGGAAACCCTGGCCGTGGTGGGCGAATCCGGCTGCGGCAAATCGACACTCGGCCGCCTGTTGCTGCGCCTGATCGAACCGACCGACGGCCGGGTGTTCTTCGAGGGCCGCGACCTCGGCACCCTGTCCGCAGGCGAGATGCGGGGCGTGCGCCGCCACGCGCAGATGGTGTTCCAGGACCCCTACGGATCCCTGAGCCCGCGCCGGACCGTCGCGCAGATCGTGGCCGAGCCGCTGGAGGTCCTTGGGCCTGCCGGCGGCCGCCGCGCGATGCGCGACCGCGTGGCGGAATTGCTGACCCAGGTCGGGCTGCCGCCCGCCGCCATGGATCGCCTCCCACGCAGCTTCTCGGGCGGGCAGCGCCAGCGCATCGGCATCGCGCGCGCCATCGCTGCGGGGCCGAGCTTCATCGTGGCGGATGAGCCGGTCTCGGCGCTCGACGTGTCGGTGCAGGCGCAGATCGTCAACCTGTTGCAGGACTTGCAGGCGGCGAAGGGTTTTTCCTACCTTTTCATCGCGCATGACCTGGCCGTGGTGCGGCACATCGCCGATCGGGTGATGGTGATGTACCTCGGCCGCGTCGTGGAGATCGGCGCCAAGCGGCAGGTCTATGCGGCGCCGCAGCACCCCTACACCCAGGCGCTGCTCTCCGCCGTCCCGCAGCCGGACCCGGACGCGCCGCGCCGACGCATCGTGCTGGAGGGGGACGTGCCGAGCCCCGCCCGTGTGCCGCCCGGGTGCAGCTTCCACACCCGCTGCCCGATCGCCCAGCCGATCTGCCGCATCGAGCGGCCGGCGCTGCGCGATGTCGCCCCCGGTCAAGCCGCGGCCTGCCACTTCGCGACACCGAACCCGATCCTGATGAACGATTCGGCCGTGACGATACCCACCGCCTGAAACAGGGCGAGGCGCGGCGGCAATGCGCGGACGGTGGACCTGCGTGAGGTGGTCAACGGTCTGCTCTACATCCTTGGCACCGGCTGCCAGTGGCGCGCGATCCCGAAGGACCTACCGCCGCGCAGCACGCTGCATGGCTACTTCATGCGCTGGGAGTGGGACGGCACGCTGGAGCGCATCCACCACGGCTCTACGTGCAGTGCCGCGAGCAGGCTCATCGACAGCCAGAGCGTCAAGAGCGCGGAAAAAGGGGGGCCTGCATTGATCCGCACGGTTACGATGGCGGCAAGAAGATCAAGGGCAAGAAGCGCCACCTGCTGGTCGATACGCTCGGCCTGATGCTGCACGCGGTGGTGCATGGCGCTGACCTGCAAGACCGCGATGGCGGCGTGCTGGTGATGGCGACGCTGTTCGGGCTGTTGCCATTTCTGCGCAAACTCTACGCCGATGCCGGCTACCAGGGGCCGAAGTTTCAGGCCGCAATGAAGCGCGTGGTGCGTCAGGTGCAGATCGAGATCGTCAGGCGTTCCGACACCGCCAAAGGCTTCGAGGTGCTGCCTCGGCGCTGGGTGGTGGAGCGAACAATTGCCCGGCTCAACCGATGCCGACGCCTCGACAAGGATTGGGAAAATCTCAACCGCACCGCGCTCGCTTTCCTACGCCTCGCCTCCATCCGCCTCATGATGCGAAGGCTCTGCCAATCATGAATTTGTTCGCGGACAGAAACCAAGGTCTCAGGCGCCGTGCCGAAGGCGCGCCTCCGGCGTGATGGGCGAGCGCTCCGCGCACTTGGCTCGCGGCATTGGCCGCGGCGGCCGCTCGGCGCTGCGGGCCGCAAGTCAGTCGCTGGGTTCGGTTGTGCGCGGGTATCCCTTGCGCAGCAGGGCGGGCAAGCCGGCAAGGTCGGTGCCGCCGAGCAGGTCGTCGCCGCTCAGCCCACGGCCCCACATCGCCTCCAGCACCGCGACAGCCGCGGTGGTGAGCGGCAGGGCGAGGCCCCGCGGCGCGGCAAGGCGCAGCCAGAACGCCAGGCCATAGGTCACGCTCTCGGCCAGATGCGCTGTGTCGAGGCCCTGGGGCCCCGGCATCGGGCCGCGCACCACGGCCAGGGCGCGGGCCATGTCCGACAGCTTGCCCGGGGCCACATCGCCGGCATGGGCCAGCCACTCGGCGAGCGGGCGCAGGCGATGGCCATGCTGCGCCGCCAAGGCCAGGCGCTCGGCGTCCAACCCGTCCATCAGGCGGCAGATCGCAGGTGTCATCTGGGCGTGTAGGTCCCACGCCTCCGCCGCCTCGATGCGCGTGACGTTGCCGAGCGCCAAGGCCGCCTGCATCACCGGCTCGGGGCTCGCCATGATCGCGGCCAGCAGATCCGGCACCGGCTGGAAGGCGAGGCCGAACAGGGCGGCGCAAAGCCGCGCCAGGGCAGGCGCCGCGCCGGCGGGCACAGCAGCGACCTCCACCCCGGGGCGCAGCGCGATGATCCGCACCCGATCCGGCCCGAGCCGCTGCGCCGCCACCGGCGGCATGGCCAGGGCGCCGATCGGGGCACGGACCCCTTGATGGGCCAGTAGCCGGTCGAGCAGCAGCGGCGCCAGGGAATGGCTCGGCACCAGGAGGATCGGCACGCCCTCCGCCAGCATGGGCGCGAGGCGGCGCAGCACCGGCGCCAGGGCGTGCGGCGGCACGGCGACCAGCACCGCCTCCGCCCCCCGCAGCGCTCGGGCCGCCTCCACCGACACTACCACCCGTGCGGTGCCGGCCATCACGCCCTCCACCGCCAGGGTCGCGCCAATGCCATGCGTGCCCCCGCCGCGAGGCGACCACAGCGCCACGCTGTGCCCCTGGCTGACGGCGAGCGCCGCGCAGGCCGGGCCCACCGCCCCGGCGCCGAGGACCGCCAGATGCATCAGCGGCACAATTTCGCGCGCAGGGGGATGTTCGGGATGGACATGCGGTGCACCCTGCCGCGCCGGCCGCCCTGCCGCAACAGGACGCACCAATTCACGCAGATGTCGCAGGTGTTTCATTGCGTTGCCTTGATCTGCGGCTGTAATGCTCGATTATGGAGGCCACCCATCGTTTGCTGACCCCTGAAGCCCTGCGCCCGCGCCGCCTGCGGCGTCGAAAGCCGATCCAATTCTCATCCTCGGATCCCGAGGGGCTATGGGGCGACGTGCTCGGCATCCGTCCGCTCGGCGGTCGGGCGCGGGCGGTGCGGCGGCTGGTCACGGTGGTGCTCTGGACACTGATCGCCATCCCGATCCAGGCGGTGCTGCTGGTCCTGCCTGGCCGCGGCAATGTGGCCTTCGGCAAGGCCTATTTCCGCACCCTTTGCTGGCTCATGGGGCTTCGCGTGCAGGTCGTGGGCGAGGCCGCGCAGCATAAGCCCGTGCTGTTCGTCTCCAACCACACCTCCTGGCTCGACGTGCTGGTGCTGGGCGGGGTGCTGGACGCGTGTTTCGTCGCCAAGCACGAGGTCGGCACCTGGCCGGTAATCCGCACCGTGGCGCGGCTCGGCCGGACGGTCTTCGTCAGCCGCAACCGCACCACCACCAAGGGCGAGGCCGGCGCCATCCGCGAGCGACTGGCGCAGGGCGACAGCCTGATATTGTTCCCGGAAGGCACGACCAGCGATGGTGGCCGCGTGCTGCCCTTCCGCAGCGCCTTCCTCTCGGTGGCCGACAGCGCGCGTGTGGTGCAGCCGGTCTCGGTGGTGTTCGACCGACTCGGCGGCCTGCCCGCCTGCCGGCGCGACCGGCCGCTTTTCGCCTGGTATGGCGATACCGACATCTTCACGCATTTCTGGCGCCTCGCGCGCCGGTCCAATGCGCGCGCCACCATCGTGTTGCACGGCACGCTCGACCCCACCGACTGGGCGGACCGCAAGGCGTTGGCCGCGGCCTGCGCCGGGGTGATCGCCGATAGTTGCTCGATGCTGCGGCAGAATCGCCGGACCGGGCCGCTGCCTGCCCCGCCTCCCGCCACGCGGCCCCGGCCGGAAGCGGTTCCCGCTTGACCCGACGCGGCCGCACACCGCAGCCTAGGCTGGTGGCAAATATTCCCCTTCTGTCGGGACCGCTGCACCCGGTGAGGTCCTCCTCCGCTTGACCGGGGCGCGAGGCGTCCGCACATCACTGTGCTCCACCCGCCGGCTTCCTGGCGGGGCGGCGGAGTTCCCTCGGCGATGACCACCACGGCCTCCCCTAAGAACCTGGCCCCAAAGCGGCTGTTCATCCGCACCTGGGGCTGCCAGATGAACGTCTATGACAGCGCCCGCATGGCGGATGTGCTGGCGCCGCTCGGCTACGCGCCGGCCGAGACGCCCGAGGGCGCCGACATGGTGTTGCTCAATACCTGCCACATCCGCGAGAAAGCCAGCGAGAAGCTGTTCTCCGAACTCGGCCGGCTACGCCACGCCAAGCTGGCGAAGGAGGCCGAGGGCGGACGCATGATCCTCGCCGTCGCCGGCTGCGTGGCGCAGGCCGAGGGCGCCGAGATCATCGCGCGCGCGCCTTACGTCGATCTCGTGCTCGGCCCGCAGACCTACCATCGCCTGCCGGAGATGGTGGCGCGCGCCACCCGCGCCGTGGGCGGCGTGATCGAGACCGACTTTCCGCCCGAGCAGAAATTCGACCATCTGCCGGACAGCCGGACGCCGCAGGGCGTGAGTGCCTTCCTGACCATCCAGGAGGGCTGCGACAAATTCTGCTCCTTCTGCGTGGTGCCCTACACCCGCGGCGCCGAGTATTCCCGCACCGCCGCCACCGTGATCGCCGAGGCGCGGCGCCTGGTTGCCCAGGGCGCGCGGGAAATCTCGCTGCTTGGCCAGAATGTGAATGCCTGGCATGGCGCCGCACCCGGCGGCGGCAGCTGGACGCTCGCGCGGCTTTTGCGTGAACTCGCCGAGATCGAGGGCCTCGCCCGGCTGCGCTACACCACCAGCCACCCGCGCGACATGGATGATGAATTGATCGCCGCGCATGGCGAGATTCCACAGCTGATGCCTTTCCTGCACCTGCCGGTGCAATCGGGCAGCGACCGGATGCTCGCCGCCATGAATCGCGGCCACAAGGCCGATGACTACCGCCGCATCGCGGAGCGCCTGCGCGCGGCGCGGCCGGACCTCGCGCTGTCCTCGGATTTCATCGCCGGCCACCCCGGGGAGAGCGAGGCCGACCATCAGGCGACGCTCAGGCTCATCGAGGATGTCGGCTTCGCTTTCGCTTTCTCCTTCACCTATTCCGCCAGGCCCGGCACCCCGGCTGCCGGCGCGCCACTCCAGGTGCCGCAGGCCGAGCGCGACCGCCGGCTGCAGGAAATCCAGGCGCTGCTGCGCGCGCAGCAGGATGCCTTCAACCTTGCCTGCGTCGGCCAGCGGATGGAGGTGCTGGTGACCGGCACCGGCCGCCGCCCCGGCCAGATCGCCGGGCGCTCCCCCTGGCTCCAACCGGTGCATGGCGAGGGCCCGCCCGGGCTGGAAGGCCAGATCGTGCCGGCGGTGGTGATCGCCAGCATGACCAATTCACTCTCCGTGCGCCTCGAGGGGCAGGACGCGTACGGATCACCCGCAGCACCCCGTCAGGAGAAGGCCGCCGCTTGAACACTCCATCCGCCGCGATTTCCTTCCGCCCATCCGAGGGCCGCCCATCCGAGGGCCGCCCATCCGAGGGGCGCTCGTCCGACAGCCGCGCTGGGCGCGGCGGCTCGGCCGACCTGTCGAACCCGCGCGGCGCCAGGGCGATCCCCGCCCAGCGCGCCATCACGCTGCAATTCGACGACAACGCGCTATTGCCGCTGCTGTATGGCGAGCATGACCGCAACCTGGCGCGGATCGAGGTGCGCCTGGGCGTGCGTCTCGGCAGCCGGGGCAACCGGCTGACCATCTCGGGCGCGCCCGAACGGACGGAAGTGGCGGAGGCCGCGCTCGGCGCGCTATGGCGCCGATTGCAGAAGGGTGAACCGGTGGGCAGTGCCGAGGTGGAGGCCGCGATGCGCATGGCCGAAGGCGTGCAGGAGGCCGACCCGCGCCTGCCGCTGCAGGATCTGCCGGCGATCCGCACCCGCAAGGGCGCGATCGGGCCGCGCACGCCCGCCCAGGCCGCCTATATCGACATGCTGGCGCGCAATGAGATGGTGTTCGGCGTCGGCCCCGCCGGCACGGGCAAGACCTATCTGGCCGTGGCGCAGGGCGTGGCGCTGCTCCAGGCCGGGCGCGTCGATCGCATCGTGCTGTCGCGACCGGCGGTCGAGGCCGGCGAGAAGCTGGGCTTCCTGCCCGGCGACATGAAGGAGAAGGTCGATCCCTATCTCCGCCCGCTCTATGACGCGCTGCACGACATGATGCCGGCCGAGCAGCTCAAGCGGCGGATGGAGGCCGGCGAGATCGAAGTGGCTCCGCTCGCCTTCATGCGCGGCCGCACGCTCGCGCATTGCTACGCCATCCTCGACGAGGCGCAGAACACCACCGCGGCGCAGATGAAGATGTTCCTTACCCGCATGGGCGAGGGCAGCCGCATGGTCGTCACCGGCGACCCGACCCAGGTCGATCTGCCGCCCGGCACGGTGTCGGGGCTGGTGGAGGCGCTGCGCGTGCTCGATGGCGTGGACGGCATCGCGGTGGCGCGCTTTGCCGAACAAGATGTGGTAAGGCATCCTCTGGTGGGTCGCATCGTGGCCGCCTATGGCCGCTTCGACCAGGCGCGCCAGGGCGGCCGTGCGCGGGGCCAGGGTATGGAGAACAATGGAACCGAGAAGTAGTCGTCCCGGCCGCGCGAAGGCGGTCGGGATTGTCCCTGAGGCGCCCCGGGGTACAACGGACATCACCGTCGTCCTGGACGCACCAGGCTGGCGCGGCTGCGTGAAGCAGCCCGAGGCGCTTGCCCGCAAAGCCGCCCTCGCGGCGCTGCGCGAGGCCGGCGCGAGCGGCGCGATGACCGTGCTGTTGGCCGATGATGCCGCGGTGAAGCGGCTGAACGGCACGCATCGCGCCAAGGCGAAGCCCACCAACGTGCTGTCCTTCCCCGGCGGCGTGCCGGGGCATCTGGGCGACATCGCCCTGGCGCTGGGCGTGGTGCGGCGTGAGGCACGCGCGGGCGGCCGCCGCGCCGCCGATCATTTCGCGCATCTCGTCGCGCATGGCGCACTGCATCTGGTCGGCCACGATCACCTGCTGGCGGGCGAGGCGCGGCGCATGGAGCAGGCGGAGGCGCGCGTGATGCGCCGCCTCGGCCGGCCTAACCCCTGGAAGGGGAACGCGCCATGAGAGGCACGCTGCCTGTCGGCAGCCTGCGCGCCCGGTGCAGGCTGAGCGTCCCGGTCTGGGCACTGCCCCGACGCGTCGCCACAAACAGGGCGAGCCGAGCGCACGGATGCGCGTGCCCGGCCATCGAGGGCGCGAAAAAGTGAGTGGGGCGGGGGACAAGCGCTCCGGGCTTTTCTGGAAGCTCCAGGGCCTGCTGAAGAAACGCGAGGCCGAGAGCGTGCGCGACCGCGTCGAGGAACTGCTCGATGGCGGGCGGCCGAGCGGCGAGGCGCCGCTGCTGACCGATGAGGCCGTCACGGGGCTCGACCTGCATGAACGCGTGCTGCTGCACAACGTACTGCGGCTGCGCGACAAGACCGCCTACGACGTGATGGTGCCGCGCGCCGACATCCTCGCGATGCAGGAGGACCTGACGCTCGACCAGGCGATGCGCCACATCCAGAAGGAAGGCCACAGCCGCTACCCGGTCTATCGGTCGAACCTGGACGACATCCAGGGCATGGTGCACATCAAGGATGTGATCGCGGCCGTCGGGCGGGAGCCCGCGGGTGAGCCCGGCCGGGACGATCCCGCGACCTTCTCGATGAAGGCGATTCTGCGCAAGCCGCTGTTCGTGGTGCCGACCATGCCGGTGCTCAGCCTGCTGTTGCAGATGCGCGCCGCGCGCATCCACATGGCGCTGGTGGTGGACGAGTATGGCGGCATCGACGGCCTGGTGACCATCGAGGACCTGGTGGAGACCATCGTCGGCGACATCGCCGATGAGCACGACGAAATCGCCACCGCGACCATCCAGGAAAAACCCGACGGCACGCTCGAGATGGATGCGCGCACCACGGTCGAGGCCTTCGAGAAGCGGCTCGGCCTCGTGCTGACCGATGAAGAACGCGCCGCCGACATCGACACGGTGGGCGGGCTGGTGTTCACGCTCGCGGGCCGCGTGCCGGCGCGGGGCGAGCTGATATCGCATCCTTCGGGGTTGGAGTTCCGCGTGCTCGACGCCGATCCGCGGCGCATCCGGCGGCTGCGCGTGCGCAAACCAGGTGCGGCCGACGACAGCGCGAAACAAGCGGCTGAATGACCGATGCCGATGATGACCGCAGCGCCGCAGGGCGTGAAGGTCCGAATCGGCGGCGCGAGAACGCACCTGACCGGTTCCGTGCGATCCTGGCCGGCGAGGCTTGCGTGCATCCCGGCTCGGTTTTCGATGCGCTCTCGGCGCGCGTGGCGAGCGAGCTCGGCTTCGAGACTGCGATCCTCGGCGGCTCCTCCGCCTCGCTCGCCGTGCTCGGCGCGCCGGACCACATCGTACTGACGCTGAGCGAACTCGCCGATCTGGTACGCCGCATCACGCGCGCGGGCGCGCCGCCGCTGCTGGTCGATGCCGATCACGGCTACGGCAATGCGCTGAATGCGATGCGCACGGTGGAGGAGCTGCACGCCGCCGGCGCCGCCGCCGCGACGCTGGAGGATACCCGCCTGCCGCGCCCCTACGGCACGGCCAAGGCCGAGCTCGTCAGCGTCGAGGAACTGGCCGGAAAGATCGCCGCGGCCGCCGCTGCCAGCCCGGGCCTCGTCGTGGTGGGGCGTACCGCCGCGCTGACCGTGACCGACCTCGACGACGCCATCCTTCGCGCCCGCGCGATGGAGGCGGCGGGGGCGGAGGCGCTGTTTTTCACCGGTGCCGCGGCGCGTGAGCAGGTGGCGGCGCTGCGTGCGGCCACGACGCGGCCGATCATCCTCGGCGGCGCCAAGCCTGACCTCGGCACGCGGGAGGATTGGGCGCGGCTTGGCGTGCGGGTGGCGTTGCAGGGCCATCTGCCGATCCAGGCGGCGCTGGAGGCGGTGCGCGCCACGCTCACAGCGCAGCGCGCGGGACTGCCTGTGCAGGGCCTGCCGGAGCCCGACTTCGTGCGGCGCATGGCGCGCGAGGCAGCCTATGACGCCGCGATCCGCGATCATCTGGGCGGATGAATCGATACGCTGTAAACCTGGATAGCGAGGCATCTGATTCCGGCTGGACCAGCCAAACGAAATTCCCTGCACCCGCTTCAACGGGTTGTTTACCTCCGCCCCTCACAGTGCCGCGACTGACGGCAGAACTGCGGATGCCATCGTGGCATGCGCAGAGACGAGCGAGGAAGGCAAGGAATGCCCAGCATTCGATCCCATATCCTGAACGGGCGCCCCGCGCCCTGCGAACATGATGCGCTGCCGATTGCCCGAATCGGCACCGTGCAGCCTCATGGCGTGATGCTGATCGTGGTGCCCGAGACGGGACTGGTCGAGCATGTCAGCGCCAATGTCGAGCAAATCCTCGGCGTGCCGGCCCGCGCCGTGCTCGGCCAGAAGCCGACCTTCGCCTTCCAGGACCCGGAAAGCCGCCAGCGCATCGCCGATATCATGCGTCCCGGCCGGCAGTACTTCGACAACCCGACGCCGCTCTTGGCCCAGGGTCGGCGCTTCGAGGCGATCTGCCACATCTCCAACGGCCGCCTGTTCATCGAGGTCGAGCCCGACGTCGAGGCGTATCACGACTACCAGACCATGGTCACTTCGGCACTCGACGCCATCTCGCGCCAGACCACGGTGGCCGGGCTGTATGAAGCCTCGGCCAAGATGATGCACTTCGTCACCGGCTACGACCGCGTGAAGCTCTACAAATTCATCTCGCACGGCCATGGCGTGGTGGTGGGTGAACAGCACGCGCCGGATTCGAAGCTGCCGCGTTCCTTCCTCGGCTATCACTTCGCCGCCTCCGACATCCCGGAGGCCGCGAAGGAGATTCTCCGCACCGGCAAGACCCGCCAGAAGCCCACGCAGCGCGGCTCCGTGCCGCTGCTGACGCTCGGCGCGGATGGCGAGCCCACCGAAAGCGGTCAGACCATCGACATGACCGATTGCTGGCTGCGCGGCATCCACCCTTGCGACAACGGCTACAATCGCAACCTCGGCGTCGGCAGCAACATGACCTTCCCGGTCAACGTGGACAACGCGGTCTGGGGCCTGTTCGTGGTGCACAATCAGGAAGAACGCTTCCTGAGCTATGACAGCCGCGCGGTGATCGAACAGCTCACCATGATGTTCGCGAGCCGCCTGATCGAACTCGAAGCGACGGAGGCGCGCATCGCCGAACGCCAGCAGATGGCGACGCAGATGCTCGGCGCGATCGAGGCCGGGCAGCAGATGCTGGCCACCACCTCGGCGACGCGCAGCGAACATGGCGCATCCATCCGCCTGCACGCGATGCACGCCATCTCCCGCCATGTCGCGGCCCTGGCGCCGACCTATGTGTCGGCCAATGGCAGCGACATCGCCGAACCCGGTCGGCCGGAGGATGGTTTTTCCACCGATCTGCTGCGCATCGCCGATGCCGATGGCGCCGCGGTGATCCGCGCCGGTGCCGGCGGGCATGTGCACCTGGTCGGCCGCACGCCCGATGCGCTGACGCTGCGCGGCATCGCTGCCATGTTCGGCAGCCGCCTGCCGGCCTTCGAAGACACCGGCTGGCGCGTATTCGCAACCGACGCGCTGATCGACCTCGTGCCCGGCGGCGCCGCGCTGCGGGAGATCGCCTGCGGCCTGCTCGCGGCGCCGCTCGGCAATCGAGGCGACATGATCATGTGGTTCCGGCGCGAACGCGTGATCGACGCCACCTGGGCCGGCCGCCCGCCTTCGGGCGCTGAGCTGCGCAGCGAGAAGATGTTCAGATCGCGCGATGATTTCGCGGCGCATCGCGCGCCGCTCGATGGCGCGTCGCGGCCATGGCTGGAATCGGAGGTGATGCTCGCCGCGCAGTTTGCGGCCGCGATCGGCGATTTCTGGTCTCGCCAGCAGCGCGGCATCACCACGCCCACATCGCTTCCCGCCTTCGGCGCGGGAGTGTTCGGCGATGGACCGGCGGTGGAGTCACCGCCCGAGGTCGATGTCTTTGCATTCGCACCGGCACCCGCCTCGGCGGGTCGCTGGAATTCGTTGGGCTGAGGGGGACCAAATCATGTCGATCACCGTTTCGGTCCAGGCCAACGGCCCGCAGGCCTCCGTTCAACTCCGTGGCGTGCTGGACAGCATGAGCCAGGCGACGCTGAAGGCGCAGCTTGAGCCCGTGATGTCGAATGGCGCCGTCACCAACATCCGCCTCGATTTCGGCGGCGTGCAGAGCATGGAGGCCGCGAGTGCCGGCATGCTGATGATGCTGAGCCACACGGCAAAGTCTCGCAACAAGGCCTTCGGCATCGTCAACGCAAACCCCACCGTGCTGGCGCTGATGCACAAGGCCAACCTCGGCAAGGTTATTTCGATACAGTAACGCGAGCCGCGCGGCACCGCGCAGGAGATCTGGCATGGATGGGCTGAGCGGCGCGCCGATGGGCATCGAACGGCGCGCCCCGCCGTCCGTGCTGGACGGCAAGGGCAACAGCCGACTGGATTTCCTGTCGGCCAAGGTGCTCGACGAATGCCGGGTGATCCGCGAAGCGGGCGCCAAGCTTTCGAACACGCTCGAAAGCACGATGATGGAATCGTGCTCGCTTTCGGTCTCGACGTCCGAGACCTCCGACTACCTGCGCCGCGCGCAGGCCGATGGCGAAATGCTGCTGGCCTCGACGCGAGAGATGACGGGCCTTGCCGATGCGGCGCGCGGCCAGGCGGAGTTGGCGCGCGGGCGGGCGATGGATGGCGCGCGCTCGATCGAGGCGCTGGTGCAGACCTTCGGCACGATCGGCGACTTCCTGCGCGGCATCACCAAGATCTCGGCGCAGACCAACATGCTCTCGCTCAATGCACGGATCGAGGCCGCGCGTGCCGGCGCGCAGGGCGCGGGCTTCGCGGTGATCGCGCAGGAGGTGCGCGCCTTGGCCGGGGAGGCCAGCACACTCAGCGGCAATGTCGAGGGCAAGCTGGCCGAGCTGGTGACCGCGACGCGGCAGGTGCAAGCCGAATTTGGCGCCATCGTCACCGCGGTGAACCAGGCAACGTCCACGCTGACCGATCTGGTGGCGCGCCAGCATGGCGTGGGCGAGACCATCGACAAGGGCTGCCGCCAGACAGTGGAGGCCGCCTCGATGATGGCGGGCGTCGAGACCAGCATTACGCGTATGCAGGCAGCGGTGAGCGAGACTGGGGAAGCCTATGCGCAGCTTACCCGCTCACTCGATACGCTGACCGTCTCGGCCGAGGGCGTGGCGCGGCCCGGGGATGACGGGCTGCTTGGTGCGCAGATGGCAACAGTGAAGGCCATGTCATGAACCAGCACGCCCTCGCCACCGAGGCCGGCAGCCTCCTGCAAGCGCCGCCGCCGGCGTTGTCGCTGCGGCTGCGCCTTGAAACGCGCGATCTGCACGACCGGATCGAGGCCAATGGCCGCTTCGCGCGGCTGATGGCACCCGACCTGACGCGCGCCGAATACACCGCGCTCACCGCCCGGCTCTACGGCCATCATGTCGCGGCGGAGGCTGCGCTGGCGGCCGTGGCGCCGCTGCTGCCCGCGTCGCTCGACCTGCAACGCCGCCTGTCACGGCGCGCGGCCTTCACCGCCGATCTGCGCGCGCTTGGCCTCGATGATAGGGCCATCGTGATGCTGCCGCGCTGCCCTGGCTATCGGCTGCGTACCGCCGCGCAGGGCTGGGGGCTGCTTTACCTGCTGGAGGGGGCGACGCTCGGCGGCCAGCTCATAGCCCGGCATCTGACCGGGACACTCGGCCTAGGGCCGGAGAGCGGCGCGGCCGGCGTGGTGCCGCACGGGGCAGATACCGGGCTGCTCTGGCGCCAGTTCAAGCAGGTGCTGGACGAGGCCGCTGTGCTCGACGGGCTCGACCAGGACGCGGTGATCGCCAGCGCCCGGCACGGTTTCGCCACGCTCGACGCCTGGGTCGCTGGCGCGTGAACCGCTCGCTGATCGACCGCCTCGACCTCGCCTGCTGGCGCTTCGCCGCGGCGGCGCTGGCGGCGCCGGGGGCGGAGGTGGTGCCGCAGCCGGATTGGCTCGCCATGGCAACGCCGCGGCGGCCGATCGAATGGCGCAATCATGTGGTCCGCACGCCGCTATGGCAGCGGCTGCATGTGGAATACTTCGCCCTGCCAGGCGAGATCGCAGTGCTGCACCTGTGTGCCTTTCCGCGTCCCGAAATCGCGCTGCCGATCCTGGGATTCGACGTGATCACCGGGCGCGAGCGCGCCACGGGCTGCTTCCTCGACCTCTCCCCCACCGTGCCGGAAGCCGAGCCCTGCATCGCCGCCTGGGGCGCCTGGGTCGCGCCACAGCGCGCAGCACTAGGCGAGGCGCGGGTGCTGCCGGAATGGACGGCGATCTTCTCGCCCGAGGTGGTCGCCGTACGGCCCGAGGGGCTGGAAGGTTTCGAGGCCGGGGTGGCACTCGGCGAGGCGACGCTGCTGGGCTGCCTGCGCGACACGCGCCAGCCACGGGCCGAGCCGCAGGCCATGCTGGCTGCGCAGGCGCGCTACATCGCCGCCCAACGCCGCAACGACCGCACGCGGCGCATGCTGGCCGGCTGCGTCGGCCCCGAGATGGCCGACAGCTTCATCGCCGAATGCCTGTTTCCGGATCTCGCCGCTGCCTGATCACTCGGCCTTGATGGCGGCCAGGCGCACGACCTCGCCGAACTTCGCGTGCTCGGCGCGCAGGAAGGTGCCGAAGCTCGCGGCATCGCGCGGACGCACCGTCGCCCCCTGCTGCGCGATGCGCCCGGCCATCACGGGGTCGGCCAGCAGGCGCAGAGTCTCGGCCTCGATCCTGTCGCGGGTCGGGGCGGCCACGCCGTTGGGGGCGACCAGGCCGAACCAGATCGTCATCTCGTAGTCGCTGATGCCGGCCTCACGCATCGTCGGCACGTTGGGTAGCGCCGGGTGGCGCGTGGCGCCCGAGACCGCGAGCGGCTTGAGCGAGCCAGCCTCGATATGCGGCAGCAGCAGGGGTACGCCCTCGAACCCCACATCGATCTCGCGCGCCAACAGCGCCGTGGCGACCGGCGCGGCGCCGCGATAGGGCACATGCGTCAGGTCGATGCCGGCGCGCAGCTTCAACAGCTCGAAGGCCAGATGCGTGCTGCCGCCGATGCCCGCACTCGCATAGTTCAGCGCGCCCGGCCGCGCCTTCGCCGCCGCCACCAACTCGGCCACCGTGGTCACGCCCAGGCGCGGCGAGGCGACGAGGACGATCATGATTTCGGCGCAGCCGCAGATCGGCGTCAGGTCGCGCAGCGGGTCGTAGCCGGCGTTCGGGAACAGATGCGGGTTGATCGCGATGGTGGCGGTATTGGCGATGCCGATGGTCCGGCCATCGGGGCGCGCCTGCACCACCTCGCGCGTGCCGATCATGCCGCCCGCGCCGGCGCGGTTATCGACCACCACCTGCTGGCCGAGCCCCGCCGGCAGGCGGTCCGCCAGCAGCCGGGCGAGGCCGTCATTGAAGGCGCCGGGCGGGGCGGGAACGACGATGCGCAGCGCGCCGTCCGGCGTTTGCGCCTGCGCGGCGCCGGCGAGGATGAAGGGCGCAGCGAGCAGGGCGCGGCGATGCAGGGGCATGGGTGTTCCTCCGTCAGGGTTTCATGGCAGCGAGATCATCGAGGCTCGCGCCCAGCCCGAAGCCCGGCGCGTCGCTGGGCACCAGCCGGCCCTCGACCGGCACGGCCATGCCCGGGAACAGCCGCGTCTCGGCCAGCGGCACGCCCGGCGGCGTTCCGAGAAAGTGCTCGCCGATCGGCGCGCCCGGCACGGCGAAGCCGAAATGCTGGCCATAGGGCGTGTTCATCCCCGCATGCGGCACCACCGCCACGCCGGCAGCGTCGGCGATGGCGGCGATGCGCAGGCAGGCCGTCAGCCCGCCGCACCAGGCGATGTCGGGCTGGAGCACATCGGCATTGCGCCGCGCGACGGAGGCGAGGAAGGGCTGCGGCATGTACCAATGCTCGCCGGTGGCGAGGCCCATGCCGGGCAGGCGGCGGCGCAGCGCGTCCTGGCCGTCGAAATCCTCGGGGATCAGGCAATCCTCGATCCAGCGCAGATCGTAGGGGCGCAGTTTCTCGGCCAGCCGCACCGCGTATTCGACATCGAAGGCCATCCAGCAATCGAGCATCACCTCGACCTCCGGCCCCACCATCTCCCGCACCCGCGCCACGGCCTCGACGTTGCGGTTGAGGCCTGGCAGGCCATCGGCGGGGCCGCGCGGGCAGGGCAGCTTGGTGGCGCGGAAGCCGAGCTCGAGGTGCCAATCCGTGTCGCCGCCTGTGGCGTAGCAGTCGATGTGGTCGCGCGCCGGCCCGCCGATCAGGCTCCACACCGGCTGGCCGAGGAGCTTGCCCTTGAGGTCCCACAGCGCGAGGTCGATGGCGCTGATCGCGTAGCTCGCGAGGCCCGCCGCGCTGTAGGTGGAGGCCATGCGCGCCATCATGTCCCACAGTCTGTCGGTGGCCATGGCGGGCTCGCCGATCAGCAGCGGTGCCAGGTGGTCGGTGATGGTGGGGATGACCGCGCCGGCATGGCGGGTGATGCCAAAGCCCCATGTCCCGTCGCTGGCGGTGACGAGGCAGCCCACGCCGGGCCA
The DNA here is from genome assembly GCA_038250135.1 of Acetobacterales bacterium. Lineage (GTDB taxonomy): Bacteria > Pseudomonadota > Alphaproteobacteria > Acetobacterales > Acetobacteraceae > Falsiroseomonas. Next base: position 3,445 of record JBBSCP010000036.1, on the reverse strand, counting down.
GCTTGGGCGCCACAGGCTGCGATCGTGGCGAAAGCGCGGGTGGCGTGACATCGGGCCGGCGATGTCGGATTGCGCGTTCCAGCTCGGCCGGCGCGGCGGCGTGGTGCCGGGCCCGCCGATGAGGTCGCTGCGGATCGGAAAGGCGTCGATTCGCGCGATGCTGAGCATGCTTCCCCCGTCGTTTAGCGAAGGCTACGCCTTTGCTCTCGCCACGCAAGCTCAGCCCGGCGGGACCGGCATTTTCCGAGAATAGTTGCAGTGGCTGAGCGCGACGCAGCGCCAGCATTCGGGCGCGCGTGCCTTGCACACATAGCGCCCGTGCAGGATCAGCCAGTGATGCGCGTCGCGCAGCATCTCCGGTGGGCAGCGCTTCACCAGCCCATCCTCCACCGCACGCGTGGTCTTGCCGGGCGCGAGGCCGGTGCGATTGCCCAGGCGGAAGATGTGCGTGTCCACCGCCATCGTTTCCTGCCCGAAGGCGACGTTGAGCACGACATTGGCAGTCTTGCGGCCGACGCCGGGCAGGGCCTCCAATGCCGCGCGATCGGCCGGCACCTGCCCGCCATGCCGCTCGAGCAGCAAGCGGGAGAGTGCCACCACGTTCTTCGCCTTGCCCTGCCACAGCCCGATGCGGCGGATATGGCTGGCCACCCCTGCCTCGCCCAGCGCCACCATGGCCTCGGGCGTCGCCGCGGCCTCGAACAGCGTGGCGGTGGCCCTGTTCACGGCAATGTCGGTGGTCTGGGCAGAAAGCGCGACCGCGACAAGCAGCGTATAGGGGTCGCGGAAGTGCAGCTCGGTTTCCGGCGCTGGATTGGCGGCGGCGAGCGCGCGCAAAAACGCCCCCGCCTGGGGGATGGACATGCGGCGTGCGGGGCGGGCGGGGCTGGAGACCATGGCGTAATTCCACGCCTACCCCATACTATACCGAAATGTCAGCCGTCTCAGACCCCATCCTGTTCGAAGCCATCAGCACCCCGCCGCAGAGCCTGTCGTGTACCGGCATGGTCTGGCTCTGCGGGCTGGTGGTGCCGGCGGCGGCGATCCCTGCGGTGCTGTTCACCCTGCTCGGCGCCTGGCCGGTGCTGGGCTTCATGGGGCTCGAAGTCGGCGTCGTGCTTGGCATGGTCGCGCTGCACCGGCGCTGGAGCGCGGCCGCGGTCGAGCGGCTTTGCCTGACCGAGGGGCGGCTGGTGGTGACCGCGTCGGACGGCCGGGGCGGGCAGCGGCGCGTGGAGCTCGACCCCTATTGGAGCCGGGTCGAACTGCGCGAGGAAGCAGGGCTCGGCGCCGCGCTCTGGCTGGCCTGCCGGGGGCGGGAGGTGGAGATCGGCCGGCTTCTGGCCGAGCCCGAGAAGCGGGATTTGGCGGCGGCGCTGGCGGCGGCGCTGCGGCGCTATCGCAATCCGGTTTTCGAGAATGCCCAGCTGAGCTGAGCTGCGGTCGTCACCTGCACTCCGGGTTCTGTGCCAGCAGCCGGTCAGCCGCCTCCCGCCCGCCGAGGATTTCGACCAGACGGGCGAGGTCGATCCTTGTCAGACCCTGGCCGGGGAGGCTGGCGCCGCGCTTCATCAGTTGTTCGACCGCGGCGCGGGTTGCCTTGTCGTAGGTGTCCGGCGTGCCGACGCGCCGGCAAGCGAGCAGCAGGCGGCGCAGGTCGCGCACGGTGGCCTCCAGCGCCATCACCTCGGCATCGCCGGCGGTTGCGGCAAGCTGGGCCAGGGGCGTGAGCAGCCCGGCCTCGATGGTCTCAACGAAGGCCACGCGGCAGGCGAGGTCGGCTTGGTGGCGCAGCTTTTGCAGTCGGTCGCGGCGCTCCGGCACGGCGCCGAGGGTCGAGGTTTCGAGGTCGGCCAGCATGTCCGCCAGTTGTTCGACATGCGCGGCAGCCCCGGCCGGGTCGGCGGCATCCAGGTGCGGCATCCCGGCCTCGATCAGCCGATCCAGCGCGCGGCCGGCGAGCAGCCGGGCGCGGGGATCGAGCCCGGCGGCGATGCTGGCGATGGTGCCGGGGCACGGCGCGCGAGCCAGCAGCAAGGCCAGTGCCGCGGCGAAGACCTCCTCCCCCTCCTGCGCGGGGCCGGCCAGGGCGGTGCGGATCAGCGCCTCGGGCGGGTTGTCCTCGGTGGCGTCGATCACATCCCACAGCGCCCCGGCATGGCGCCAGACTCCCGTGCAGAGTACCGCCAGCGGCGGGTAATCCTCGGTGCGCAGCCCACTCGCGGCGGTCCAGCCGGCGGCCCAGCTAGCCGGTAGCGCGGCCGGCATGGCGCTGGCGGCTCCCTGCCAGAGCCGGCGGCCGAGCAGGCCGACTTGCGCCGCCTCGGCAAAGCTGTGGCCGGTGCCGGCGGCGGTGATCTCCCGCACCAGCGTGGGGGCGGCGGCCCCGAAGATCTCGGCGAGGGCGGCCAGCGCGTTGCGCGGCACCTGCCCGCTGCCACGGCGCCAGGTGGCCGGGGCCGCCAACGCGCCTTCCAGTGGCAGAAACAGCAGGCGGTTTACGCTGATCGGCCGGGCAGGGCGCAGCCGGCGCAGCCTGGGCCGGACCTGTTCCAGCACGCGATCGATCTCGGCGCGGCTCGCCATGGTGTCCACCAATCGCACGATACGGCCGAGCGCGGCGTCCGAGGCGCTGACCAGCGCCTGCGCTACCTGGCGTTCCACGGGCGAGACCCGGCTCAAAGGGCGCCGACCATCAGGCGCTCATTGCGCGCCGAGAGATCCACCGGCCGGCAGCTGCGCCGTTCGTGCCGGGCCTTGACCAACCGGCGCAGGCGCTGCGGCAGGTCCCAGTCGGCCTCAACACTGCACCAGGCCGCCGTTTCGCGCGGCAGCACCGGCAATAGCATCGCCACCTCCCAGATCGCGCGCAGTTGCTCAGGTGGCTCGGCCTGCTCCCAAAGGCCGAGAATGAGGGGCCAGCCATCGAGCAGCCAGTCCAGCCGCGCGGCCTCGGTGGCCACCGCCTCGGGCTCCGCGCGCCAACGGCGCAGCAGCCGCGGCATATCCGCGAAACCGGCATCGATTCGCCCCAGCATCGCGGCGCCGCAGCGCAATGTCAGGTTGCAGCTTACGGCGATCATTTCGCCGGCGTGGGTCTCCTGCGCGGCGGGTGTTTCGGCCACCCATGCCCCGATCTCCCGCGCAATGGCATCGATTGCGGCCAGGAGGCGCCGCTGACGGGACGCCACGGGCTCCTCCTGCACGCCGACCTCCTGAAAGGCAAGGGCGATGCCTTCGAGGCTCTGGATGGCGTCCTCCGGCTGCAGGCCAAGTGATTCCGCCACATGGAGCACGGCCCGCCTGGCGCGGTGCTGTTGCTGGTCCGGCGTATCCTGCGTGATCGGCACTGCTGCCTCGGCGGGCGCCTCGGTTTGGCCAACGAGGCGCTTCAGCAATCCCAGGTTGAGTCGCGCGCGGTCGAGCGCCGCCTCAGCCTCGGCTT
>JBBSCP010000035.1:0-19845 GCA_038250135.1 Acetobacterales bacterium | reverse complement strand
GGTGTGGTCCTCGCCCGACAACTGGCAGAACTCCTCGCCACAGGCCGCGGTGGTGTGCAGGGGGCGCGCGAGGTTCGCGGTGGCATCCTTCACGCCCACGATGTTCGGATGCTTGGCGAGGCGCGCCATGGTCTCGACGCTCATATCCACCACGCTGCGCGGCGGGATGTTGTAGATGATCAGCGGCAGTTCCACGGCATCGGCGATCGCCATGAAGTGCCGATACAGCCCCTCCTGCGTCGGCTTGTTGTAGTAGGGCGTCACCACCAGCGCCGCATCCGCGCCCGCCGCCTTGGCGTGGCGCGTCAGGTCCACCGCCTCGGAGGTGCTGTTGCTGCCCGTGCCGGCGATGACCGGCACGCGCCCGGCGGCCGCGGCGACGCACATCGCCACGACTTCGTGATGCTCGGCATGGCTCAGCGTCGGGCTCTCGCCCGTGGTGCCGACGGGGATGAGGCCCTGCGTGCCCTCGGCGATCTGCCACTGGACGAAATCGGCAAATGCCTTGCCGTCCAGGGCGCCGTCGGCCTGCATGGGCGTGACCAGCGCCACCAGCGATCCCCTGAACATCTTTGCCTGTCTTTCCGTGCCGCTATTGGGGGAAATAACCTACTGATGCGCCGGCCCTGCGACAAGGGCGCGAAGCCGGCGGCGCTTCAGGCTATACTCCTTCGCATGCGCCCCTTGCTGATTCTCCTCCCGCTCCTCCTCGCCACCGGCACGGCCCTCGCCCAGCCCTGGGCGAACGACCAGGCCCGCGCCGCCGGCCGCCAGGCCGTGGCCGCCGCCCAGGCCGGCCGCTTCACCGAGGCCGAAGCACTCGCCGCGCAGGCCGACCCGCTGGCCCGCAAGCTCCTGACCTGGATGCGCCTGCAAAGCCCGACAGGTGGCGCCTCCGCCGCCGAGCTGGTCGGCTGGATCGACGCCAACCCCGACTGGCCCCTGCCCGAGACCATGGCCCGCCGCGCCGAGCAGGCCCTGCTGGCCGAGGCCAATAACGATACGCTCGTGCTGCGGCAGTTCACCCGCAGCGCGCCACGCACGCTGGAGGGCACGCAACGCCTCGCAGACGCGCTGACCCGCACCGGACGAGCGCGGGAGGCGCTGGCGGTCCTCGCCGCCGGCTGGCGCAACGCCCTGCCCGACAGCGTCGCCGAGGCCGGCTTCGCCGAGCGCAACGCCGCGGTGATGACCGCCGCCGATCATTGGCGCCGCTTTGACCGGCTGATGTGGGAAGGCCAGCCCGCCGCCGCCGGCCGCGTGCTGCCGCGCCTGGATTCCTCGCAGCGTGCCATCGCCGAAGCACGGCTCGGCCTGCGCGATGATCGCGCCACGGCCGAGCCCAACAGCCCCGCCGCGCGCGACATCGGCCTCGCGCATGACCGCGCGCGCTTCCTCCGCCGCAGCGAACGCGATGCCGAGGCCGCCGCCATCTGGGCCGCCGCCGAGCCCCTGCAGCAGAACCTGTCCGCCGAAGCCGCCCGCGCCATCTGGACCGAGCGCCAGGTGCTGTCGCGCAAGCTGCTGCGCCTCGGCCAGCCGCAACTCGCCTATCGAGTCGCGGCCGGCCATGGCCAGGCCGAGCCGGGCGAGCCGCGGCAGGAGGGCGAGTTTCTCGCCGGCTTCATCGCGCTGCGCCGGCTGAACGATGCCGCCGCCGCGCAGCGCCATTTCGCCCGAGTTGGCCAGGACAGCGTCAGCGTCATCACCCGGGGCCGCAGCGGCTATTGGGAGGGGCTCGCGCTGATGCAGCTCAACCGAATCCCCGAGGGGCGCGCACGGCTGAGCGAGGCGGCCGCCTTCCCGACCTCCTTCTACGGCCAGCTTGCCAGCTTCGGCCTGGGCGAGACGCCGGCGCAGCTCAGCGCGCGGATCAACGCCACCGCCCTGCCCAACCCGCCCGATGACCGCGCGCGGCTATTCGGGGCGCGGGATCTGTCGCGCGCCGCCGTGACGCTCGCCGATCTCGGCGCCTCGGACCGCTCGCGCGTGTTCCTGCTGCGGATGGAGGATGTCTCGCCCGATGCGCAGGATCGCTGGCTGATCGCGCGCCTCGCCGTGCTGATGGGCCGGCCCGATCATGCGGTGTGGGTGGCGCGCCGCGCTGGCGCGGATGGCGTGGTGCTGCTCGAGGATGGCTGGCCCACCCCCTATCGCGCCCCAAGCGAGGGGGCGGAGGCGGCGATGGTCCATGCCATCACGCGCCAGGAGAGCAATTTCGAACTGACGGCGATCTCCTCGGCCAATGCGCGCGGCCCGATGCAATTGCTGCCGAGCACGGCGCAGGCGGTGGCGCGGCGGCTGGGCATTGCGCATAGTACGCCGATGCTGACCACCGATGCAGCGCACAACCTCCGCCTCGGCTCGTCCTACATCAACGACCAGCTCGCCCGCTTCGGCGGCGCGATGCCGCTTGCCGCCGCGGCCTATAATGCCGGGCCGGGGCGCGTGGCCGAGTGGCTTGTCACCTACGGCGATCCGCGCGACCCGGCCGGGCCGCACATCCTCGACTGGATCGAGCAGATCCCCTTCAGCGAGACCCGCAACTACGTGCAGCGGGTGGCCGAGAACGTCGTGGTCTATCGCGCGCGGGATGCCAGCACCGCCGGCCTGACGCACCCCTTGGCAAGCCTGCTGGAGGGTCGCCGGTGACCACCTATTTCACGGCGCGCGACGGGCTGCGCCTCGCCGCCACGACATGGCCCGGCGATGCCCATCGCGTGCCGCTGCTGTGCCTGCCCGGCCTGACGCGCAGTGCGGCGGATTTCGCTCCCCTCGCGGCGCGGCTGCGCGGGCAGCGGCGCGTGGTGGCGCTCGACCATGTCGGACACGGCAACAGCGACAAGGCGCCCGGCCTCGCGCGCTATCGCATCGAGGAAAGCCTGCGCGATGTGCTGGACGCGATGGCGGCGCTGCATTGCGGGCGCGCCATCCTGCTCGGCACCAGCTATGGCGGAATCCTGACGATGGTGCTTGGCGTGCTGCGGCCCTCCTGCATCGCGGGCGTGGTGCTGAACGATATCGGCCCGGCGATCGAGCCGATCGGGCTCGAAGATGTGCAGAACTTCGTCGGCCGCGATCCGGCGCTGCCCGATCTCGCCGCCTGTGTCGCGCATCTCAAGGTCACGATGCCGCCGCTGACGCTGGACGAGCACGGCTGGGCGCGCTTCGCGGCGGGCACCTATGCGCCGGATGAGGGCGGCATTTGGCGGCCGCGCTGGGACACGCGGATCGCGCAGGTGATGCAGGGCGGCGCGGCCATGCCCGACCTCTGGCCTGCCTTCGGTACACTGGCGCATGCGCCGATGCTGCTGCTGCGCGGCGCGCTGTCCGAACTTTTGGCCGAGGGCACGGCCTTCCGCATGCGCCGCAAGCGCCCCGACATGGCGTTCGTCAGCGTGGCCGCGACCGGCCATTGCCCGACGCTGGAGGAGCCGGAGGCCAGGGCCGCGCTCGACACTTTCCTTGCCGCCCAGCCATGAGTCCGGCGCTATTCGTGGCGACGCTGGGCGGCGCCGGGCGGCTGCGGCCGGGGCCGGGCACCTTCGGCTCGGCGATGGTGCTGCCGCTGGTGTTCCTCGGGCCGGCCGCCTGCCTGATCCTCGCGGCGGCCTTGACCGTGGCGGGCTATTGGGCGGCGAGGCAGGTCGCGACCGACCCGAACGAGGACCCCGCCTGGTTCGTCGCGGATGAGGGCGTGGGCATGCTGATCGCGCTGTCGGCGCTGCCGGGCGCGAGCTGGCTCGGCGTGGCGCTGGCCTTCGCGCTGTTCCGGCTGTTCGACATCGCCAAGCCCTGGCCGATCTCCTGGGCGGATCGACAGGCGGGCGCGCTTGGCATCATGCTGGACGATATCCTGGCGGGCGGCATCGCGGCGGCGCTGCTGCTGGCGCTGGGATGGTTCGCCCCCGAGGTGCTGCGCTGATGCTGCCGGAATCGACCCTCGCCGAGGCTGCCGCGCTGCTCGCCGAATTGCAGGCGCGAGGTGCGACGCTCGCCACCGCCGAGAGCTGCACGGGCGGGCTGATCGCTGCCGCGCTCACTGCCATTGCCGGCAGTTCCGCGACCGTGTTGGCGGGCTACGTCACCTATGCCAACGAGGCCAAGATGCGCATGGTCGGCGTACCGGCGGCGATGCTCGCCGCGCAAGGCGCCGTCAGCGCGCCCGTCGCGCAGCAGATGGCCGAGGGTGCCCGCTCCGATGCCGAGGCCACGCTCGCCATCTCCTGCACCGGCATCGCCGGGCCTGGGGGTGCGATGCCGGGCAAGCCGATTGGCCTTGTGTTCATCGGCTGCGCGCGCGAAGGGCATCCGACGCTGGTCGAGCGACACGTGTTTCCCGGCGATCGAACGGCGGTGCGCGCCGCCACCGTCGCCGCCGCCTTCAGCCTGATCCGCCGCGCGCTGCTGACCTAGAAAGTACTCCTCATGCCCCCGCCCCTTCCCACGAGCTTCGACACCATCGGCGGCGCAGGGGCGGATTCGCTCACCGCCCTGCCCGGCGGCAGCCGGATTCGTGGCCTCGGCCTCGGCGACACACTCACCGGGCTCGGCGGCGCCGATGCCCTGGTCGGTGATGAAGGCAACGACCTGCTCCGGGGCGGCGGCGGCGCGGATACGCTGTTCGGCCGCACCGGCGACGATCGGATCGAGGGCCAGGACGGCAACGACGTGCTCGTCGATACCGGGCCGCGGGACTTTCTCTCGGGCGGCCTCGGCAATGACACGCTCTGGGGCGCCGCGGGGCAGTCCGCCAGCACGCTCGCCGGCGGCGAGGGGCAGGATGTCATCAACGGCGCCGGCCTGCTGCTCGGCGAGGCGGGCCATGACAGGCTCAGCGGCCATGCAGGGCGCGACACGCTGCGCGGCGGCGATGGCGATGATTCGCTGATCGGCGGCTTCGGCGCCGACCGGCTTGAGGGCGGGGCGGGCAATGACCTCCTGACCTTCATCGCCACCGACTTCGCGGATACCGTCGCTGGCGGCGGCCGCGCCTTCGACACGCTGGTCGGCGGCGCGGGGAACGACGTCTACGTCATCACCGCCGAGATCATCGGCAGCGCCCTTCCCGCAGGCTATCTGGTGGAACTCGCCGGTGGCGGACATGACCGTGCGGTGGTGCTCATCGACACCAACTTCATCCTGCCTGACGAGGTGGAGGATCTGGACTACCGCCCGCTCTCCGATATCAGCGGAAACTCTGCCGCGGGCAATGCGGGCAACAACCGCATCACCGGGCGCTCGATCGGCACTGATTTCCGGCTGAAGCTCGAGGGGCTGGCCGGCAACGACACCATTGCCAATGTGGGGCTCAACATTTCACTGCTGCTCGGTGGCGCCGGCAACGACGCGCTGATCGGCAATGTTTTCGACGACACGCTGGAAGGCGGCATCGGGCGCGACCGGCTGAACGGCCAGGGCGGGCGCGACGTGCTGATCGGTGACGACACCGCCGCGCCCGAGGCCGATGTGCTGCGCGGCGGCGCGGATGCGGACCGCCTGGTCTCGCGCGGTGGCGGTGACCTGCTCGATGGCGGCACGGGCCTCGATGTTCTGGAGCTGGACCTAGCCTGGCGCAGCAATGCGCTGACTCTGATCGTCTCCTACGGCATCGACGCCGGCTTGACCGCGACGGTGGCGGGCGATGCCTCGAGAGTGCTCAACACGGAGATCTTCAACCTCACCGGCGGCGCCAGCAACGACACCTTCCGCATCGACACGAACGGCCTGCTGGGCCAGGCCGATACGCTGTTCGGCGGCGGTGGGCGGGACACGCTTTCGGCCGGCGCGGGCGACGACATGCTGCGCGGCGGCAATGGCGATGACAGCCTATCTGGCGAGGCGGGGAACGATTCCCTCAGCGGCGACCAGGGCAATGACACGATTTTCGGCGGCAATGACGCGGATACCCTGAATGGCGGCGTGGGGCGCGATCTGCTGTTCGGCGGCGGCGGCAACGACCTGCTGATCGACGACGACACCCCCGGCATCGACACGCTGGACGGCGATGACGGCAATGACACGATCTTCAGTGGCGGCGGCGAGGGCCTGCTGCTCGGCGGCGACAATTTCGACCGGCTGGTGCTCAACCTTTCCGGCACCACGACAGCCGTCACCTTCATCGCGGGCAGCGGGGCGGCGGTGACGCCACTGATCGGCCCCGGCACGCAGATCGGCGAGTTCGAGGTGTTCCTCATCGACGGCGGCGCGGGCGCGGACCGCTTCTCCCTCGCCGCCAGCGCCGGCCTCAATGTGATCCGCGGGCATGAGGGGGCGGATAGCCTCGTCGGTGGCAGCTTGGCCGATACGCTGGACGGCGGCGCGCAGGCCGATACGCTCGATGGCGGCGACGGCGCGGACCGGCTTGTCGGCGGCACCGGGGATGACCTCTATTTCGTCGATGTGCACTTGGATCAGGTGATCGAATCGGCCGGTGGCGGCATGGACGAAATCCGCAGCACGGTCTTCTCCTACACGATGCCGGCGGAGGTCGAGCGCCTGGTCATGCTGCTCCCCGGTTCGACCGGCAACGGCGCGACTGGCGATGACCTGATCTCGGGCAGCGCAGGATCGCAGACGCTGAGCGGGGCGGATGGGGCCGATACGCTGCTCGGAGAGGCCGGGCTTGATGTCCTCGAAGGTGGGCGTGGGCAGGACCTGCTGCAGGGCGGCGATGATGGCGACACGCTGCACGGCGGCGAGGGTGACGACCGGCTCGAGGGCGGCGCGGGCAATGACCTGCTGGAGGGCCAGGCCGGCGCGGATACGCTCAGTGGTGGCGCTGGGGCCGATCTGTTCCGCTTCAGCGCGGCCGGCTTCGGCGCCGACCTGATCCTCGACTTCGTCACCGGCGAGGATCGGCTACAGATCACCTCCTCCGGCTTCGCCTTCATCACCGAGGGCAGCTTCGTGCTGCTGGTGCAGGAAGGCACGGCACCCGTGGGCTTCGGCCCGCAATTCATCCTCGACACCCTCACCGACACGCTGTCGTTTGATGAGGATGGGCAGGGCGGCATCCAGGCTTTGGCCGTGGCGCGCTTCGCCGGGCCGGTGACCCTGACCGTCGCGGACTTCATGTTCGCCTGAGGCCGCGCTATTCCGCCGCTTCGGCGGGGATGCGTGCGGCCTCGGCCTCGATCATCTTCAGAAGTATCCGGCGCATCAGCACGCCGGGGCGGTCGCTGGGCATGTTCATCTCGCGCCCGGTCTGGTCGAGCGGCACGTCGAAATCGGTGCTCTCCAGGATATCGCGATCCTCGTTCGTCACCAGGCGGTCGAAGGCGATCACATCCGCCGCCTTCGACTGCTCCTCGGTGTCGTTGCGGAACACAAACTGCACGGTCATCGAGGAGGCGTCGTCGATCGGCGTCGCGCAGGTGACGATGGAGTGGCTGAGCCCGTTCGGATAGACGATGCGCAGCTTGCGCAGGAAGGGCGCATACCAGCGGCCGCGCATGTGGCGCACCGTGGTGTCGCTGTCCATGTTCAGTACCTTCTTCTGGATCTCCGGGTTCCTGACAGGAACTTCCGTGATCATCATGAAGCCGTCGGCATGCTCCTCGATCTCGAGCTTCGCCGGTTCGGGGTGGCCCTGGTCGCCGAAGCTGGCGCGGTGGACGAAGCTGAAATGCGCGTTGTCGAAGCTGTTCTCCATCAGCCGTAGCCCGGCGCAGTTCCAGACCTCGTAGAATTCATCGATACGGCGGAAGCCCAGGCCCTCCTCCTCGAAATCGGGGATGTCGAAAAGGGGTTCCTCGAGGGCGACCCAGACATAGCCGTAGCGTGTCTCGGCGCGGTAGGCGGGCACGCGCATGTTGGTCGCACCCTGCCGGTCCACCGGGCGCTGCGGCACGCGCATCACGCGACCATCGGCGGAGAATTCCCAGCCATGGTAGCCGCAGGCGAGCCGGCCTTCGGTGTAGAAGCCCTTGGAAAGCTTGGCCGTGCGGTGGCAGCAGCGATCATCCATCGCGGCCGGCTTGCCCTCCCCGTCCAGCCAGAGCACCAGATCCTGGCCCAGCAGGCGGAAGGGCTTGGGCCCCTCGCTGAGACGCGACACGGGAATCACCGGATACCAGAAGCGGCGCAGCAGCGGCGTGGCAGTGACGAGCATCGGGTTGTTCCTCGTGCCGAACAGGGTGCGACCAGAAATGCGGGGCGAAGGCGCGCCTTGCAAGCGAGGAATGGTGCACCGGAAGCCCGGTGCGGGCAGCGCTGCCTGCGCAATGGGCAGAAGCGGCCCGCGCCGCATCGCAGACCGGCAAGGGGCGGCGCGGCGGCATCTCGCCTCCCGCCGCCGGCTCGGATATCACGAAGGCTTCTTCCCTTGGCCGGCATGTTCAGCCCGGCACGACGAGGTGCCCCGATGGCCGCGCTCCCCACCCGTTTCTGGCAGGAATTGCCCTGGCCGGCCTTCAAGACCCTGCCGGCCAACACCGTCGCGGTGCTGCCGGTGGCGAGCATCGAGCAACATGGCCCGCATCTGCCGGTCTCGGTGGATACCACGATCAACCAGGGCGTGGTGGCGCGCACGCTGAAGGTCATCCCGGCCGATTTGCCCGTGCTGGTGCTGCCGACGCAATCCGTTGGCTGCTCGGTGGAGCATCTGCGCTTCCCCGGCACCGTCACCACCACGCCGGAGACGCTGCTGGCGCTGATCACCGACATCGGCGCGAGCGTGGCGCGCGCCGGCGTGCAGCGCCTGGTCATCTTGAACAGCCATGGCGGCAACGTCTCGGTCCTCGACATCGCCTGCCGACGCCTCCGCATCCAGCACAACATCCTCGCCGTGAACGCGATGTGGGCGCGCATGGGCAAGCCAGAGGGGCTGCGCCACGCGGTCGAGGGCAAGTACGGCATCCATGCCGGGCGTGATGAGACGTCCGTGATGCTCGCCCTGACACCGCATCTGGTGAACATGAAACACGCGAAGAATTTCGTCAGCCGTTGGCAGGGTGTGGCCAATGCCGCGCCGGGCATGGCGCCGGATGCCGGCGCGCCGCTCGCCTGGCAGGCGCAGGACCTCAACCCGGCCGGCGCGGTGGGCGATGCCTCGCTCGCCACGGTCGGGATCGGCAACGAGTTGCTGGACTTCGCGGCGGAAAAGATGGCGGCGCTCTGGTCGCAGGTCGCGGCCTTCGACGCCGAGGGTTTTCTCGCCAATGAGCCCGACGCGCATGGCTGACATCGCGGCGCTGGCCGCTTCGCTGGACGGCCTGGAACTCTCGACCGACCGCGCACTGCTGCGCCAGAAAAGCCGCGACTTCTATTGGTACAGCCCGATCCTGAAGGCGCAGCTCGACAGCAAATCGTCCGAGCTCTATGTGCGCCCGAAGAACGAGGATGAGGTTCTTCGCGTGCTCGCCGCCTGCCGCGGGGCGCGGGTTCCGGTGACGGTACGCGGCGGCGGCACCGGCAATTACGGGCAATGCGTGCCGCTCGAAGGCGGCGTCGTGCTCGACATGACGGCGATGGTCGCCCCCATCGCCATCGTCGATGGCGTGGTGGAGGTCGAGGCAGGTGCGAAGATGATCGACCTCGATCTCTGGGCGCGCGAACGCGGCTGGGAGCTGAAGCTCTGGCCCTCCACCAAGCGCACGGCAACAATCGGCGGCTTCGTCGCCGGCGGTGGTGCGGGCGTGGGCGGCATCAGCCACGGCACGTTGCGTGAGCGTGGCAATCTTCTCGGCGCGCGCGTCGCCACCATGCAGGACCCGCCGGCGATTCTCGACATCGAGGGTGACGAGGCCGCGCCGGTCAACCGCACCTACGGCACCACTGGCGTGCTGACGCGCGTGCGCGTGCCGCTGACGCCGGCGCAGGATTGGCGCGACATCGCCATCACCTTCGCCGAGTTCACGGCCGCCGCGCGATTCGCGCTGGCACTCAGCTACGCCGATGGCATTCCGAAGAAGATGTGCGCCGTCTTCGACAGCCAGCTCCCGCCCTTCTTCCGCGCCATCGCCGAGCATGTGCCCGAAGGCCAGGTTTTGGTGCTGGTGATGGTCGCCCCCGCCGCGCGCCGCGCGCTCGCCGACCTCGCCCGAGAACATGGCGGTACGCTGGTGGCCGAGCAATCGACCGTCGAGGCCGAGCGCGATCCGGACAAGACGCCTTTCTACGAATATTGCTGGAACCATACGACGTTGCAGGTGCTCAAGCGCGACCGCGGCGTCAGCTACCTGCAATGCCGCTTCCCCTTCGACAATACGCTCGAAGCGCTGGAAGCCGTGCGTATCCCCTTCCGCGACGAGGTCTGGATGCACACCGAATGCGTGCGCTTCGGCGGCCGCATCACCATGTCGGCGCTGCCGGTCATTCGCTGGAAAGGCGCCGAGCGACTCGCCGAAATCATGGCCGCCTTCGAGGCCGCGGGCATCGGCATCGCCAACCCGCATGTGCTGACCATCGAGGAAGGCAGCGGCTATCGCCGCGTGCCGGGCGATCAGCTCGGTTTCAAGCGGCGCACCGATCCGCTCGGGTTGTTGAACCCCGGCAAGATGCGCGACTTCACGATGGAAGATGCGTAGCTCAACCGAGCCAATCCGGCCGTGGCAGCGCCTGATAGGCCTCGCGCAGGCTTTCCGACCAGCGCTGGCGGAGGAAGGCGAAATAGGGATCGCCCTCATCGATCCGCCGCCGCAGCGTGTGCGCCAGCGCATCGCGCCGGATCACGGTGAGGTCGACGGGCAGGCCGACCGTGAGGTTCGAGCGCAGCGTGCTGTCCATGCTGATCAGTGCGAGCGTTACGCCATCGGCCAAAGGTGTCGCCGGATTCAGCACGCGGTCCAGGATCGGCTTGCCGTACTTGTGCTCGCCGATCTGGAGGAAGGGCGTCTCGGCCGTGGCCTCGATGAAGTTGCCGGCGGCGTAGATGAGGAACAGCCGCGGCGGCTGCTCGCCGATCTGCCCGCCGAGCAGGATGGAGACATCGAAGCCAAGCCCTTGCGCGCGCAGCGTTGGCCCATCGGCCTCGAACACCGCGCGCACCGCCGCACCCACGAGTTGTGCCGCCCGGAACATGCTGGGCACCTGCTGCAGGGTCTGCACCTGGCCGTCCAGCACCACGCCTTCCTGCAACAGGTTCCACACCGCCTGCGTCACCGCGAGGTTGCCGGCCGTGTTCAGCACCAGCGCGCGTTCACCACCATTCTCGACGAGGAAGGTCTTGCCGAAGGTCGAGATGTTGTCCACGCCCGCATTGGTGCGCGTGTCCGACAGCGTGACGACGCCGGCATCGAGCAGGAGGCCCACGCAATAGGTCATGCCGTTAAGTAGAACTCGCCGATACGCTGGCCGAGTTCGGTGTTGCGTTCGATCTTGTGCGTCAGGAAGGCGTGCAGGCCGCTCTCCAGCGTATCCTCGATGCGGCCGTAGCGCAGGCTGGCGTGGATCTCGCCGGCCAGGCGATGGCATTCGCCGCGGCCTCCGCCATTCGACTCGGCGATGCGGTCCAGCGTCTGCTCCACGCGGCGATGGCATGACAGCAACGAGCGCGGCAATTCCTGGCGATAAATCAGCAGATCCGCGACCAGCTTTGGCTGCATGCGGGTGTGATATACCCATTGATAGGCGCGCAGCGCGGAGACCGAGCGCAGCAGCGCCTGCCACTGAGCGTAGGCCGAAGCGCCTTCGCTGCCTGGACCCGACAGCGCCAGATGCTTCGCATCGAGCAGCCGCGCGGTGTTGTCGGCGCGTTCGAGCATCACGCCGAGATGCACGAAGCGCCAGCCATCGTTGCGCAGCATCGTGTCCGCCGCCGCGCCATTGAACAGCATGGTGCGGCTGCGCACCCAATCGAGGAAGGCCGGCAGGCGATCGGCATCCGTCGCGGTCGCCGCCTGCGCGCGCATCTCGCGCCAGGTATCGTTCAGCGCCTCCCACATATCGACGGTCAGCGCCGTGCGCACGGCGCGCCCGTTGCGGCGCGCTTCCTCGATGCAGCTTGCGATGGAAGAAGGATTTTCGGCATCCAGCGCCAGCCAGTGCACCACGGCGTCCGCGGTCGCGGCGCGTTCGGTGGCGCGAAAGCCGGGCTCGGCGCCGGCGGCGACGAGCAGGCTGTGCCATTCATCGACCTCGCCGCGCAGGCTTTGGCCGAGCCCCGCCATGCGCAGCGCCACCTGCATGCCGCGTGCGAGATTGCCGGCGCGCTCGGTGTAGCGGCCCATCCAGTAGAGGCTGTCGGCGGTGCGGGAGAGCACGGGGTCAGCCCTCCCCCCCCGCGGCATCGTCATCGAGCACCCAGGTATCCTTGGTGCCGCCACCCTGCGAGGAATTCACCACCAGTGAGCCCTCGACCAGCGCCACGCGAGTGAGCCCGCCGGGCACGATCCGCACTTCCTTGCCCATCAGCACATAGGGGCGAAGGTCCACATGGCGTGGGCCGATCTTCTCGCCCGCCAGGGTCGGTACGGTGGAAAGTGCGAGCGTGGGCTGCGCGATGTAGTGCTCGGGCTTTGCCAGGATGCGCGCGCGGAATTCGTCATGCTGCGCCTTGGTGCTGTGCGGCCCGACGAGCATGCCATAGCCGCCCGAGCCATGCGCGAGCTTGACGACGAGCTTGTGGATGTTCTCCAGCACATAGGCGCGCTCATCGGGCCTGTCGCACAGGAAGGTCGGCACGTTGTTCAGCAGCGGCTCCTCGCCGAGGTAGAAACGGATCATCTCCGGCACGAAGGGATAGATCGCCTTGTCGTCGGCGATGCCGGCCCCCGGCGCATTGGCGAGCGTGATGTTGCCGGCGCGGTAGGCGGCGAAGATGCCTGGCACGCCGAGCGTGCTGTCGGGCTTGAACACTTTCGGGTCGAGGTATTCGTCATCGACGCGGCGATACAGCACATCGACGCGCTTCGGCCCGCCGGTGGTGCGCATGTAGACCACATCGTCCTGCACGATGAGGTCGGCCCCTTCCACCACTTCAACGCCCATCTCGTCGGCCAGGAAGCAATGCTCGAAATAGGCGCTATTGTAATGACCGGGCGTGAGGATCGCGATGCAGGGCTCGCGCTTGCAATTCGGCGGTGCGGCGTCCTTCAGCGTCTCGAGCAGGTCTTCGGGGTAATGCGCCACCGGCAGCAGGCGATGGTCGGAACACAGCGCGGGGAACAGGCGCAGCATCGCCTCGCGGTTCTCCAGCATGTAGGAAACGCCCGACGGCGTGCGGCAATTGTCTTCCAGCACGTAGAATTCATCGGCGCCGGTGCGCACCAGGTCGATGCCCGAGATGTGCGCATAGACGCCACCGGGCGGCACGAAGCCCTGCATTTCAGGCCGATAGGCGTCATTGCCGATGACGAGCGCTTCGGGCACGCGCCCGGCGCGCAGGATCTCGCGCGCGCCGTAGATATCGGCCAAGAACATGTTGAGCGCGCGCACCCGCTGCGTAAGGCCGTGGGCGAGCCCGTCCCATTCGCGCTTCATGAGGATGCGCGGGATGACATCGAAGGGGATCAGCCGTTCCGGGTCGCCGCCCTCGCCATAGACGGCGAAGGTGATGCCGACGCGACGAAACAGCGCCTCCGCCTCGGCGCGCTTGGCGGCCAATGCGGGCAGGCCATGGGCCTCGATCCAGGCCGCAATGCCGGCATAGGCCGGGCGTACCTGGCCATCGCTCATCATTTCGTCGAAGGCGCAACTCGTCTCGGTCACTTCATGAAGTCCGGTTTGCCCTGTTCTGCCAAAAATAGTCGCGGAATTGTATGCGCCTGGGAAGAGCCACGCGTCGCCCCGCCTGCCACGCCGCGCGAAAACCTGCCCGATGCCTGGGCGTCGCTGCGCCGTGGACCGGCATCAATCATGGGGGCATCAACCGCGCATCGGCCGTGGTCGCGTGGCGATTTCGCGAATCAGCTTGGCGCGGAGCGCGCGGGCGAAATCGCGCCGATCCTCGGCACGCTGCACGAAGGCGCCGGGACCGCCGATGACATCGCGCTCATAGGCCGCGGTCAGGCGCCCGCCGGACCAGCTGGAGGATGCCTCGATGGCCAGGCCATTCACCACGATGCCCTGCGCCACGGCCCTGTCGCGCGCCTCGGGCGCGGCAATCAGGCTGCGGATGTCGGGGCCGTCGCCGGAGACGTCGATGGTGCGCTCCTCCGCCGGCCAAGGCGCAGCCGCGATCAGCGCGGCGCTGTGCAGGATGGCATCGCCGATGGCGTTGTAGGATTGACGTGAGCGCGGCGCCTGCCGGATCGCCGCCGCCGCCTGCCGCGCCGTCGTCGCATCGCCGATGCGCCGCCAATCGACCACCGTCGCCGCACCTCCGGGCGAACCCCATTCCACCATCGCAACGCCAATCGCGCCCCGCGGCTTGGAGGCGATGGCGGCCAGCACCACGGCATGGGTCAGCGCCTCGGCAATGCCCTCGCGCTGCAATTCGAATTCATCCGCGTCGATCGAGCCCGAGGCATCAACCGCGAGCACCAGCAGGACATCGACGCCCGCGCCCTGCGCCCGCGCCGGCGCGATGCCGAGCGCCGAACCCGCGATCAGCGTGCGGCGCGCAATCATGAGGCAATCGCATAGGCTGGGCGGCGTGGATCGGCGCCGGCGCGCTTCAGCCCAGCCCCGCGGTCATCCAGCACCACCTCGACACTGCCGGCGAGCCAGGTCATGCCGGGCCACAGCCTCACCTCATGCCCGCGCGCCGCGAGCTCATCGCGCACCGATTGGGGAATGCGCGATTCCACCGCGAGCCGCCCGGGGAAGTACTCATAGGGCGCGAAGGAGGATGGGAAGGAGTAGCTCGCGACGCGCGGTGCCTCGATCGCCTCCTGCACCTCCATGCCGAAATGCAGGATGTTGAGCATTACCTGCAACATCGCCTGGATCTGCACGTCGCCGCCCGGCGTACCGAAGGGCATCACGCCGCCATCGCGTGTCACCACCATCGCGGGATTGGGTGTCAGGCGCGGGCGCTTGCCCGGCGCCACGCCGGCGGGGTGCGCCGGATCGGGCCGGTTCTGCGTGCCGCGGCCGGAGACGACGAGGCCGGTGCCCGGAATCACCGGCACATTCCAGGAACCATCGGAGGGCGTGGCGCTGAAGGCGTTGCCCCAGCGATCGACCACCGCGACGTAGGAAGTGTCGGCCTCCACCATCGGCAGCTTCGCCCCGCTTGCCGGCGGCAGGGCAGTGCCCCGGCCGAGCAGGGGTTCGGGCATCGCCGGATGCGCGCGAAGCGGATCGATGGCGGCGGCGCGCGCTGCGATGTGTGCCTCCGACAACAACGCCTCGATCGGCACCTCGCCGAAGGCGGGGTCGGTGAAGTGGTATTCGCGATCCGCCAGCGCGCCCTTCAGCGCCTCGGTCAGGCGATGCAGATACTCGGCCGAATTGTGTTCCAGCCCGTCGAGGCCAAGCTTCTCGACGATCAGCAGCGCCTCAAGCAGCGCCGGGCCCTGGCACCAGGGGCCGCAGACCAGCACCTCATGTCCACGCCAGCTTCGCGACACCACAGGCTCGATGCGCGAACGAAAATTCGCCAAGTCGGAGGCCGAAAGAAAGCCGCCCTCCTGCTGCACATAACCGACGATGGCGCGCGCCAGATCGCCGCGATAAAAGGCGGCATGGGCGGCGGCGAGCCCGGCTTCGCGTCCCTGTGACGCCACCGCGCGTTCCTGATCGACCATGTATTGCAGGGAGCGCGCGAGGTCCGCCTGCACGAAGCGCTCACCCAACACCGGCACGCGCCCGCCCGGCAGGAAGATCGACGCGTTTTGTGGCCAGCGGCGATACTCGGCCTCATGCGCGCGGATGCTCTCGGCGAGCAACGGATAGGTGGCGAAGCCCTCGGCGGCGAAGCGGATCGCGGCCTCGGCGATGTCGCCGAAGCGCATCGTGCCGTGGCGTTCCAGCGCGGTGATCCAGGCATCCGGCGCGGCCGGTACCACCATGCGCCGCACGCCCGGCGGCATCCTGCCGCCGTGTTCGCGCATGAAGACATCGGGCGGCGTCGAGGCGGGCCAGTGGCCGAGGCCTGCAATGCTCTCCACCATGCCATCCGCACGGCGATACAGGATCGGCGCCACGCCCGCGACGGAGACCAGATCGGGCTGCAACACGCCGAGTGCGAGGCCCGCCGCGCAGCCCGCATCCACCGCATTCCCGCCGGCTTCGAGAATCGCGAAACCCGCGGCGGCGGCGAGGTAATGCCCCGCGCTGATCGCGTGGCGCGTGCCGCAGATCGTTGGCCTTCCGGTCATGGGGTAGGCCTCGCATGGATCGCGACCATCTGCTCATCCAGCCGCGGCGTGTAGGTGATGCCACGCCGCGCGGCGGCGACGACCATCTGCGTATACAGCGGAATGCCCGCATGCAGGCGCATCGCCTCGCGCATCGCAACCCGCAGCGCCTCCTCGCGGTCGCCCTGCATGCGGAAGGCGGCGTCGCGGATCAGCGTGTCCAGCCTTGCATCGGCGAAGGCGCCGCGATTGCTTTGCCCGAATCCCTGCGCCACCTGCTGGCTGTGCATCGCAAGGCTCAGCACATGCGTCGCATCGCGCGTCGAGGAGGAAGACTGCCCGAACAGCACCAGCGGCACATCGTTGCGCCCGACCTGCGTGCGCGGGAAGAACACGCTGCCCGGTTGCGTCTCGACCTTCGCGAGGAACCCCGCCCGCGCGAACATCTGGCCCAGCGCCTGGCAGATTCGCGCATCATTCACGTAGCGATTGTTGGAACAGCCGAGGGTGAAGCCGAAGCCCTGCGGATAGCCGGCCTCCGCCAGCAGGCGCCGCGCTCGGTCGGGGTCGTAGGGCGGCACGCCGAGGCCCGGGTCAAAGCCGCCGAACCCCTCCGGCACCAATTGCCCGGCCGCCACCGCCTGGCCATCCATCGCGCGCTCAACCAGCGCCATGCGATTGATGGCGAGGCTCAGCGCCTGCCGCACCCGCAGGTCACGGAAGGGGTTGTGGTCGAGTGGCCGGCCTTCGGCGTCGGTGAACAGCGCCAATTGCTCCGCGCCCACATGCGGCAGCAGGAACATCACGCGGTCGGAGGGCTTGCGGAAGACGTTGACGCGCCCGGTGCGCTCCAGCCGCTCGGCATCCGTCGTCGGCACTTCCTCGATGAGGTCGAGATCGCCGGCGAGCAGGGCGGCCATGCGCGCAGCATCATTGCCGACGACGCGCAGCTGCACGCGCGACCACGCGGCGCGCTCGCCCCAATAGGTATCGTTGCGCGCCACGGTCATGCCCTCGCCGCCGCGCATCTGCTCCAGGCGAAAGGGGCCGGTGCCGATGGCGGCGCGGCCGGCGTTGAAGTCGGAGGTGGTTGCCCCTTCCGCCGCACGGCGGCTTACGATAAAAACGTTGGTGAGCTGGCCTGGAAGAACAGGATTTGGCTGATTCGTGTGCAGGCGCAGCGTCAGCGGGTCCACCACCTCCACGCGCGTGATGCCGCGCAGATTGGGCGTGTAGGGGCCGGGGTTGTTCGGCACGTTCGGAATGCGCGCCAGCGAGAAGGCCACGTCATCGGCGGTGAAGGGCGTGCCATCCTGGAAGGTAACGCCGGGGCGGAGCTTGAACTCCCACACCCTGTCCTCGACCGGGGTCCAGGAAAGCGTGAGGCCCGGCACCCAGCGGCTATCGGCGTCGCGATTCACCAGCGTATCGTAGATGTGCCGCGCGGCCGCCATGTTGGGGCCGAGGAAGACGAAATGCGGATCGATCCCGAAGGGCGCCTGCACGCCGACGGTCAGCGTCTGCGCCACGGCCCCCCCGGAGGCGAGCGCCATGCCCAGCGCCATGCCGAGCGCCGCCGGCCTCGCCCACATCATCGCCATCGCCCTCTCCCCAATCCTGGAGCGTCAGCCTCCCCGGTGTGGGGCGATGGTGTCAACGCGCGCGTGCGGCGAGCGCCTTCACACAGGCCTCGAAGCCCGCGAGGTCCGTCCAGCGTTCCGCCGGCAGCACCTGGCGGCGCAGGAGCAGCCCTGCGGCCGCGCGGATGCCGCCATCGATCATGAGGTTGTCGGTCAGGCCGAATTCCTCGAGCGCCAGGCCATCCGCATCCACCCAGCGCCCGGCCGCGTTGCGCCGCGCATGCCCACTCAGGGATTGCAGCGTGCGCGCGGCGAAATCGCCGGCATCGTTGGTATAGCCGAGCACCGGCCGGCCGAGGGCGCGCATGAAGCCAAGCTCATAGACCGTGCCGGCATCGGCCGAGGG
Source organism: Acetobacterales bacterium (assembly GCA_038250135.1). Classification (GTDB taxonomy): domain Bacteria; phylum Pseudomonadota; class Alphaproteobacteria; order Acetobacterales; family Acetobacteraceae; genus Falsiroseomonas. Next base: position 1,675 of record JBBSCP010000035.1, on the reverse strand, counting down.
GCCGCGGAAGGGGGTGAGATTGGCGATCATCGCGTCGCAGGCGCGGATATGTGCCTCGTTGCGCAGGTAGATCGCGTACCAGAGATCGGCCTGAGCATCCGCGGCCGGGTCCGGGCGCGGATCGGTGGGAAAGACCCCCTCAAGCCCCTGCGCTGCGCAGATTCGCTTCTTCGCCTCGGCCATCGCCTCGGCATGGGGTAGGAACACGTCGGGGCCGGCCAGATACACCTTCATGGCCCGATCCTGCCCCAGAGCGAGGCGGTTGCGGAACCCGCCCCCTTCCGCACGCGGCGCGGGATGATCGCGGCCAGTGAGGCCAGAGCAGCGTTGCTCCGCGACGTCTCGGCACTCCAAGGGCGCCGCGATCGCCCCTTGCCTGCCCCGCCGAGTGGAGTTGCAATGCGGCCCCATGGATCTCCAGGCCGAGTACGACAACCGCGCCCGCGTGCCCGAGCACCCGGCCCACATCGCCGCCTGGCAGCGCGACGCCGCTGCCTGGCGCGAAGCCTGCCCGCATGCCGAGCTCGACCTTGCCTACGGGTCGCGCGTGCGGGAGCGGCTCGACCTGTTCCATCCTGGCGCAGGCCTGAAGCCCGATGCGGCGCCGATGGCGATGTTCATCCATGGCGGCTACTGGCAGGCGCTGGACCGCAGCTTCGCCAGCCACGGCGCGCGCGGGCTGAACGGGCAGGGCGTGGCGGTAGCCGTGCCCTCCTACGACCTCTGCCCCTTCGTACCGCTCGCCACCATCGTGGCGCAGCTGCGCGCGGCGGCGATGTTCCTCTGGCGGCGGCATCAGCGGCGCCTGCTCGCCATCGGGCATTCCGCGGGCGGGCATCTGGCGGCGATGCTGCTCGCCACCGATTGGCCCGGCCTCTCACCCGACCTGCCGCCGGGCTTGGTCGCGGCGGCACTGCCGATCTCGGGCGTTTTCGAGTTGGAACCGCTGTTGCAGACCACGATCGGCGCGCCGCTGGGTCTTGATGCCGCGACGGCGCGGGCGCTCTCGCCGCGCTTCCTGCTCTCGCCCGGCCGCCCCTTGCATTGCTTGGTGGGCGGCGCGGAGAGCGACGAATTCCTCCGCCAGAGCCGTGACCTGGCGGCGGCCTGGGGTGGCGGCTACGAGGCCACCCCCGGCGACAACCACTTCACCGTCATCGCCCCCCTCGCCGATCCTGCGAGCCGACTGGTTGCGAAAGCGCTGAGCCTTCTGCCTGATTGAGAGCCTGGCTCAGCCGCGGCGCGAAATGCGGCGCCAGCGCCCAACATGCTGTCTGTAAATGTCTGACGGATTTACAGGAACGCCTGTGCAAAAATTTACTGATTTCGCTGGGGCTTCACAGAACATCAGTTCCTTTCGCCAGAACGACAACGCAAATGTGACTCCGTTCAGAGGAGGACACCCATGTCGCTGCTGTCTCGTCGTTCCGTGCTCGGCTCCCTGCTCGCCGCCCCGCTCGCCGCTCCTGCGCTCGCGCAGCCTTGGCGTCCGGATCGGCCGGTCGAACTCGTCGTCGGCTTCGCGCCGGGCGGCGGCACGGACATCGTGGCACGGCTGTTCGCGCGCCACCTCGAGACACGGCTCGGCCAGCCGATCACCGTGGTGAACCGTCCCGGCGCGTCAAGCGAAGTGGCACTCACCTATGTCGCCCGCTCGCGCCCCGATGGGCTGGTG
>JBBSCP010000034.1:0-20012 GCA_038250135.1 Acetobacterales bacterium | reverse complement strand
GCCTCGGGGGTCGAGGTCTGTTTCGCCAATCCTGGCACCAGCGAGATGCATTTCGTCGCGGCGCTGGACCGCATCCCCGGCATGCGCTGCGTGCTCGGGCTGCAGGAAAATGTCGTCACCGGCATGGCGGATGGCTATTGGCGCATGACGGGGAAGCCGGCAGCGACGCTGCTGCATTGCGGCCCGGGCCTCGCGAACGGCCTGGCCAACCTGCACAATGCGCGGCGCGCGCGTAGCGGCATCGTCAACTGCGTCGGTGACCAGGCGACCTATCACCGTCCCCTCGATTCGCAACTCACCGCCGATACCGAGGGCCTTTCCCGAACTGTCTCAGCCTTCACGCGAACGGTCGCCAAGGCCGATGACGTCGGCCGCGACGCCGCCGTCGCCGTGCAGGCGGCGCGCACCTCGCCGGGCCAGATCGCCACCCTCATCCTGCCCTCCGACACCTGCTGGGATGAGGCGCCGGCCGGCCCCGCCCCGGCGCTGCCCGTGCCGGCGGCCCCCTCCGCCGATCCGCTCGCGGTGCGCCGCGCCGCACAGGCACTGCGGGAGCGCAAGGACGTGCTGATCCTGCTCGGCGGCAAGGCGCTGACGGCGGAGGCGCAAGCGCTGGCTTGGCGAATCGGTGCGGCCACCGGTGCCACCGTGCTCGGCGAGATGTCGAACAGCCGCATCGAGCGCGGCCGCGGCCGCCCGCCGCTGGAGCGCGTGCCCTATCCGGCTGACCTCGCCATCGCGGCCCTCGCCCCCTATCGCACCATCATCCTGGTGAACAGCAAGGCGCCGGTCGGCTTCTTCGCCTATCCGGGCAAGCCCTCCCGCCACCATCGCGAGGACGCCGATATCCTGTTGCTGACGCGCTACGAGGCCGATGCGGTGGGCGCACTGACGGCGCTCGCCGAGGAGCTTGGTGCGCCCAGGATCGACATGCCCGACCCCGGCCCGCGCCCCTCCCCCGCGCGCGGCCTGCCCACGCCCGAGGGGCTGGCGCAGACGCTCGCCGCGCTGATGCCCGAAGGCACCGTCATCGCCGATGAGAGCGTGAGTTTCGGCCGCGGCTTCTTCAAGGGCACGCAGATGGCGCCGCCGCATGACTGGCTGCAGATCACCGGCGGCGCCATCGGCTGCGGCATCCCGCTCGCCACGGGTGCGGCGATCGGCGCGGGCGGACGGCGCGTGATCAACCTCCAGGCCGACGGCTCGGCCATGTACACGCTCCAGGGCCTGTGGACCCAGGCGCGGGAGAAGCTGCCGGTGACGACCATCATCATCAGCAACCGCAAATACGCGATCCTGCTCGGCGAATATCAGGGGGTGGGCGCCAATCCCGGCCGGACAGCGATGGACATGATGGATCTCGGCAACCCCGACCTCGATTGGGTGAAGCTCGCGAACGGCATGGGCGTGGAAGCGGCGAGGACGACAACGCTCGAAGGGGTGGGAGACCTGCTGACGCAAAGCGTCTCCCACGACGGCCCCTTCCTCATCGAGATGGAGGTTTGAGTTCGATGGATATGGGTCTCACCGGCAAGCGCGTGCTGATCACCGGCGGCTCGAAGGGCATCGGCCTCGCCTGCGCGCAGGCCTTCGCTGCCGAGGGCTGCGACCTGGTGCTCGTGGGCCGCGACGCCGCGGTGCTGGCCGCGGCATCGGAATCACTGCGCGGCGCCAACCAGGTGCGGGTCGAAACGCTGCCCGCCGACCTCAGCACGAGTGAGGGGCGCGAGGCGGTGCACGCCGCGGCGCCGGACATCGACATCCTGGTGAACAATGCCGGGGCCATTCCCGGCGGGCGCCTGCAGGACGTCCCGATGGCGCGCTGGCAGCAGGCCTGGGACCTCAAGGTCATGGGCTACATTCACATGTGCCAGCTCTATCTGCCGCGGATGGAGGCGAAGCGCGCGGGCGTGATCCTCAACATCATCGGCATGGCAGGCAGGGCGCCGCGCATGGGCTATATCTGCGGCGGCGTCGGCAATGCGGCGCTGATCGCCTTCACCTCAGCACTCGGTGGCGCCACGCAGGCAATGGGCGTGCGCGTGCTCGGCATCAACCCCGCTGCCACTCGCACCGCCCGCATGGAGACCCAGGCGCGTGCCACGGCGAAGCTGAAATTCGGTGATGAGGAACGCTGGGCCGAGACGCTGACCGGCCTGCCCTTCGGCCGCCCGATCGAGGCGCAGGAGATCGCGGACCTTTCCGTCTTTCTCGCCAGCCCGCGCGGCGGCTATGTGAATGGCACGGTCGTCGATGTCGATGGCGGCGGCATGTTCCGGGGCTGACCGCCATGACGCCGGCGCTGGTCGCCGCGCTGCTGCTGTCGGTGGCGGCCTATATCCACACGCGTAGCGCCACGCCCGAGATGCGGCCGGACAACCCGCTGATCGACCTTCTCTGGCGGGGCCTGTCTTTGGTGTCGCTGGTGGTCTGGGGCGCGCTGATCGTGCGCGGATTCGCGAACCGCGAATGGGCGGAGGCCACCGTGTCGCTGTTCGGCTCCTTCGTCGCGAACTGGTACATCAGCCACCGCGGCCCGCGCCCGACCTGGCCGGGGCTATCCATGCTGTTCGCCGTGGTCGGGCTGGTGCTGGCCTTCTGGGCCTTCACCCAAAGCTAGAGCTTGGCGAGCGGCGGGAGGTCGAGGCGCGAAGGGGAGGATCGACACGTGGTTCCAGCCGGTTGATGTGTGGCAAGCTTATGCCACCGGTCCCGTCAGCGGCGGCCCTGTGAATTCCGGCCACTATCTGGCGAAAGAAGCGCCGGCGGAAGCGCTCGCGGCGCTGAAGGGATTCCTCAATCGAACGGCAGGATGAAGGGCAGGTCGGTATCGCCGGTCTTCGCACCGAAGCCGGTCAGCAGCGCATGTGCCTGGCCGCGATGATGTGTCTGGTGGTTGAAGAAATGCGTGACCAGCACGGCGCGCGGGCGGGTGATGTCGCGCTGCATCGCCCCGCTGTACCAGCCGAGCGTACCTTCCAGCCAGGCAGGATCGAGCGCGGCAGCCCAGCCCTCGATGCGTGAGTCGAAGGCGGGGCGGTCGCCCTTCAACTTCTCCCAGTCGCCATGCAGGCTGCCGCTGTCCGGGATGCCCGCCTTCGGCACGTCCCAGCCGGCGAAGCGCCCCATCCAGACGGAATCGCCCCAGAGCAGGTGCGAGAAGGTAGAGTGGATGCTGCCGAAGAAGGCACCGCGACTGTCGCGCCGCTGCGCCTCGCTCAGCCGATCCGCGGCCGCATAGAGCCGGCGGTTCATCTCCGCATTGTAGGCGGCCATCAGGCGCACCCAGTCGGTCGTGATCATCGCAGCGCCTTCCAGAAGAATACAACGTCCGCCGCCTGACGATCCGGCCCGAGTTCCAGATCGGGAATGATGCCGAGCTGCTGCCAGCCGAGTTCGCGATAAAGCGCCTCCGCCGGTGTGCCGCGCCGCGTGTCGAGTGTCAGCACGGGCCGCCCGAGGCCGCGCGCCGTCTGTTCCGCGCGCTGCATCAGGGCGCTGCCGACGCCCTGGCGCATCGCGCGCGGCTCGACCAGCAGCTTCGACACTTCCGCGCGGTGCGGCTGGTTCTCCTGCGCGTCGAGCAGCAATTGCACCGTGCCGACCAGTTCGCCCTCCAGCCATGCCGCGAGCAGCACGCATTTGCCGAGTGCGACCTGCGATGACACGCGCTTCCAGAATCCCAGCGCCACCGACGGTGCGAGCGGCGGCAGGTAGGTGACGCTCCCGCCCACTTCGACACAATCGATCAGCAGGCGGGCGAGGCGGCGTTCCGCGCTGCCGGCGGCGGCGGCATCCAGCGCCTCCACGACCAGGCCCGCAAGCGGCTTCGTGTAGCGGAATTCGAGGCTTTTCGAGAGGTCGTCGAGGATGCGGATCGAGCCCTGCCGGAGAAAGCCGCGCTTTTCGTAGAAGCGATGCGCCGCCTCGAATCGCGTGTCGGTCCAGAGCACGAGGCGCGCGGCACCGCCGACGCGCGCCTGCCGCTCGGCCGCGTCGAGCAGGCGATGCGCGAGTCCGGTGCCTCGCGCGGTGGTATCGACATAGACCTTGCAGATTTCCCAGGCGGAGTCCTGATTCATCGGACGCGCCGCGGCCATGCCGATGACGCGCCCGGCCTGCTCCGCCACCCAGAGCGCGCCGCCAGACCGCGCGAAATAGCTGGCGAGTGCACGCAGCTCCGGCACTTCGCCATCCACGTCGAGCACGCAGTTCGGATACTCGGCCCAACAGGCGCCGATCAGCGCGATGAAGCCCTCACTGTCCTCATTGCGGCCGGCGCGCAGCAGCATGGGATCAATGCAGGCCGCGGCAGAATTCCTGGATGCGATCACAGGCCAGGCGCAGGCTTTCAGTATCGGTGGCGTAGGAGATGCGGATGTAGGGGCTCATGCCATAGGCCGCGCCCTGCACCACCGCGACGTGGTTTTCCTCCAGCAGGGCGAGCGCAAACTCGGTATCGGTGTTGATCTTGCGCCCGCCCTTGCTGGTTTTGCCGAGGCAGCCCGCGATGTTCGGGAAGACGTAGAAAGCGCCTTCGGGCTTGTGGCAGTTGATGCCCGGCGAGGCGTTCAGCGCCTCCACCACCATGTCGCGGCGCTGCTTGTACACGGCCGCGCGTTCCTTCACGTAATCCTGTGGGCCATCCAGCGCGGCGACGGCGGCGGCCTGGCTGACGGTGCTGATGCCGCTGCTGATCTGGCTCTGCATGTTCACCATCGCCGCTATCAACGATTTCGGCCCGCCGCAGAAACCGACGCGCCAGCCTGTCATGGCATAGGTCTTGGACGCGCCGTTCACCGTCAGCACACGATCCTTGAGGCGTGGCTCGACCTCGGCGATCGTGCAGAATTCGAAGCCGTCATAGGTCATGTGCTCATACATGTCGTCGGTGAGGATCCAGACATGCGGGTGCTTCAAAAGCACCTCGGCCAACGCCTTCATCTCGGCGCGCGAACAGGCCGCGCCGGTCGGGTTGTTGGGGAAGTTGAGGAACAGCCATTTGGTCTTCGGCGTAATTGCGGCGTCGAGATCCTCGGGACGCAGCTTGAAGCCATTGTTTTGCGGGCAGCTCACGAAAACCGGCTTGCCGGTCGCAAGCTTCGCCATCTCGGCATAGCTGATCCAGTAGGGCGCGGGGATCAGCACCTCGTCACCCGGATCGCAGGTGCCGAACAGCGCGTTCATGATCACCTGCTTGCCACCGTTCGAGATCATGATCTCGTCCAGCGCGTAGTCGAGGTTGTTGTCGCGCTTGAACTTGCGCTGCACGGCGAGCTTGAGCGCCTTGGTGCCGTCCTGCGGCGGATACTTCGTGTCGCCCGCCAGGGCGGCGTTGTAGGCGGCGTCGATGGCGTGGCGGGGCGTGTCGAAATCCGGCTCTCCGATCGCCAGCGAAATCACCTTGATGCCCTTGGCCGCGAGCTCCCGCGCCTTCGTGGTCATCACCGCGGAGGCGGCGAGTTCGACATCCTTCAGACGATTGGCGAGGGCGGGCATCGTTGCAGGTACCTCCAAATTGACGCGACAAAATCAAAGCAGCATTCACAAGACGATCGGCCCCGCAGCATCATCGCGCTGCGTCGCGGGTCGCAGCGTGAAGGACGCGCTCAGCTCAGCCCGGCGCAGAATTTCTGGATGCGCGTGCAGGCCTCGACCAGCGTGGCATCGTCCGTCGCGTAGCTAATGCGGAAATGGCCCGGGAACATGAAGGCGCTGCCATGCACGGCGGCGACGCCGGTTTCCTCCAGCAGGGCCACGACGAAATCCTCGTCGGTCGTGATCTTGCGACCCCCGGCGGAGGTCTTGCCGAGGCAGCCGAACACCGAGGGAAACACGTAGAAGGCGCCTTCGGGCTTGTGGCAGCGGATGCCCGGCGCCGCGTTCATCATGTCCACCACCAGGTCCCGGCGGCGCTTATAGGCGTCGCGCATCTCGCCGATGAAGTCCTGCGGGCCGTCGAGCGCCGCCACCGCCGCGGCCTGGCTGATGCTGCTGGTGCCCGACGTGCTCTGGCCCTGCAACTTGTCCATCGCCTTGATGAGCTGCTTTGGCGCGCCGGCGAAGCCGATGCGCCAGCCGGTCATCGCATACGCCTTTGAGCAGCCATTCATGGTGATGGTGCGCTCCCGCAGCCCGGGTTCCACCTCCACCACCGTCGCCGCCTTGAAGCCGTCATAGGTCAGCTTCTCGTAGATGTCGTCGGTAAACACCCAAATATTCGGGTGGCGCATCAGCACGTCGGTGAGCTGCTTCAACTCCTCGGCATTGTAGGCGGCGCCGGTCGGGTTGCAGGGGTTGTTCAGGATCACCCACTTGGTCTTGGGCGTGATGGCGGCTTCCAGCTGCTCACCCGTGATCTTGAAGCCCTGGTTCTGGCCGGCCGGCACGATCACGGGCGTGCCCTCGGCAAGGGCCACGATGTCGGGGTAGCTGACCCAGCAGGGGCCAGGGATGATCGCCTCGTCGCCCGCCTGTATGGTGGCCATCAGCGCGTTGAAGATCACCTGCTTGCCGCCGGTGCAGATGATGATCTCGTCGGGCGCGTAGTCGAGGCCGGAATCGCGCTTGAACTTGCGGCTGACCGCCTGGCGCAGCTCCATCGTGCCGAGGTTGTCGGTGTATTTCGTCTCGCCGCGCTCGATGGCCGCGATCGCCGCGTCCTTGACGTTGCGGGGCGTGTCGAAATCGGGCTCGCCGACGCTGAGGCTGATGATGTCGCGACCGGCCGCCTTGAGCGCGCGCGCCTTGGCGGTGATCGCCATGGTCTGCGAGGGCGAGATGCGATTGAGTCGGTCGGCGATGAGGTTCATGGCGGCTTCCGGGGTCCCTGCCCGCCCCTTGGCGGACGTGGCCAGCGTTTTCCTAGCGCCGCTGGCGGGGCGCGTCCACCGGCCGCGGCGCTATACCATCTGCGCCCTGGAGGGACCTGCGGCCGCCATCGGCGACCGAGGCCGCGAATGCGGCCCGCCGCAAGTACGGCGAGCCAAGCTCGCGGAGCGGGCGCCCGGCGCTTGAGGGTAAAATACTAATTCAGGCGCAACGGGCGATAGCCCTGGAAGGTGAAGCCCTGTTCGCGCAGGCAGGTGCGGCGCCAGGCGTCCCGGGCCTGGGTGTTCACATCCACAAGGCCCCATTGCGCAGGGCGGAATCGGTCAAAGACCCGGCAGTGCTCCCGCCCGCCTTCCACCCAGCAGCGGCGTTCGCGCTCGATCTGGGCAGGGGCGACAATCTGCCAGGCGAGTTGCACGGGCACCGAGATTGCCGCCCGATCGCTGCAGGCCGCGTTGGCGGCATCGCCATCGGCCTCGCTGCTGCCGGGGCGCTCCCAACGCTCGGCACAGGCGGCAATCAGTAGCAGGAGACAGAGGGCAATACCGCGCATGGCGTCAATATAGTGCGGAGTCGTGGAGAAATCATGGCGCGCGGCCGGGCGCCAAGCCGAAGCGCAGCGCCACCAGCAGGGCCAGCGCGACCGCCACCAGCAAAAGGGTGGCGAGCGCGTAGAGCTCCGGCGTTAGCCCCAGGCGGACGGCCGAGAAGATCACCATCGGCAGGGTCGAGGCGCCCGGGCCCGAGACGAAGCTCGCGATCACGAGATCATCCAGCGAGAGGGTGAAGGCCAGCAGCCAGCCCGCCACGACGCCGGGCGCGATCAGCGGCAGGGTGATGACGCAGAAAACCTTCCAGGGCCTGGCGCCCAGATCCATCGCCGCCTCCTCGAGGCTCAGGTCGAAATCCGCGAGCCGTGCCTGGATCACCACGGCGACATAGGCGGCGCCGAAGGTGGCGTGGGCGATGGCTACCGTGTCGGCGCCGCGCCCGGCCGGAAAGCCGAAGGCAGATTCGAGCCCGACGAAAAGCAGCAGCAGTGACAGGCCCGTGATCACTTCGGGCATCACCAGCGGCGCCGCCATGATCGCCCCGAACAAGGCACGGCCTCGGAAGCGGGCGAAGCGGAACAGGGCGAAACCCGCCAAAGTGCCGAGAATGGTCGCCATCGTCGCCGAGATCGCAGCGATGCGCAGCGACAGGAACAGCGCCTGCATCAGCGCCTCGTTGGCGAACAGCGCGCCGTACCAGCGCCAGGAGAAGCCGGTGAATTCCGTGACCATGCGGCTGTCGTTGAACGAGAACGCGACCATCAACAGGATTGGCAGATACAGGAACGCGAAGCCGAGGCCGAGCGGCACGAGCAGTCGCAGCTTCAGGCGCCTCATGCCCGCGCCGCCCGCGCCTGGAACAGGCCGATCGGCACGACCAGCGCAATCAGCAACACCACGGCCAGCGCCGAGGCCAGCGGCCAGTCGCGGTTCTGGAAGAACTCGGTCCAGAGCACGCGGCCGATGAGTTGCGCGTCAGGGCCGCCGAGCAATTCCGGGATCACGAATTCGCCCACCGCCGGGATGAACACCAGCAGGAAGCCGGCGATGATGCCCGGCAGTGACAGCGGCAGCGTGATGGAGAGGAAGGCCCGGACCGGCCGCGCGCCGAGATCCGCCGCGGCCTCCAGCAGGGAATCGTCGAGCTTTGACAAGGTGGCGTAGATCGGCAGCACCATGAAGGGCAGGTAGCAATAGGTGATGCCCAGATACATCGCGAGATCGGTGTAGAGCAGCGCAACCGGCGCCTCGACGACGCCCAGCGCCAGCAGCGCGCTGTTGATCCAGCCCCGGTCCTGCAACAGGCCGATCCAGGCGGTGACGCGCAGCAGGAAACTGGTCCAGAAGGGCAGCACCACAAGCATCAGCAGAGCCGCGCGCCAACGCGCCGGCGCACGCACGATGGCAAGCGCCATCGGGTAGCCGATCAGCAGGCAGAGAGCAGCCGAGATCGCAGCGACGCGCAGGCTGCGCAGATAGGCCTCGATGTAGAAGGGATCGTCGAACAACAGGCGGAAATTCTCGAGGTTGAGCTGCAGGTAGGGCGAGCCGTCCTCGCGCCAGCGCAGCAGCGGCGCGTAAGGCGGAATCCCCTCGGCGCTCTCGGTGAAGCCGATGGAGAAGACGATGGCGAAGGGGGCCGCGAAGAACAGCGCCATCCAAACCACCGGCAGCGCCAGGACCAGCCAGCGCGCGCGATTCATTCCGGTAGCACCACCCCCGCATCGGCGTCCCAGGTGATCGCCACCACATCCTCCCAATCCACCGGACGTTCGGTGATGCGGCGCAGATTGGGCAGGCTGACGCGCAGCGTTCGGCCGCCCTCCATCGCGACATGCACCATGAAGAAATCGCCGAAATAGGCGATGTCACGCACGCGGCCGACCAGGCGGTTGTCGGCATGCGGCGTGCCGGATTCGACTCGCGCGATGCGCATCCGCTCCGGCCGCAGGGCGACGAAGACGCGGCTGCCGACCGGTTTCGGGGCCGGCGACGAGGTCACGATGTCGAACTCGTATTCGGAGGAGCCGATGCGCGCGCCACCACCCTCGCCGCGCTCGATCACGCCTTCGAGGATATTGGCGGTACCGAGGAACTCGGCCGTGAAGCGGCTGTTGGGGTATTCATAGACCTCGCCCGGCGTGCCGATCTGCGCCAGCGTACCGCGATCCATTACCGCAAGGCGGGTTGCCATCGTCATCGCCTCCTCCTGATCGTGCGTCACGATGATGAAGGTGGTGCCGGTGCGTTCCTGGATGTTCACCAGCTCGAACTGTGTCGCCTCGCGCAGGTTCTTGTCGAGCGCGGAGAGCGGCTCGTCCAATAACAACAATTTGGGCCGCTTCGCCAGCGCGCGGGCGAGGGCCACGCGCGCCTTCTGCCCGCCCGAGAGCTGCGCGGGGCGACGATCGCCGAAGCCTTCCATGCGGGTGAGCGCCAGCATCTCCGTCACGCGCGCAGCGATGGCGGGCTTTGGCATACCCTCCTGCTTCAGGCCGAAGGCGATGTTCTGGGCCACGCTCATATGGGGGAACAGCGCGTAGGACTGGAACATCATGTTCACGGGCCGGGCATAGGGCGCCACGCCGGCCATGTCCTGACCATCGAGGATGATGCTCCCTGCATCGAGCTCGAGAAAGCCCGCGAGGCAGCGCAGCAACGTCGATTTGCCGGAACCCGAGCCACCGAGCAGCGCGAAGAGTTCACCGCGGTAGATCGAGAGAGAAACGTCATCCAGCGCAACGAAGCTGCCGAAGCGCTTCGTCACGCCCACGATGCGCAGGAAAGGCACCGCATCGGGATCACGCCAGGGCTCCGGTGTGCCCGGACGCCCCACGGCGGCGAGGTTCACCGCCCCGCCTTGAAGCGCGCCCACATTCGGTTGCGCGCGCGGTCGGCCGCCTGCGGCACGGGGCCGATGGTGAAGAACCGCGCGCGCATCGCAGCTTCGGGGAAGATGCTCGGGTCGTCCGCTATCTCGGGCGGCAGCAGCGCGCGGCTCGCCGGGACGGCATTCGGGTAGCGGACATGGCCGGTGATCGCCGCCATCACGTCTGGCTGCAACAGGAAGTTGATGAATATGTGCGCATTCTCGGCATTCGGCGCATCGGCCGGAATCGCCAGCACGTCGAACCACAGCTGCGCGCCCTCCTTTGGCGCGATGTAGTGCACCGTCACGCCGCGCGCCGCCTCCCGCGCCCGCGCCGCCGCCTGGATCGCATCGCCCGAATAGGAGAAGGCGAGGCAGGATTGCCCAGAGGCCAGCGTCTCGATCGTGCCCGCGCTCGAGAAATTGCGGATGAAGGGGCGGATCGCCAGCAGGGCGCGCTCCACCTCGCGCAGGTCCTCCGCACTCGTGCTGTTCGGGTCGCGGCCGAGATAGCGCAGCACGGTCGGGATCACGTCCGAGGCACTGTCCATCATCGTGATGCCGCAGCGCGCCAAGCGCCGCGCATGCTGCGGGTCCATCAGCAGCGCCAGGCTGTCGAGCGGCGCATCCGGGGCCAGGGCGCGGATCCGCTCGGCATTCGCGCCCAATCCCACCGTGCCCCATAGATACACGGCCGCATGCCTGTTGCCCGGGTCGGAGAACGCGACCGCCTGCTGCATCTGCGCATCGAGGTTGCGCAGATTGGGAATGGATGCCGCCTCCAGCGGCCGCAACGCATTGGCGCGCACCAGGCGCGACAGGGTCGGCTCGGCGGTGGGCACGATGATGTCAAAACCCGAACGCCCCGCCGAAAGCCTGCCCTCCAGCGTCTCGAGGCTGTCATAGACGTCGTAACGCACGCGGATGCCGGTCTCTCGCGTGAAGCGCTGGATCATGTAGGGATCGATGTAGTCGTTCCAATTGAACACGTTCACCACCCGCTCCTGCGCCGACGCAGGCAGCAGCGGCAGCGTGGCGAGGGCGGCGGTCAGCAGCTGGCGACGCAGCATCGGATCAACCTTCGGCAGGAGCGCGGGTGGCCGAGCTTACCACGGCCGTCGCCGACTGCACGGGGCCAGCCACACTCGCGCCGCTAGGATTTTGTTCTTGACTTGTTCTAGTGCCCCAGGCTATCCACCACGGGCCAAGGGGCGAGTTGCGCCCGGCCCATCCTCATCCCGCCAAGCCTCCCCACCGCCCGCCCGGCCCCTGCCGCGCGGGCCTGAGGCCCATTCCACGCCTTCCCAACCTCGTTCCCCTGGGGCGCGCTGCCGTGCGCCCCGTCCCGCCGCGCGACCGGAGCCCCGACATGCCCTTCATCGATGCCGCCCTGACGCCCCTGCTGACCGGCAGCGGCTTCACCCTCTGGCTGTACCGGACCGCCGATACGCGGGCGACAGCGCTCGGCGCCGGCTATTTCGCTCCCGCCGCGGCGCGGCTTGAGACGGGCGACCTTATCCTGCTGCAGGCCTCGGATGCCGTGGCGCTGCTGCCGGTGCGCACGGGCGACATCGTCGCCGCTGGCGTCACGGTCGATACTGCGGCCGCGCCATTCCGCGTCAACCGCACCGCCTCCCCGCGCTTCTCGATCCGCCAGGCGGCGACGGCAGCGGCGATCACGGTGGTGCTGGCGCCGATCGCGGCGGGCATCGTGTCCAACGGCACGCTCGCCGCGCAGGCCGCCGTGGCCGGGCCGATCACCGAGGTCGTGTTCACGCTGCGCGATGCCGGCGGCAACCCGGTGCGCGGCCCGGCCTCGGCCGCCGTCTCGGCTGGCGCGGCGAGTGTAAGCTTCCCAGCACCCCCCGTCGGCACCGGCTATCGGATGCGGGTCGAGGCGACGATCGATCCGGCCGCCGTCGATACCTCCCCGGCCTTCGCGGTCACCGCGCCCTTCGCGCTGCTGGTGCAATCGCGCGGCGCGCTGCTGCTCGAGAGCAGCGGCCGCATCGTTCTCTGATCGCGCCGGCGCCTCTCCCCCTCGCCCCTTCCCCCGACAGGACGCCCCATGGCCGATGCCCGCATTTCCGACCTGCCTGCCGCCACCGCCCTCGCCGCTGCCGACATCGCGCCGATGGTGCAAGGCAGCGGTGCAGCCGCGCAGACCCGCCGCGCCACCTTCGCGCAGATCACCGCCGGCGTGCATGCCGAACGCATGTTCCATGTCCGCGACTACGGCGCCATCGGCAACGGCACCACCGATGACGCCGCCGCCATCCAGGCCACGATCGATGCAGCCGCGACCGCCGGCGGCGGCATCGTGCGGCTCGGCCCGCGCCGCTACCGCGTGGCGGCGGCCGACCTGACGGTGCGCGAGAATGTCTGCCTGGAGGGAATGCTGTTCCCCGGCGGGCAGCGCTCGGGCGGCGACTACCGCGCCATTCCGGGCACGATCCTGCTGGATGCCGCGCGCACCATCCGCGTGCTGCGCGCCGCCACGCTGCGCCGCATCGCGGTGATCCGCGACGGCATGGCCGCACCGCCCAGCACGATGCGCGCCGGCGTCCAGCTGCGCGCCGCCCTCGCCGGCACTGCCGTCACCATCGGCGACGGCGGCGGCAATCACCATGACGCGCTTTGCGAGGACCTTCTGATTCTCGGCTTCGACCTCGCGGTCCGCTCTGACAACAACCAGCGGCTAAACGTGCGGCGCGTGCGCGGCGACAACCGCAGCGGCATCTGGCTGTCGCGCACCTACGATATATCGCGCATTCACGATGTGCATTTCTGGCCGTTCCTGACCGGCAATCTCACCAATGTCTCGCTGGTGCAGAACGCGGTCTCCAACGTCGCGAACAATGGCGCCGGCCTGGTCCGCCTGACCGCCGGCGCCGCGCATGGGCTGGTAAGCGGAGATCTCGTGAATGTCACCGGCGTGAACGGCGTGGCCAACGCCAATGGCCGCTTCACGGCGACCGTCGTGGATGCAACGCGCATCGATCTCCAAGGCAGCACCTTCAGCGGCAGCTGGAGCGGCGGCGGCACGCTGTCGCTGTGGAACAACCGCCGCTCCGGCACCGCCTTCCGCATCGAGAGCAGCGACGTGGCGGAGTTCGTGAACTGCTTCTGCTACGGCTACGACATCGGCTTCGATCTCGGCAATGGCAGTGCTTCCATCCAGATGCACAATTGCAGCGTCGATGACCTGCTCTCGCTGCGCGATCCGCAGACGACCGGTGCGTGGATCCGCGGCACAGCCTTCCGCACGAAATGGGTGGGCGGCTTCATCAGCAGCACGGCGACCGCGATCCGCGTGGACAGCAACGCTTCCAACCAGGGCGACAACCAGTTCGTCGGCGTCATGGTCGGCGGCGGCGGCGCCGGGCGCACGGTCGAGGTGCTGGATGGCGGACTAACGCTCGTTGCCTGCGACCTGCCGCAATCGACGGTCTTCCTCGCCTCGGCGGGCGACAGCCTCTCGGTCATCGCCTCCGACACACGCTCGGCGACCTTTACGGGTGAGACGGCGGGCGATGTGTCGCGCATCGTGCTGGTCGGCAATCGGCGCCAGGCGCTGGCCTCCTCGCCCGATCAAACGCGCGCCGTGTTGCAGCGCCGCTCCTCGACCGAGGGCGGCGAGCTCGACATCGAGAACCAGGACGCCACGATCACCTACGGCTTGAGCATCGGCACCGGCTCCCTCGCGCCGCTCGAGATCGGCGGCGATGCGCTGGCGAACCCGAACGGCAAGGTGGTGCTCGGCGCAACTTCGGGCATGACGCAGCCAATGGCGCTCACGCTGCGCCGCACCTCCACGAGTCCCGCCAATGGCGACACGCTCGGGCGGCTCGAATTCAGCGGTGCCAATGCGGTGGGCGCGCAGACCATCTATGCGCGCGCCGCCGGCATCGGCGAGACGACGACGAGCTCCGCGGAATCCGGCGCCTTCATCATCGAGACGCGCAGCGGCGGCACCCTCGCCGAGCGGCTGCGCGTCGCCCCCTCCGGCACCGTGACGCTGCAAGGCCCGCTGGTGCTGCCGGGTGATCCGACCACCGCCGCGCAGGCCGCGAGCAAGGGCTATGTGGACGCCCAGTTCAGCGGCCGGCGGCTGCCCGTGATCGCTGCCTCGGGCGGCACGGCGCTCAGCCTCGCCAACCACAATGCGCGGCTGGTCGCCGCCAATGCGGGCACGACGCTGTCGATCGACTGGACGGCGACGGGTGATGGCTTCTCCTGTCTCGTGATCAACCGCACCGGCGGCGACCTCGCGATCAGCATGACCGGCTTCACCGGCAGCACGCCGCTGAACCAGGACGGGCTGACGAAGATCCGCAACGACGGCCTCGCCACGCTGCTCGCCTTCAGCCCCGACGGCGGCACGACGAAGCTGCTGCTGCTGGCCGGCGCCACGGCGCCCTGATGCCCACCTTCACCCCCTCCAGGAGACAGACCGCATGAGCGAGTGGACCCAGCATTTCTGGTACGGGCCGATTCCGGCTGCCGAAGCCGCGCTGCGCGGCCTGGGCTGGTACGGGCCGGGCGAGGCGCCCTTGCCGGCTGACCCGCGGGTCGGCGGGCTGATCCCGCCGCCCGGCGTGGCGATTTTCGCGCTCGACGGCGACGCGATGGTCGCCGTGATCGCCTCCGAATCCCTGCCTGTGCCCCCTGGCCTTTCCGACGACCGCCCGCAACTCGGCGCGCGTCTCATCGGCAGCTTCTGACGCCATCGCATCGCCAAGGGCGATCCGATGGCTCTTTTACGCCCTCAAACGCCTGCCGCTCGCTCCGCGGTTGGCTGCGCACCACTGGGCGCGGGCCGTCTTCGCGGCCTCGGCCACCGATGGCGGCCGCTGCAATAACACCCCTTCGAGGATCCCGAGATGACCGACCTGACCGACCACGCGAAGAACCTGCTTGCCCGCGCGATCTGCGGCCGCGTCCCCGCCCTGCCGAGCGCCGTCTGGGCAGCGCTGGGCACCAGCGGCGCGGATGCCACCGGCATCACCGGCGAGCCCGCCGGCACCGGCTATGCCCGCCAGCGCGTGACCTTCACCGGCACCGGCGTGCAGCGCAATGTCGAGGCGCTGCGCTTCACCTTCACGACCGCCGCAGGCTCGATGAGCCATCTGGGCCTGTTCGATGCCGCAACGGGCGGCAACCCGCTCAGCTGGGGCACCTTGAACCAGGTGGTCACCGTCGGCGGGCCCGGCACAGTCACGATCGCGGTCGATGCCCTGACCGTTACGCCCGAATAGTGATCCGGCCCGGAACTCTACTTGAACCTTATGGTAAGGATCAGGTATGTAGAGCCCGGGGACGCGGAGTGATTTTGGTGAACCCTCTAGACGCCGCCAGGCGCCCGACGAGCCATTTGTTGGGTGATGCCGAAGTCTGTGAAACCTGCGGATCCCGTGTATCGGGGATTTGCAGGCCCTTGGATGCAGCCGCGCTCGATGAGGTCGTGGGCCAGGCGGAGCAGTTCCTGCTCCGCACGCGCATGGTGGTGTTCCACGAGGGCGAACCGGCGACCAACGTCTTCACGCTGGCACAGGGCACCGCCAAGCTCACCCGGCTTTTACCGGATGGGCGGGAGCAGGTGCTGGGCTTCCGTTTTGCCGGCGATGTCTTCGGCTACACCGCCGGGAAGACCTACTCCTACTCGGCCCAGCTGCTGACGCCGGCGACGCTGTGCCGCATAGACCGGCGCAGACTGGAAGGGCTGATGCAGCAACTACCGATGCTGGAGCGCCGCTTCCTCGACCTTTGCGTGCAGGAGTTGGCGGCGACGCAGGACCAGTTGGTCAGCGTCGGCCGCCGTTCCGCCGAGGCAAGGCTTGCAGCCTTCCTCCTGCAATTGGCGGAAGCGGGACGGCGGCGGCTGCACGTCGGCACCGCGCTCGACATGCCCATGACACGCGCCGACATCGCCGATTTCCTCGGCCTGACGCTGGAGACGGTGAGCCGCGGCTTCACCGCCTTCCGCCGCCGTGGATGGGTGAGAGAGCCCGCGCACAACATCGTGGAACTCCTCGATCCCAAGGCGCTGCATGAGTTGATCGAGGGCGTACCCTTCGATTAGGCGCGGCGACCGGACAATCAGGCGGCGGCGGCCAAAGCCTGGCCGCCGAACAGACGGTAGATCCGTTGCGGGCGCTCCACGCCGATCAGCCGGTGCACGATCAGGATCACGGTACGCCCCGCCGTGGCCTCGCCAAGCGTCTCAAGGAAGGCGCGTTCGGTTTCGGGATCGAGGCCGGAGGCTGGCTCGTCGAGGATCAGCACCGGCGCTTCGGTCAGCAGCGCGCGCGCCAACACCAGGCGCCGCGCCTGGCCGCCGGAGAAGCGCGCGCCGGCCTCACCGCAGCGCGTGGCCAGCCCCTCAGGAAGGGCGCGCACCACTTCCCCGATACCGGCGCGTTCGAGCGCCAGCCAAAGCTCGGCCTCGCTCGCCTCTGGCCGGGCGAGGCGGAGATTGGCCTCGATGCTGTCATCGAACAGCCGCGCATCCTGCGTCAGGCAGGCGATCCGCCCGCGCACCGCATCGGCCGACAGTGTCGCGATATCGACGCCGCCAAGGGTGATCCGCCCGGCCTGCGGCGCCGCGAGTTTCAGCAGCAGCGAGGTCAGCGTCGATTTGCCGATGCCCGAAGGGCCGAGCAACGCGATCCGCGCGCCTTCCGGCACGTCGAGGCTCAGCCCTTCAAAGACCGGCGCGCGATCGGCCGCCCAGCGAAAGCCTACACCCTCGATGCAGAGCGCATGGCCGCTCGGCAACGCCGCGGGCATCACGGGTTCCACCACCGGCGCCGGCGAATCGGCGGCCTCGAACAGCCGCCGCGCGCTCGCCGCCGCCGCTGCCAGCGCCGCGCCGGCGCGGGGCATCAGGCCGAGCGCCTCCGCCGCGGCCGTTGCCAGAAACAGGCCGAGCACCGCGCCGGCAACTCCCATCTCCCCCATCGCCAGACCATAGGCCAGCGCGCCGAGCATCGCCGCCTGCGTCAGCACCGCGCCTGCCGCGCCCCCCCAGGCGCTGCGCCGCGCCAAGCCGCGCTGCGCCGAGTCGAGCGCCGCGCCCTCGGCCGCGACGCGCGCCGCGGCGCGGGATTCCGCCCCGGCCGCCAGGGTGTCCTCGACGCCGGTCAGTGGATCGACCACCGCGGCGCGCAGCGCGCCTTGGCCGACCGCCACTCGCACCCCCGCCTTAGCCGCGCCAGGCGCGAGCAAGGGCGGCAGCAGCAGCGTGAGCGCCAGCGGCAGCGTAACCAGCGCCGCCAGAACGGGTGAGATGGCGCCGAGGATCAGCGCGACCACGACCACCGCGCTGAGCGCCGCAACGGCCGGCACCAGCGCGCCGAGATAGACGCGGTCCAGCGCATCGATGTCCGAAACCAGCCGGCCGAGCAGGTCGCCCGCCCGCCGGAAGCCAAGCCCCGCGGGCAGCCGCTCCGCGAGGCGGCGGAAGAACCAGACCCGCGTATCCGCGATGGCGCGGAAGGTGGCGGCATGCGTGATCAGTCGCTCGAAATACCGCGCGACCGGACGCAGCACGACCACCGGGCGCATCAGCAACAGCGCCGTGCCGCCGCCGGCGAAGATCGTTGCCGCCGTCACCCCCTCCGCCACCCCCTGGCCAGCCAGGCCGAGCAGCGCGAGCCCCGCCAGCGCCGTGGCGACCGCCACGGCCATGCCGGCCAGCAGCCAGTTCGTGCGGCTGCGCCACAAACCCAGGACGCGCAGCATGTCCGCGATCATTCGCCGGCTACCCGCTGGCCGATGGCGCGCCCGGCCTCGATCTCGATGACGCGGCCGAGTGCGCGCTGCGCCGCGCGCGAATGGCTGGCGATGATCGCGGTACGGCCGGCGCAAAGGCGCCGCAAGCTGTCCAGCACCTCGGCCTCCGTCCCCGGGTCGAGATGCGCCGTCGGCTCGTCCAGCAGTATCAGCGGGCAGTCGCGCAGGAAGGCACGGGCCACCGCCACGCGCTGCGCCTGGCCGCCCGACAGGCCGAACCCACCTTCGCCGAGCAGCGTGTCGAGGCCCTGCGGCAAATCCTTCGCGAAATCCATGACGCGTGCGGCCTCCGCCGCCGCCTCGACCTCCGCCGTGCTGGCCTCCGGCCGCGCAAGGGCGATGTTCTCGCGCAGCGTGGCGCGGAACAGATGCGCCCGCTGGCCGACATAGGCGGAAAGGCGCCGCAACTCGGCGGGGGCGAGGGCGGTGGCGTCCTGCCCGTTCAGCGCAATGCGCCCCGAATCGGGCCGCCGAAATCCCATCAACAGCCGCAGCACGGAGGATTTGCCGGCACCGGACGGCCCCGCCAGCACCAGCGTCTCGCCGGGCATGACGCGGAAGGACAGGCCATCCAGCGCCGGCGGGCGCGATGGGTCATAGGTCAGCCGCACATCCTGGAACGTGACGACCAGCTTGGCCGGCACCTCCTGCAGCAGCAGGCCGGGTGGCAATTCCGGCTCGGCGAGCAGCGGCGCCAGTTCCGCCGCCGCGCCGCGCGACGAAAGCCGCTCCTGATAGGCCTGGGAGAAGCTGCGCAGCGGCGCGAAGAAGGCGGGCACCAGCAGCAGGCAGAAAATCGCCGCCACCGGATCGGGATGGGTCAGCCCCAGCACCGCGCCATGTCGGATGGCGAGGCTGGCGATGGCCGCCGCCGCCAGCGCCTCCAGCGAAGCCGAGGACAGGAAGGCGACTCGCAGCACGCGCATCGTGCGGGCGCGCAATTCCTCGGCGGCGAGGCGCAGCGACTCGGCCTCGGCCTCCTGGCACCGGAACAGCACCAGGGTGGGCAGGCCGCGCATGCGGTCGAGAAAGCGGCCGGAAAGCTGGCCGAGCGCCGCGAATTGATTGCGGCTGGCCTGGGCCGCACCGATTCCCGTCAGCGCCATCGCCACCGGCACCAGCAGCCCAGCGATGAGCAGGATCACGCCGCTCGTCACATCGGCCGCGAAGGCCGCCGCGGCCACCAGCGCCGGCCCGGCCAGCGCCAGCATCGCGGCCGGCACCCAGCGCGTGAGGAAGCCGTCCAGCGCCTCGATCCGGTCCACCACGATCGCCGCGCGTTCGCCGACAGGGCGCCCATCCTCCGCGCCGCTTGCCAGCAGGCGTGCGAACACCGCGCTGCGCAGCCGGGCCTTCGCGGCCTCCCCGGCCGCGATCAGTGCGCGTTCCTGGACGATGCCGAGCCCGGCCGAGAGCAGCGCCAGCGCCGCCGCGGCCGCCAGCTACCCCCAGCCCGAGGCCCCGAATCCCAGCAGCCCGGCCCGCAGGCTCGCGATCAGCCAGGCCTGGGCGATCCCGATGGCGACCTGTCCCACGCCGAGCGCAACCGGCAAGGCAAGATGCGCGCGCGCCGCTCTCGCCTCACGGCTCAGCAGCGCACCGGCGGCGTCATTCCCTTTGGTCGCTCTCTCCATCCGAAAAACCTTAAGGCAGGTCCGCGCGGCGGTCATCCCACCCCGACGCCAGACTTGCGTGCATCGCGAAACGGCCCGACATCAGGCGCGCTGACGGAGACAGAGTGCATGCTGCCGACCCATGGACGCTACGATTACGTCGGCTGGGCCGGCCGCACGCCCTATGCCTGGCCGAATGGCGCGAAGCTCGCCGTCTATCTTGGCGTGAATTTGGAGCATTTCGCCTTCGGCGAGGGCCTGGGCGCGGAGCTCGCCCCGGGCGGGCCGCAGCCAGACGTGCTGAACTTCGCCTGGCGCGACCACGGCAACCGGGTCGGCGCCTGGCGGTTGATC